>JBLJBS010000125.1:0-4961 GCA_047637695.1 Aquamicrobium sp. | reverse complement strand
GGCGGCCGACCGCGTCGATCTCGTCGATGAAGATGATGCAGGGCGCGTTCTTCTTGGCCTGCTCGAACATGTCGCGGACGCGGGACGCGCCGACGCCGACGAACATCTCGACGAAATCGGAGCCTGAGATGGTGAAGAACGGCACGTTGGCTTCACCCGCGACCGAACGGGCGAGCAGGGTCTTGCCGGTTCCGGGAGGGCCGACGAGCAGCACGCCGCGCGGAATCTTGCCGCCGAGGCGCTGGAACTTCTGCGGGTCGCGCAGGAATTCGACGATTTCTTCCAGATCCTGCTTGGCCTCGTCGACGCCGGCGACGTCGGCGAAGGTGACGCGACCATGCGCCTCCGTCAGAAGCTTGGCCTTGGACTTGCCGAAGCCCATGGCGCGGCCCGATCCGGACTGCATCTGGCGCATGAAGAAAATCCACACGCCGAGGATCAGGATCATCGGCAGCCAGGAGACGAGATAGCCGAGCAGGGAGTTGGAGCCGTCGGTCTCGGGGCGGGCATTGATGGTGACGCCCTTCTGCTCGAGCCGGCCGACCAGCGCCGGATCGCCGGGCGAGTAGGTCTGGAAGCCGCCGCTGGCGTCGCCATAGGTGCCGCTGATGCGGTTGCCGGCGATGGTGACGGACTGGATGCGACCGGCGTCGACCTCGCTGAGGAATTCCGAATAGGGGATGTCACGCGCCATGCCGCGCTGCTGCGGCGTCTGGAACAGGTTGAAAAGCGCGATCAGCAAGACGGCGATGATCGCCCAGAGCGCGAGATTTCGATAGTTCGGATTCATCGTGTTTCCTGTTGGCGCCCGTCCGGATGCGATGTCCTGCCGGGGCGCGGCTTTCCGACTTTGCCAGTGTGGCGACTAACATAGGCAGCGCATGGGGTCTTGCCAAGCGCAACCGCCTTATTCAGTTAAGCTCCGGCGGCATTGTGTTCTGGCCAAGGCGGGGCTGGAAGCGCCGGCGCGCCGGTCAGTTGATGGAGCGCCGCCGCGAGCGGATAGTCGAAACCCGGCAGGAAGCGCGCAAAAGGGGCGACGATTGCGGCGGCATTGCCGGGAAAAGCAGTATTGTCGGCGAGAAGCCGCCCGAGCGGCGCTTCGCCCGAAAACAGCGCCGGCTCGGTCGCCAATGCGTCGAGGGCCAGCGCGGGCGGAACGTTCGCGGCAAGTTCTTCGACAGGCGGCGTGGGCGCTTGCCTGCCAAGCGCGCGGATGGTCAAGCCGGTGGAAGCGGGCGCGACCGAGAGCCGCATTCTCCCGTCCCAGACGAGCGGTTGTCCAGTCACGGGCACCGAGGGCAGGTCGCGGGCCTCGCGCCGGATGAAGATGCCTTGCCGGCGCGCGTCGACGACGGCGCGCGCCAATGTCGCGCGCAGCGGCTCCCCGGTTTGCAATCGTGCAAGAAGGTTGTCGCTGCGGGCCGCGTCGGGCAGGCGGGAGACCCCGCCTGCGGTGGCAAGCAGGGCGCGGAGCGCGAAAATGCCGGCTTCACGGGTCTCTTCGCCGGTTGCGAGGAATGCGCGGTCGAGCCGCAGCAGGCCGAGGGCAGGGCGGTCCGCGAACCGGCGAACCAGTTCGGCCGCCTGCGCCGCCATCAGGCTTCTCGCCCGCCCATTGGCCTGCGCCAGTCCGGCCAGTTCCAGGGCTTCGGAAGGGTCCAGCCGCCTGCGGACCCGCACCCGTTCAGAGGCGGGATTGTCGTTGCTCGGATCGTCGATCCATTCGACGCCGCGCTGGTCGAGCCATCGGCGCAGCGCTTGGCGGCGCTGGCCGAGCAGCGGCCGGGCGATCCAGACGCGGCTGTCGAACAGCGTCGCCCGCGCCATGCCGGCAAGGCCGATGCCGTCGCCACGCGATCCGCGCATGGCGAATGTCTCGGCCTGATCGTCAAGCGTGTGGCCGACGAGGACGACGGAGGCGCCGCTTCGTTGCGCCGCAGCGGCGAGCAGTTCGTAGCGGGCTTCGCGGGCGGCTGCGGCAAGGCCGCTCCGGGGCTTGTCGCCGGCCCATGCCACGGTGTCATGGGCAATGCCGCGGCGCGCGCAAAACCCGGCGACCCAGGCTGCTTCATCGGCGGCTTCCGGTCGCAGGCGGTGGTCGACGGTGACCGCGACAAGCCGGACGGAAGGACGATGACGGTGAAGGAAATCCTCGGCAAGGAGGAGAAGAGAAAGGGAATCGCTGCCGCCGGAAACGGCGACAACCAGCGTTTTGCCGGTGTCGAGCGAAGAAAAAAGTGTGGCTGGGGCGAGGTCCATGACCGGTGTTCCGGGACCCGCGAAACTGATCAGCAGGAGGCCGCGGCCTGTTCCTGCTTGACGCGGTCCTTTAGCGCGGCGCTGACCTGGGGGAAACGCTGCAGGACTTCGGTGAAGGTGGCGCAGCCGACGTCGCGCTGGTTCATGGCGACGAGCGAGACGCCGAGCTTGAACAGGGTGTCGGGCGCCTTGCGCGCGTCGGGGAAGTCGCGGCTGGCGGCAAGGAAGATCTCGGCGGCCTCGCGCGGCTTCTGCTGCGCCAGCAGCGCCTCGCCGAGCCAGAAATGGGCGTCGGCCGCGTGCTCGCTGCCCGGAAAGCGCGTGAGCAGGTCGCGAAAGCTAGCCTCGGCGGTGTCGTAGTCGCCCGACAGGATGAATTCGTAGGCGTTGCGATAGAGCTCGTCGTCATCGCCGCGGGGAGGAAGCGCCGCCACCGTGGTGCCGTCCTGACCGGCAGGGTTCTGTCCAATCGTACCCTGACCTTGGCTCTCATGCCCTTGGCTCTCCTGCCCTTGGCCAGCGACATCGGCCGGCGCGGCGACGCGCGGTGTTCCGTCGGCGTCGAAGGTGATTGCGCCGAGGTTGCGCGGCGGCTCGCCCTGTGCCTGCGCGCCGCCATTGGCGGCGGCGCCCGTGGCGGGGTCCGCCGAATAGAACTCGTCGTCGCCGCTGCCCGCCGACGGCTGAGCGGCGGCGTGGTCGCGCGGCCGCGCCTGAGGCGAAGCATCGGAACGACGCTGCTCGATCTCCTGGAAGCGCAATTCATTGTCTTCCTGCATGCGCCGCAACTGGTCCTGCATCTGGAGAAGCTGGAAGTTCATCTCCTCGATCAGGCCGTTCAGCTGGCGCACCTGTTCCTCGAGCTGGGCGACGCGCGGATCGACCGTCTGGGCCGAGGCGGGCGTGCCGGCGGTCAGCGCAAGCGGCAGGGCAAGGGCGCCGATCAGCAGGAAACGCAAAAACATGGCTGGTCTCTTCATCGGGGTGCCTGTGGGGGTTGCCTGTGGTTTGTCCGGAATCTTCCGATCCCGTTCGCAGGCACCTTTTATCAGCACAGCCGAGTTCGGCCAAATTGTGATTGAGGCCGCGCCTGTGCGGCGCGGCCTCGAATAAAACGCGCTGGATTTGCCTCAAACCTCGCGGATGGCGTAGCCGGCGCCGCGAATGGTGCGGATCACGTCCGGCAGGCCGTCGAGATTGACGGCCTTGCGCAGCCGCCCGACATGGACGTCGACGGTGCGCTCGTCGATATAGAGCGTCTCGCCCCAGACATTGTCGAGAAGCTGCCCGCGCGAGAAGACGCGGCCCGGATGCTGCATCAGGAATTCGAGCAGGCGGAACTCGGTCGGACCCAGCTTCAGCTCCGCCTCGGCGCGATGGACGCGATGCGTCTCGCGGTCGAGGACCAAGTCGTCGACCTTGAGCACGGAGGAAAGCACCTCCGGCTTGGCGCGGCGCAGCAGCGCGCGCACACGGGCGACGAATTCCGGCATCGAGAACGGCTTGACCAGATAGTCGTCGGCTCCGGTGGCTAGGCCGCGCACGCGGTCGTTCTCCTCGCCGCGGGCCGTCAGCATGATGACCGGAAGACGCTCGGTCTCCGGCCGCAGCCGCAGTCGCCGGCACAGCTCGATGCCGGAGACAGCCGGGACCATCCAGTCGAGAACGAGCAGGTCGGGCACGGTCTCGCGCAACCGCATCTCGGCTTCATCGCCGCGCATCACCACCTCGACCTGATAGCCTTCGGCCTCGAGATTGTAACGCAGGAGGACGCCGAGCGGCTCCTCGTCTTCAACGACCATGATCTTGGGCGCAATCATTCCATATGTCCTGCTGGTTATGCCCCCCGGCCCGGTTACTCAGGCTTGATCGCCATCGCGGTCTCATCGCGCTTGGGCCGGTTCAGCGGCAGCTGGCGGCCGGTCAGCACATAATAGGCGTTCTCGGCGATGTTGGTCACATGGTCGCCGATCCGCTCGAGGTTCTTGGCGCAGAACAGCAGATGCGTGCAGGCGGTGATGTTGCGCGGGTCTTCCATCATGTAGGTCAGAAGCTCGCGGAACACCGAGGTGTACTGCACGTCGATCTTCTCGTCCTCGTCGCGCAGCCGGATCAGGCCCTCGTCGTCGCGGGACTCGTAGAGCGCGATCGCGGCGTCGATCTGGCCGATGACGGCCTGCGCCATCACCTCGATCGAATGCGACAGTTCGCGCGGCGCCACGCCTTCGCCGACCGCGCCGACGCGCTTGGCAATATTCTTGGCGAGGTCGCCGATGCGCTCGAGGTCACCCGCCATGCGGATTGCGCCGACTACCGAGCGCAGATCCTGCGCGACCGGCTGGCGCTTGGCGATCAGCGTGATGGCGCGGTCGTCGAGCTCGCGCTGGCGCGCGTCCATCACCGCATCGTCGGAAATGACGCGCTGTGCCAGCGCGATGTCGGAAGTGACCAGCGATCTCGCCGACGCCGCCACCATCGAATCGGCGAGGTCGCCCATGTCGCGGATCAGCGTGTCGATGGCGTCGAGATCCTCGTCGAAGGATGTCACCGTGTGCTCACCCATTTCAGCCTCCTATGGCTCGTAATCTTGTGCGCGATTCCAATGGCGAGGCCGCCGCAAGGCGGCCCGCCGGGATCGCTGCGATCAGCCGAAGCGGCCGGTGATGTAGTCCTGCGTGCGCTTTTCCAGCGGGCCGGTG
>JBLJBS010000124.1:0-17805 GCA_047637695.1 Aquamicrobium sp. | reverse complement strand
CGGCCTGTCGACGCGCGAGGGCGTGGCGCTGATGTGCCTGGCCGAGGCGCTGCTGCGCGTGCCCGACGCCGGCACCATGGACGATCTGATCCGCGACAAGATCGCCCCGCACGACTGGTCCTCGCATTCCGGGTCATCCTCGATCTTCGTCAATGCTTCGACCTGGGCGCTGATGCTGACCGGCCGGGTGCTCGACGAGGGCGAAGGCGGCATCGAGGGGACGCTGCGTGCGATGATCCGTCGTTTGGGCGAGCCGGTCATCCGCAAGGCGGTTTCGGCCGCTATGCGCGAGATGGGCGAGCAGTTCGTGCTCGGCCGCACCATCGCCGAGGCGATGAAGCGGGGCCGCGACTACAGCAAGAAGGGCTATCTCTATTCCTTCGACATGCTTGGCGAGGCGGCGCGAACCGAAGCCGATGCACTTCGCTATCATCGTGCCTATGCCGATGCGATCGAGGCGCTTGCCGCCAGCGCGACCAGCGACGACATTGCCAGGAACCACGGCATCTCGGTCAAGCTGTCGGCGATCCATCCGCGCTACGAGGTGACACAGAAGGAGACAATGTTGCCGGTCATGGTCGAGCGCCTGACCGCGTTGGCGCTCGCTGCCAGGAAGGCGCGCATGGGGCTGAACATCGATGCCGAGGAGGCGGACCGGCTCGACCTGTCGCTCGACGTCATCGAGGAGACGCTGGCCAATCCCGAGCTTGCCGGTTGGGATGGTTTCGGCGTCGTCGTCCAGGCTTACGGCCCGCGTGCACCCTTCGTCATCGACTGGCTGCATGCACTGGCGACTAAGCTCGACCGCCGCATCATGGTGCGTCTGGTCAAGGGCGCTTACTGGGATACCGAGATCAAGCGCGCCCAGGTGCTGGGCCTGTCGGGCTATCCGGTCTTCACGCGCAAGCCCAATACCGATGTTTCCTATGTCGCCTGCGCGCGAAAGCTGCTCGGCATGACCGACCGCATCTATCCGCAATTCGCCACCCACAATGCGCATACCGTGGCGGCGATCCTGGCTCTGGCCGAAGGCCGCACCGATGCGTTCGAGTTCCAGCGCCTGCACGGCATGGGCGAGGCACTGCACGAGGCCGTTCGTTCCGCCGAGGGCACGCGTTGCCGCATCTATGCCCCGGTCGGAGCCCATTCCGACCTGCTCGCCTATCTCGTCCGCCGCCTGCTGGAGAACGGTGCCAATTCCTCCTTCGTTCACCAGATCGTCGACAAGAATGTCAGCGCCGAGACCATCGCCAGAGATCCGTTCGAGGTGGTTGCCGGCCAGAAGGTGGCGTCGAACCCGGCTATTCCGCGCCCCGCCGACATATTCGGCTCGGTGCGCGCCAACTCCGCCGGCTGGGACATCACCGATCCGGTGACCATGGCGCGTATCGAGGCGGCGCGGGCGCAGTTCGCACCGCCGCACCGCTGGAAGGCCGGCACGGGCAAGTCGGGGCGCGCGATCCTCAATCCTGCCAGGCCGAACGAGGTCGTCGGCGAGGTGTTCGAGGCCAACGCCGCGACGGTGGCCGAGGCGGTCGGCCGCGCCATCGACGCGCAGCCGGCATGGGCGAAGCGGCCGGTGTCCGCGCGCGCCGCCGCGTTGTCGAAGGCTGCCGATCTCTTCGAGGACAATGCGGTCGAATTCTTCGCCCTTTGCGCGCGCGAAGGCGGCAAGAGCCTGCTGGACGCGGTCGGCGAGGTGCGCGAGGCCGCCGATTTTCTGCGCTATTATGCGTCCCTCGCTTCCTCGGCCGAGGAAGGCACCATGGCGCGCGGCGTCATCGCCTGCATTTCTCCGTGGAACTTTCCGCTGGCGATCTTCGCTGGCCAGATTGCCGCCGCTCTGGTGACCGGCAATGCCGTGATCGCCAAGCCTGCCGAGCAGACGCCGCTGATTGCCGCCCGCGCCGTCGAACTGCTGCACGCAGCCGGCGTGCCGGAGGACGTGCTTCAGCTCGTACCGGGCGACGGCCCGACGGTCGGAGCGCCGCTGACCGCCGATCCGCGCATCGCCGGTGTCTGCTTCACTGGTTCCACCGAAGTGGCGCGTTCGATCGAGCGGCAGCTGTCGAGGACCGCTGCGCCCGACGCGATGCTGATTGCGGAGACGGGCGGGTTGAACGCGATGATCGTCGATTCGACGGCGTTGCCGGAACAGGCGGTGCGCGACATCGTCGCCTCGGCCTTCCAGAGCGCGGGTCAGCGTTGTTCGGCATTGCGCATCCTCTATGTCCAGAAGGATATCGAGGTGAAGCTGCTCGAAATGCTGACCGGGGCGGTGGCCGCGCTGCGCCTGGGCGATCCATGGCTGGCTGCGACCGATGTCGGCCCGGTGATCGACAAGGAGGCGAGGGATGCGCTGCTTGCCTATGGCGACAGGATGGAGCGCGAAGGCCGGCTGCTGGCGAGGCTGGACGCGCCGTCCTCCGGGCTTTTCGTGCCGCCGCATATCCTGCGTGTTTCGGGCATCGGCGAGATGGAACGCGAGATGTTCGGCCCGATCCTGCATGTCGCTTCGTTCGAGGCCGACGCCATCGATCGGGTGATCGAGGCCATCAATGCCAAGGGCTACGGCCTGACATTCGCGCTGCACACCCGCATCGACGCACGCGTTCAACATGTCGTCGACGGCGTTCATGCTGGCAACGTCTACGTCAACCGCAACCAGATCGGCGCGGTGGTCGGCTCGCAGCCTTTCGGCGGCGAAGGGCTTTCAGGCACGGGGCCGAAGGCGGGTGGCCCGCATTATCTTCACCGCTTCCGCAAGCCGGTTGCGGCGGTGGTTGCTCGGCCTTCCGCGGCGGTTCCGGCAACTGTCGTTTCATTGCGGGCAGTGCGCGATCATATGCCGGAAGCGACCCGCGGCGGCTGGAACAGCAGGCACGATCGCATCGAAATCCTGCGAAAGCATCTGCGCGGCAAGGGGGCCACTGCAATCGCGGCCTCCGCCGCCGTCGAGTTCGGGCCGGTCGACCTGCCAGGCCCGACGGGCGAGGCCAACGCCCTGCGGCTTGCCCCGCGCGGGCGGGCGCTCTGCCTTGGGCCCGACGGTGAGACGCTTCTCGCGCAGACGGTTCAGGCGCTCGCGGCGGGCAATTCGGTGCTGGCCGTGACGCCCGGCGCGCGCGCGGCGCTTGCGCCGCTTATCGGCAAGGGACTTCCGCTCGAGGCGCTCGAGGGCGTGATCGATGCGGGGGGTCTCGGCGAAATCGAGGTGGATGTCGTCGCCTTTGCAGGGGATGCCGGGACGCTGCGCATCGTGCGCGCCGCTCTCGCGGATCGCGACGGCGCGCTTGTGCGGCTGATAACCCAGCCGATAGAACCCGTCGCTTATGCGCATGAACGCGCCGTCTGCGTCGACACCACGGCGGCAGGCGGCAATGCAAGCCTGCTGGCGGCCGCCGAATAGGGCGGTTTCGGGAAAAGCAGAGCGTTTCCCGCGTTGCGCCTGGATGGAAGACCCAAGACAAAAAACCCCGCCGAAAGGCGGGGTTTCTTTTTGTGCAGCCGACCTATGCCGTCGGCCCTAACCGTGACGGTCAGCCGTAAGGCGACACGCACTGGCGGCGCGGGCCGTTATAGGGCTGGTAGCTGTTGTCCGACGCGCGGTACGAACGATAGCGGTTGTAGCACCAGTCGATATGGGCGTTGCCGCGAGGACGGTACTGGACCGGCGGTTCGTTTGCTATGGCGCCGCCGATGATCGCACCGGCGATGAATGCTGCCGGGGGAAACCACCAGCCATTGTACTGGCGATAGCCGGGGCGGTGGTTGCGGTAACCGCGATGACCGCGATAGTAATAATAGTCGCCACGGCGAACCAGGCTGTCACGATAGCCGGGTGAACTGTCCGGCCCACGCCAGCGCTCGCCGCTGCGACGCCAGTCACGGTCGCCACGACGCCAGTCGCGATCTCCACGCCGCCATTCCCGATGGTCGCCCTGCCGTTCGAGCTGAATCTGAACGGCGCCTTGCTCAACCCAAGAAGGAGATGCCTTCGGCAAGGCAAATCCCGGCGTCGTAAGTGGCAGGGTCAGCATCATTGCTGCTGCGCACACACTGGAAACGATCTTTAACATCGTGTTCTCCTGATAGTCCGTCAATTTGCCCTTCTCAGACATTATAACAGAAACTGTTCGAAATCGTTCCCGAAAATACAGTGAAATTTCCGGGCGGAACATGTGGCGCCTCAATCCCGGAGCATCAGGACATTGCAGGTTTCGCCTGCGTCCAGCGCCGGCGCATTCGGCGCGCGGATGATCAGCGCATTGGCGTCGGAAAGGGTCCGCAGCATCGAGGAATCCTGCGTTGCATAGGGCGTGACGGACAGGATTCCGTTCCGTATTGCGGCTTTGGCGCGGACATAGTCCCGGCGATGATCGTTGGCCTTCATCGGAGCGGCGAGGATCGCCTCGCGGATATCCGGCGAAAATGGCCGGCCGGCCAGCGCCGTCACCAGCGGTTTCAGGAAAAGATGCGAGCAGACGAGGCTCGAAACCGGGTTTCCCGGAAGGCCGAGCGCCCGCACCTTGCCGAATCGACCGAACATCAACGGTTTTCCGGGTCGCATGGCGATCTTCCAGAAGCCGGGAACCATGCCTTCGGCCTCCAGCGCGGCCCCGACCAGGTCGTGCTCGCCCACCGACGCCCCGCCGAGCGTGACGACGACGTCGGCCTGCATGTCGAGGGCGCTCCGGATCGAGGCGCGAATCCTGCCGATCTCGTCCGGAGCGATTCCGAGATCAAGCGTCATGCCCCCGGCATCGCGCACGATCGCCGCGACGCCATAGGAATTGCAGGCGACGATCTGGTCGGGGCCCGGCTCGACGCCCGGCGGAACCAGTTCGCTTCCGGTGGCGAGGATGGCGACCAGCGGCTTGCGCACCACCCGCGGCATTGCGCATCCGGCCGCAGCGGCCAGCGCCAGCGCGGCCGCGTCAAGAATCCGGCCTTGAGGCAGGACCGTTTCGCCGGCCTCGAAGTCGAGGCCGGCGCGCCGGATGTGACGACCAGAAACCACAGCGGTGCGAGCGGTGACGGTGCCGTCGCCGTGCTTTTGCGCGTCTTCCTGGAGCAGGATCGCGTCGGCGCCGTCAGGAACCGGCGCACCGGTGAATATGCGCACTGCCTGTCCCGTGTGGACGCTGCCGTCGAACCGTTTCCCGGCCACGGACGCGCCGATCAGTTCCAGCGTAACCGGGACGGAAGCGATATCCGCCGCCCGCACCGCGTAGCCGTCCATTGCCGAAGCCGGGAAGGGCGGTTGCGTCCTGTCAGCGACGATTGGTTCGGCGAGAACCCTGCCGGCGGCATCGTCGAGGCCGACGCTTTCCGCGGCAAGCGGAGCCGCTCCGTCGAGGATGCGGCCCAGCGCCTCGTCGACGGGCAGCAGCTCGGCCATGTCAGCGCGGTTCCCGGCGATAATCGCCCGACTTACCGCCGCTTTTCTGGACAAGGCGAATGCCGGTGATCGTCATTTCCCGATCCACGGCCTTGGCCATGTCGTAGATGGTCAGGCAGGCGACGGAAGCCGCGGTCAGCGCCTCCATCTCCACCCCGGTCTTACCGGTAACGCGGGCAAGCGCGGTGACGCGCAATCCGGGCAGCGCTTCGTCGGGCTCTATGTCCACCGACACCTTGGTCAGAAGCAGCGGATGGCAGAGCGGGATCAGTTCGTGGGTGCGCTTGGCAGCCATGATGCCGGCAATCCGCGCCGCGCCGATCACGTCGCCCTTCTTGGCGTTGCCTTCGATGATGAGCGCGAGCGTTTCCGGTTTCATCACGACCGCGCCTTCGACGATCGCGGTCCTCTCCGTCTCGTCCTTGGCGCCGACATCGACCATGCTGGCCTCGCCGGCCTTGCCGAGATGGGTAAGCACCGCCGTCATCAAAGCTGCTCCATTCCAGAATGCAGGGGCGCATCCTGCCCGAGCAGGGTGCGTGTCGCTGCCGTGACATCGTCCTGCCGCATCAGGCTTTCGCCGACGAGGAAGGTTTCGATGCCGCTTTCCTTCAGGCGCCGGCAGTCGGCATGGGTGAAGATGCCGCTCTCGCCGACGATGATCCTGTCCGACGGAACGAGCCGGGCCAGCCGCTCGCTGGTTTCGAGACTCACCTCGAACGTGCGCAGATTGCGGTTGTTGATGCCGAGCAGCGGCGAGGTCAGGCGGTTGAGCGCACGCTCCAACTCGTTCTCGTCATGCACCTCGACCAGAACGTCCATGCCGGTCTCGAACGCTTCGTCTTCCAGCGCCTTCGCCTCGTCGTCGGTGAGGCTCGCCATGATGACGAGAATGGCGTCAGCGCCCCAGCTGCGGGCTTCATGCACCTGATAGGGCTCGAACATGAAATCCTTGCGAAGGGCGGGCAGGGCGGTTGCGTCGCGTGCGGCGGTGAGGAACTCGGGCGCTCCCTGGAAAGACGGCCGGTCTGTCAGCACCGACAGGCAGGCCGCTCCGCCCTGCTCATAGGATCGTGCCAGAGATGGCGGGTCGAAATCGGCCCGGATCAAGCCCTTGGAAGGGCTCGCCTTCTTGATCTCGGCAATCAGCGCGAAGTCGCCGGCTTCGTGCTTGGCCCGCAGCGTCTTGCCGAATCCGCGCGGCGGCGTGACATCGGCGGCCCTTGCCTTGACCTCGGCGAGCGGCAGCGCATCTCGGGCGGCGGCGATCTCCTCGCGCTTGTAAGCCTCGATCCGGCGCAGGATGTCGCTCATGCCTTGTTTCCGCGATTGGAGGCATCACGGTTGGAAACGTGGGCCAGCAGTTCGAGAACCGACAGCGCCGAACCGTTGTCGATCGAATGCGACGCGATCTCGATGCCGTCGGCGAGCGTTTTTGCCTTGCCGGCCACGACAAGCGCACCGGCTGCATTGAGAACCGCGATGTCGCGATAGGCGTTCTTCTCGCCGGCCAGCACGGCGCGCAGGGCGGCGGCGTTGTGGGCGGCGTCGGCGCCCTTGAGGTCCCGATGGTCGGCGCGGGCAAGCCCGACCTGCTCGGGCGTCGTCTCGAATGTCCTGATCTTGCCGTTCTCGAGCGCGGCGACCAGCGTTGTCCCCGTCGTCGTCATCTCGTCGAGGCCGTCGCCATGGACCACCCAGACGGTTTCGGAGCCAAGCTCCTTCAGCACATGCGCCACCGGCTCCACCCATTGCGGCGAGAACACGCCGACGAGCTGGCGCCTTATGCCGGCCGGATTCGAAAGCGGGCCGAGCAGGTTGAAGATGGTGCGGGTGCCGAGCTCGACCCTGGTCGGTCCGACATGGCGCATCGCCGAATGATGAAGCGGCGCGAACATGAAGCCGACGCCGGCTTCGCCGATGCAGGTGGAGATGGCGTCGGGGCCGATCTCGATATTGATGCCGAGCGCGACGAGCGCGTCGGCTGCGCCCGATTTCGAGGACAGCGCCCGATTGCCGTGCTTGGCCACCGGAACGCCCGCGCCGGCGACGATGAAGGCGGCGCAGGTCGAAACGTTGTAGGAGCCGGAGGCATCGCCGCCCGTGCCGACGATGTCGATCGCATTCGCCGGCGCCTTCACCGGCAGCATCTTGGCGCGCATCGTCGCGACCGCGCCGGAGATTTCGGCCACCGTCTCGCCGCGCACGCGCAACGCCATGAGGAAACCGCCGATCTGGCTCGGCGTTGCCTCGCCCGACATGATGATGTCGAAGGCTTCGCGCGCTTCCTCGAATGCCAGCGGCGTGCCGTTGGCGACCTTGGCGATATGGGCTTTCAGGTCCGCCATCGGCCCGCCTCAGAAGCTCAGCGCCTGCTGCATGGCGGCACGATCGACGCTGACAGCGTATTGCGACTGCAGACGCGCCACGAGCTGGTCGAGCAGATCGTCGGCGAGACCCCGGGTGAAGCGGTCGCGGACATCCTGCGGCACCGCTTCCGCACCGGCATCGACCGGGTGAACGACATCGGCGATGCGGAAGACGATTTCGGCGCCGGCATTCGCGCCCGGGGTTACGCCGGTCTTGCCGCGCGCGACGCCGAACACAGCGGCAATGCCGGTCTCGCCGAGGTCGGAATCGGTGCCGTCGCGCTTTAGGCCGCGCCGTGTCTGCGCCTCTATCCCGAGCTCGGTCGCAATCTCGGCGATCGGCCTGCCGCCGACGAGGGACTTCTCGGTTTCCGCCGCCTTCTGCGCCAGACGGGTCGCAGCCTCGTTCGCGGTCCAGTCGGCGGCCACGCGGTCGCGCACCTCGTCGAGCGTGCGATCACGCGCGGGGGTGACGGCATCGACCTCGTAGAACACGAAGCCGTTGGAGCCGATGGCGAGCGGAGCGTTCTCCATCCCAGCCTCGGCGTCGAACGCGTCGCGCAGGAGTTCGCTGGAAAGCGGCAGATCGGTCATGATCGTGCCGTCGGGCGTGCGGCCGTTCCGGTCCACCGCGTCGATCGTAACCACCCTGAGGCGTTGCTTCGCGGCAGCTTCCGCCATCGTCTCGCCGCCGGCGCGCGCATCCTCATAGGCGTCATGGACGTCGAGCAGCACCCGGTTGGCCTCGTCGAGCGCCAGTTCCCTGCGCACGGTGTCGGCAACTTCCTCGAACGGGGTGACGCGCTCGGGCGTGATTTCCGTCACCCGCAACAGGATCGGGCCGAAAGTGCCGGCAACCACGTCGCTGATGGCGCCCTTGTCGAGCGCGAACGCCGCATCGGCAACCGCCGGGTCGGCGACCTTGTCCTTCTCGAACGTGCCGAGAAGGACATCGGCGAGGGTTTTACCTTCTCCGGCGACGATCTCCTCGAACGTGGCGCCGCCGCGAATACGGTCGAGCGCGGCCGTGGCCTTGGCCTCGTCGGCGAAGACGATCTGCTCGATGGTGCGGCTTTCCGCGGAGGTGAAGCGCGAAATCGTGCGCTGGTAATAGGCGCGCACCTCGTCGTCGCCGATGGAGGCAGGATCGGCGATGTCTTCCGGCTCGAGCTTGATGTAGGAAATCTTGCGATATTCCGGCGCGGCATAGCCGGTCTTGTTGGCCTCGAACCAGGCCACGACGGCCTCTTCGGATGGCGCCTCGACCGGCTCGACCAGCGAGCGCGGCAGCACAAGATACTCGACGGTCCTGTCCTCGCCGGAATAGAGCGAAACGGCACGCAGCAGCGCCTCCGGCACCTGCATCCCATCGGAAACCGCTTCCACGATCTGCTGGCGCACCGCGACCTGGCCGCGATTCTTGAGGTAGTCGTTGGGCGACATGCCGACCTGGCGCAGCACCCACTGGAACTGGTTGCGGTCGAAGCGGCCGTCCGGCCCGGCAAAGGCCGGATCTTCCGCCGTCAGCGCCGCCAGCCTGTCGCGCGACAGGCCGAGCCGCATCTCGCGCGCCTGCTCGTCCAGAACGGCGCCGGCTATCAGCTGTGCCAGCACCATCTGGTCGATGCCGAAGGCCTGGGCCTGTTCGCGCGTGATCGGCCGGCCGAACTGCTGGGAGAATTGCGAGACCTGCCGGTCGTAGGCCAGCCGATATTCGTTGATCGAAACCCGCGTGTCGCCGACGCTCACCACATTCGAGCCGAGGCCGCCGGCGATCTGTCCGGAAATGCCCCACACGGCGAAGGACAGCACCAGCAAGAGGAGAAGCAGCTTGGCGACCCACGTTCCGGCGGCGTTTCTGAGAATGGTGAGCATGTCGTCTTCCGGTTAACTGATGCGAGAAAGGGCAATACCGTCCTTCCCCGCCGGTGTCGATTGCTTTGTGCCCGGTTTTTGCTAGGAAGCCGGGCAAACATGGCCTCGTCAAGGAAGGGACACGCACGATGACCCCCGGTATTCGCCCGCTCGTCGCCGGCAACTGGAAAATGAACGGCACCGCCGCTTCGCTGGCTGAGGCGATCGCGATCGGCAATGGTTTCATGCACGGGCTCGAGACGGAGGCTGATGCGCTGCTGTGCGTGCCGGCGACGTTGCTGGCGCGCGCTTCCGACGCGCTCAAGGGCACGCCGGTCAGGACCGGCGGACAGGACTGCCATGCCGGCGAGAGCGGCGCCCATACCGGCGACATCTCGGCCGAGATGCTGAAGGATGCAGGCGCGTCGTTCGTCATCGTCGGCCATTCGGAACGCCGCGCCGACCATGGCGAGACCGATGCCGTCGTCAACGCCAAGGCCGCTGCCGGCTGGCGCGCCGGGCTCGTTTCCATCATCTGCATCGGCGAAACGCGGCATGAGCGTGAAGCGGGACAAACCCTCGACGTTCTCGCACGCCAGGTCGCGGGTTCGGTGCCGCCTGGCGCCACCGCCGCCAACACGGTGATCGCCTACGAGCCGGTCTGGGCCATCGGCACCGGCTTGACGCCGTCGGCTGCCGACGTCGCCGAGGCGCACGCCCATATCCGCAAGCAGCTGGTAAAGGTCGTCGGTACGGAAGCTGCAACGACGCGCATTCTCTATGGCGGTTCGGTCAAGCCGTCGAATGCGGTCGAGTTGATGGCGGTCGCCAATGTCGACGGGGCGCTGGTCGGCGGCGCAAGCCTCAAGGCCGCCGATTTCCTCGGAATCGCCGAAGCCTACCGCTCGATCTGACCGCATTTTTACGCCGCCTGCCTTTTTTGCCCCGCATCGCGGGGCCATATGGGTTGGAAAGCGCGGCGAAGCCGTGTATTGAGCCGCGTCCGACAGGCGTTCCGCCTCGCACGGAAGCAGAATTCCGGAATCGATCCATGCAGACAATCTTCATCGTCATCCATCTGATGGTCGTCCTCGCCCTTGTCGTCGTGGTGCTGTTGCAGCGCTCGGAAGGCGGCGGCCTCGGCATCGGTGGCGGCTCGGGCTTCATGACGGCGCGCGGCGCGGCCAATACGCTGACGCGCATCACCGCCATCCTCGCGGTCCTGTTCTTCAGCACCTCGCTGGCGCTCTCGATCATTGCCCGTTATGGCGAGCAGCCCATCGACATTCTCGACCGGGTTCCGCAGACGACGGAACAGGGCACGCCCGCCGAGGGCGGCGTGCTCGACCAGCTCGGCGGCTCCTCCGAGACGCCCGCCGCTCCGACGACCCCGGCGCAGCCGCAGGTGCCGAGCGGCCAGTAAGCGGCTTTCCGGCGGGATAAACAAAAAGACAAACAGAAACGGGCGGTAAAACCGCCCGTTTTTTTGTACCCGGATCGAACTCGCCTCAGCGGGTGACGAGCACCGAGCAATTGGCGTGGCGCACGACACGGCCGGCCGTCGAGCCGATGAAGTAATCCTGAAGGCCGGGGCGATGCGAGGCGACGATGATGAGGTCGGCCTTGGTTTCCTCGGCGAGTTCGAGAATCTGGTTGCCGGGATGGCCGACGCGCACCGTGACCTCGGCATTGATGCCGGCATCGGCGGCAATCGCCTTCAGCTTTTCCTCGGCGTCCTTGCGCGACTGTTCCATCAGGCCTGCCGGCAGCTCGATGGCCACATAGCCGGGCAGTTCCTCGAGGATGTTGGCGAGGATGATTCGCGCCTTGTCGTCGGCGAGCCGGATGGCGAGGTCGAGAATGCGTCTTCCCTTCGTCTCCTGCGACAGGTCGATGGGAACGATGATGGTGCGATACATGGTTCTTTCCCTCTTTTTCCGACATTCCGTCATGGAAATCCTATTCTTCCGCATGACAGTTTCCTTGCGTTCGATCAAGGCGTTCGATCAGGCGCCGCCATCGGAGGTAAGACATGCGTTTTGGGAAAACCTGATCTGCGCAATTTTCCGCTGGCGGAATCAGGCGGGCGGAACTAAGGGTCGGTTCCCATGGCGCGATATGTTTTCATCACCGGCGGCGTGGTCTCATCACTCGGCAAAGGCATCGCCGCAGCGGCTCTCGGAGCTCTGCTGCAGGCGCGTGGCTACCGTGTGCGGCTGCGCAAGCTAGATCCCTACCTCAATGTCGATCCGGGCACGATGAGCCCGTATCAACATGGCGAGGTGTTCGTCACCGACGACGGCGCGGAGACCGACCTCGACCTCGGCCATTACGAACGCTTCACCGGGCGCTCGGCCAACCAGAGCGACAACATCACCACCGGCCGCATCTACAAGAACATCATCGAGCGCGAGCGGCGCGGCGACTATCTCGGCGCGACGGTTCAGGTGATCCCCCACGTCACCGACGAGATCAAGAATTTCATCCTCGACGGCAACGAGGATTACGATTTCGTACTGTGCGAGATCGGCGGCACCGTCGGCGACATCGAGGCGATGCCGTTCCTCGAAACCATCCGCCAGGTCGGCAACGAGCTGCCGCGCGGTCAGGCGGTCTATATCCACCTGACGCTGATGCCGTGGATTCCGACCGCCGGCGAGCTGAAGACCAAGCCGACGCAGCATTCCGTGAAGGAGCTCCGCTCCATCGGCATTGCGCCCGACATTCTTCTCGTCCGCGCCGACCGGCGGGTGCCGAAGGAAGAGCGGCGCAAGCTGTCGCTGTTCTGCAATGTGCGTGAAAGCGCCGTGATCCAGGCGCTCGACGCGGCCCACATCTACGACGTGCCGATGGCCTATCACAAGGAAGGCCTCGACAGCGAGGTTCTGGCCGCCTTCGGCATCGATCCCGCGCCGAAGCCGCGCATGGAGCGCTGGCAGGAGATTTCCGAGCGCATCCACAACCCCGAAGGCGAGGTGACCATTGCGGTGGTCGGCAAATATACCGGCCTAAAGGATGCCTATAAGTCGCTGATCGAGGCGCTGTCCCATGGCGGCATCGCCAACCGGGTGCGCGTCAAGCTGGAATGGATCGAGTCTGAAGTCTTCGAGAGCGAAGACCCGGCGCCGTTCCTCGAGAAGGTCCACGGCATCCTCGTGCCTGGCGGCTTCGGCGAACGCGGCGCCGAGGGCAAGATCCTCGCCGCGAAGTTCGCCCGCGAGCGCAAGGTGCCGTATTTTGGAATCTGCTTCGGCATGCAGATGGCCTGCATAGAGGCCGCTCGATCGCTTGCCGGCATCGAGAACGCGTCCTCCACGGAGTTCGGCGAGGCGAAGGAGCCGGTCGTCGGCCTGATGACCGAATGGCTCAAGGGCAACATGCTTGAAAAGCGTATGGCGGCCGGCGATCTCGGCGGCACCATGCGGCTCGGCGCGTTCGATGCTTCTCTCGTCGAGGGAACGCGGATCGCCTCGATCTACGGCTCGACCGACATTTCCGAGCGCCATCGCCATCGCTACGAGGTCAATATCGACTACAAGGAGCGGCTGGAGGCTTGCGGTCTGGTCTTTTCCGGCATGTCGCCGGACGGCGTGCTGCCGGAGACGATCGAATATTCCGACCATCCTTGGTTCATCGGCGTGCAATACCATCCGGAACTGAAATCGCGCCCGTTCGAGCCGCACCCGCTGTTCGCGAGCTTCATTGCCGCGGCGGTCGAACAGAGCAGGCTGGTGTGAGCGCGCGGCCGCTCGACCATCTCGTCCTGCCCGTCGCCGGGCTCGATCAGGCGCGGGCGCGCCTTCGGCAGCTCGGCTTCACCGTTGCACCGCAGGGAACCCACCCGTTCGGCACCATCAATGCGTGCGTCTATTTTTCCGACGGCACCTTCATCGAGCCGCTGGCGATCGGCGATGCCGGCATCGTCGATGAGGCGGTCGCGGCCGGCAACAGCTTCGTGCTTGGGGACCGGCGCTTTCGCGCGACGCGTGGTGATGAAGGGCTTTCCGGTCTTGTCTTCGCCACCGGCGACGCCGATGCCGACCATGCCGAGTTCGCCCGGCTGGGCATTGCGGGCGGTCCGATGGTGACGTTTTCGCGTCCGTCGATGGACAGCGACGGCAAGGCCGACATCGCATCGTTCCTGCTCGCCTTCACTGCTCCGGCTGGCGGCGCCGATGCCTTCTTCTTCGCCTGCGAGCGGCGCAAGGTGCCGGCCATCGACCGCTCGGCGCTGGAGCGCCATGAGAACGGTGCGGCCAGGATTTCGGGCGTCATCGCCGAGGCCGCCGATCCTCGCGGATTCGCCGGCTTTCTCGCTTCCGCCGGCCGTGCGGCCGCGACGGACGAACCCGGATTCAGCGAGGTCATGCTTGCCAATGCCTCCCTTCGGGTGGTTCACAACGCCGATGCCGAGCGTCCCTGTTTGAGTGGCATCGTTTTCGCTGTGACTTCGCTTGGCGATGCCCATGCGCTGTTCAATGCCAATGCCGTAGTTTACGAGGAACGCGACGGACGCCTCCATGTGCCGGCTGTGAGCGGGCAGGGCGTTGCGTTCGTGTTCGAGGAAACGCCATGACTGCCGCGAATTCTTCCAGCCCCAATTCCTCCGTCGTCGTCGGCAACGTCACCTTCGCCAACGATGCGCCGCTGGCGCTGATCGCCGGTCCGTGCCAGCTCGAGACGCGCCAGCACGCCTATGATATCGCCGGAAGCCTTAAGGAAATCTGCGCCAGCTTCGGCGTCGGCCTCGTCTACAAGACGTCTTTCGACAAGGCGAACCGCACATCGCTTTCAGGCAAGCGCGGCGCGGGGCTGGAGGCGGCATTGCCGATCTTCGCGGATATCAGACGCGACCTCGATCTGCCGCTGCTGACCGACGTTCATACCGAGGAGCAATGCGCGATCGTCGCCGAAGCCGTCGACATCCTGCAGATTCCGGCATTCCTGTCGCGGCAGACCGACCTCCTGATCGCGGCCGCCTCGACGGGCCGGGCCGTTAACGTCAAGAAGGGGCAGTTCCTCGCCCCGTGGGACATGAAGAACGTCGTCGCCAAGGTTACCGCGTCGGGCAATCCCAACGTGCTGCTGACGGAACGCGGCGCATCGTTCGGGTACAACACGCTGGTTTCCGACATGCGGGCGCTGCCGATCATGGCCGAGACCGGCGCGCCGGTGATCTTCGACGCCACCCATTCGGTGCAGCAGCCGGGCGGGCAGGGCGGCTCTTCCGGCGGCGAGCGGCGCTTCGTCGAGACGCTTGCGCGCGCCGCGGTTGCCGTCGGCGTCGCCGGCGTCTTCATCGAGACGCACCAGGACCCCGACAACGCGCCTTCGGACGGACCCAACATGGTCAGGCTTTCCGACATGCCGCGCCTGATCGAGACCCTGCTCGCCTTCGACCGGATCGCCAAGACGCGATAATCGGTTCGGAACCTCTTTCGCTGCCGCCTCGTTATTCCCGCACAGGGGGCGTTGCCAAAGAGGAGAACTCATCATGGCTACAGCCACAGGCCACACCCAGGCGATTCAGGCGTCGCGCGTCATCGGCACCGACGTCTACAATACCGAAGGCGAGCATATCGGCTCGATCGAGGACGTGATGCTCGACAAGTCGTCGAACAACATCATGTTCGCGGTCATCGGCTTCGGCGGCTTCCTCGGCATCGGCGAGAAATACCACACCATCCCGTGGTCGAGCCTCGATTACGATCCTTCGCATGCGGGCTATGTCGTGCCGTTCACCCGCTCCCAGCTCGAGGCCGCGCCGGTCTACGACATTAACGACCTGACCAAGCATGATGGCCTTACGGCGCGCGATACCTCCTACGACTATTACAAGATTCCGCGCTACTGGATCTGATTGCGGAGATTTGGCCGCGGCGGGCAGGATGCGGCAGGCAGTTGCAGCGCCCGAAAAATTTGTCGGGCCGCGAACCGATTTAGGCCGGGCGGCGGTCATTGCCTGCGCAGGGACCATTCGGTAAGACGGCGGCAACTTTCGCCACCCGCAATCCGAAGGAACCTGCAATGACCGCCATCATCGATATCGTCGGCCGTGAAATCCTCGACAGCCGCGGCAATCCGACCGTCGAGGTCGATGTCGTGCTCGAAGACGGCTCGCAGGGCCGCGCCGCCGTTCCCTCGGGCGCTTCCACCGGCGCGCATGAGGCGGTCGAACTGCGCGACGGCGGCGTCCGCTATCTCGGCAAGGGCGTGCAGGGCGCCGTCGAAGCGGTGAATGGCGAGATATTCGAGGCGATCGGCGGACTGGAGGCGGAAAACCAGCTCCAGATCGACCGCACCCTGATCGATCTTGACGGCACGCCGAACAAGGCGCGTCTCGGCGCCAACGCCATTCTCGGCGTGTCGCTGGCGGTCGCCAAGGCTGCCGCCGAGGCGGCGGCGCTGCCGCTCTACCGTTATGTCGGCGGCGCCGGAGCCCATGTCCTGCCGGTGCCGATGATGAACATCGTCAATGGCGGGGCGCACGCCGACAACCCGATCGATTTCCAGGAATTCATGATCATGCCGGTCGGCGCGGAGACGTTCCGCGAGGGTCTTCGCTGGGGCGCGGAAATCTTCCATACGCTGAAGAAGAGCCTCAAGGATGCCGGCCACAACACCAATGTCGGCGACGAAGGCGGCTTCGCGCCCAACCTGAAGAGCGCGCAGGCCGCGCTCGACTTCGTCATGGCCTCGATCGAGAAAGCCGGCTACCGGCCCGGAGAGGACGTGGCAATCGCGCTCGACTGTGCCTCGACGGAATTCTTCAAGGACGGCAACTACGTCTACGAGGGAGAGCGCAAGACCCGCGATCCGAAGGCGCAGGCGAAGTATCTTGCCAGGCTCGCGGCCGATTATCCGATCATCTCGATCGAGGACGGCATGGCCGAGGACGACTGGGAAGGCTGGAAGGCGCTGACCGATTTGATCGGCGGCAAGGTCCAGCTTGTCGGCGACGACCTGTTCGTTACCAACTCGGCCCGCCTGCGCGACGGCATCCGCATGGGCGTGGCCAATTCGATCCTGGTCAAGGTCAACCAGATCGGCACGCTGTCGGAAACGCTCGACGCGGTCGAGACCGCGCATCGCGCCGCCTATACGGCCGTGATGTCACACCGCTCGGGCGAGACGGAGGATTCGACCATCGCCGACCTCGCGGTCGCCACCAATTGCGGACAGATCAAGACCGGCTCGCTCGCCCGGTCCGATCGGATGGCGAAGTATAACCAGCTGCTGCGCATCGAGGAGGAGCTGGGCGCGCAGGCGCGCTATGCCGGGCGATCCATCCTGAAGGGTTGAAGCTTGATACCGGGCGCGGTCTGACGCCAACCGGGCAGCGACGTGAAAAGGGCCGGAAACCGCGCGACGGTTTCCGGCCCTTTGTCATGGCGGGCGCCGCTGCGGTAACCGGCCCTTAAACATAAATGTGCCAGATGGAGCGATTGTTCGAGGTTTTGCTTCATCCATGTGGACCCGTCAGCGCAAGAAACGCAACACCGGCGCCCTGATCCTGCCGGCGATCACGGCTGCGTTCCTGTCCTATTTCGGGTTCCATGCCTTTCAGGGCGAATACGGCATCTATTCCAAGTACCGGCTGGAGGAGAGGGTCGCATCGCTCGAGGCTAGCCTGGAGAAGGTGCAGGCCGAGCGCCTGCGTCTCGAACAACGCGTGCAGCTTCTGCATGACGGAACGATGGAGAAGGACATGCTCGACGAGTATGCCCGTCGTTCGCTCAATATGGCGCTGGGTGATGAGATCATCATCATGCGGCAGCGCAGCAATAATTAACTGAAATCAAGTTAATCATTTAAAATCATATAGTTATCGAAGATAACTGTATGTCTGCCATGCATTTTTCCGCATGGCGGACGGCATCGCGCCGTGCTAGCCTCGCAAAAAATGCAGGAGAGCAAGCAAAGGTCTCTCCCTGCGGGAGTTGAGGCACAGGGAGCGAGCGATGGCGACAACCGCCCGTAAGACGTCTGCCAGATCGAAGGCAGGCGCCGACAGCCAGCAGGCACCGAGAACCCCGCCGCCGGCGAAGTTCAGCAAGGAGCAGGATCTGAAGGCGTACCGGGACATGCTCCTGATCCGCCGTTTCGAGGAAAAGGCCGGCCAGCTTTACGGCATGGGCTTCATCGGCGGCTTCTGCCATCTCTATATCGGACAGGAAGCGG
>JBLJBS010000123.1:0-21093 GCA_047637695.1 Aquamicrobium sp. | reverse complement strand
CTTCATGGTCAAAACCATACTTCAAGGTGGACCCGTTCAATGGGGGTGGATCAGTGGCAAGAGCAAGCTTCGCCTGATGCTGAACTACATCACCTTTCCGCTGACCGGATCCTGGACGGCCCTACGCAAGGTGAAAGGGCGGCCGGATGTGTCATTCGTCTCGATGCCGTCACCTCCCTTCCAGGCTCTTCCCGCAATCATTCTAAAGTGGTTTCGTGGTGTGCCGACGGTCTATTGGGTCCAGGACATCTGGCCGGAAACCGCAGTTGACACGCTGCGGTTGAAGAACCCGCTGGCCGTGAAGGCCCTGGGAGCCGTCTGTGGCTGGCTTTTCCGCCGCGCCGATCTGGTTCTGGTGCAAAGCGCCGCCTTCCCGCCGATGATCTCGCGTTTTGGCGTACCTAAAGAGCGCATTCGGGTACTCCCCAATACCGCGCCGATGATGTATCGCCCCATGGCCGCCAAGGACGCGCCAGAGGCCATGGCGCTGATGCCTGCCGCAGGTTTTCTCGTCATGTTCGCAGGAAATATCGGTGAAAGCCAGGACTTCGACTGCCTGCTTGCCACCGCGCGTCTTCTGCGCCACCGAACGGAACTGCATTGGGTGATCATCGGCAGCGGTCGCGATCTGGAGCGCGTTCGCGCACGCGCGCAGGAAATGGAAATCTCCGACCGCTTCCATCTGCTGGGACGCCATCCCGAAGAAGCCATGCCGGGATTTTTCGCCCAGGCCGACGCGCTGATAGTCAGCCTCAAGCAGAACCCGATCTTCGATCTGACTGTTCCCTACAAGGTTCAATGCTACATGGCTTGCGGTCGCCCGATCCTCGCGTCCATTGGTGGTGAGGGAGCGCGCGTCATCAATGCCTCGGCAGGTGGCCTCACTACCCCGCCATCACAACCGGAGGCTATGGCGGCGGCCATCACCCGGCTTATGGCTATGCCTGCCGCCGAACGTCAGGCAATGGGTGAACGTGCGCGCGCATACTACGAGACCCACTACTCAAGTGCGCGCATATATGGCGACCTCGAGACCTGGATGACGGAAGCAGCTCAGGCGCGGGAATAGATTGGTTTGACTTGTCTGCTGAGACGGTCTGGCGGCTTAGCCAAGGTGGATCGGTTTCTACGCCGCCAGTTGCTCCGTCATTTGTGCCGTAGCATCGACCTCATCTGGTGAGATGTCGCCGAAACCCGGACCATCTCAATCCGGCAGGGACAAGCGATAAGCGTTGCTCGCTTGCTGGACCCGCCTGCTGGACCCGAGGGCCGCGTCCTTCGTTGCCGGTCGGCTCATGGCGCTGCAGCCAGTCGATGAAGCTATGTGTCCGCAGGTTCTTCAACGCCCGCAGGATGCTATGCGGCGGGAGCAAGCTTCCTGACGATGACGCTGCCGGCGGAATAGCCGGCGCCGAACGAGCAGATGACGCCGAGGCTGTCGGCCGGCAGATCGCGCGAAAACTCATGAAAGGCGATGATCGAGCCGGCCGAGGAGGTGTTGGCGAAGTCCTGCAGCACGTTCGGCTGTTCCTCGCGCGTCGGCTCGCGGCCGAGCACCTTCGACCCGATCAGGTCGTTCATGCTCTTGTTGGCCTGATGCAGCCACATCCGGTCGAGATCGGCCGGCGCGATAGCCTCGTCGGAAAGGTGCGACAGCATCAGTTCGGTCACCATCGGCACCACCTGCTTGAAGACCTTGCGGCCCTCCTGCCGGAACTGCATGTCGCGGCGGTCTTGCATATGGCCTTCGCGGGTGCGGCGCAGGAAGCCGTTGTTGTTGCGGATGTTGTTGGAGAACTCGGTGACGCAGCGGGTGGAGAGGATTTCCCAGGCATTGCCGGATTCCGCGGCGTCGGCGCGCTCCAGCACGACGGCGGTGCAGACGTCGCCGAAGATGAAATGGCAGTCGCGGTCGCGCCATTCATGATGGCCGGAGGTGATCTCGGGATTGACCATCAGAATGGCCCGGGCCGAGCCGGAGCGGATCATGTCGGCGGCCGCCTGGATGCCGAAAGTGGCGGAGGAGCAGGCGACGTTCATGTCGAAGGCGAAACCACGGATGCCGAGCGCCTGCTGCACCTCGATGGCGATGGCCGGATAGGCGCGCTCATGGTTGGAGGCGGCGCAGATGACGGCGTCGATGTCCTCTGCCGTGCGGCCGGCTTCGTCGAGAGCCTGACGGGCGGCGGCGACCGCGATCTCCGCCATGATCGACAATTCGTCGTCGGCGCGCTCGCGCAAGGTCGGGTGCATCACCTGCGGGTCGAGCACGCCCTTCTTGTCCATGACGTAACGGCGCTCGATGCCGGAGGCCTTGACGATGAACTCCTCGCTGGAAAACGGCATCGGCTGCGCCGTGCCGGCGGCGATCGCCTCGGCGTTCAGCGCATTCTGCTGCCCGGCATAGGCGTTGTAGGACGCCACGAGCTCGGCATTGGTGACGACATCCTGCGGTTTGAAGAGCCCGGTTCCGCTGATCGCGACCCTGTGCATGGCGTTTCCCGTGTTGTGTTCTTGTCTTCACCCTCTGTTGCACGACGAGGCGACCAAGGAAAGCCGCATCGCGGCTCCGCCTGCCGGCAAAGCAAACGGCGGCGGGAAAACCCCGCCGCCGTTTGCCTAGATCGCGATGAATTCAGGTCGAAACGACTTGAATTCATAAACGCGATCGATTCCAGCGAGATAGAGCAGGATGCGGGCGGAAAACCGCTTCACACTTTTCCTCATCCCGCTCTGAAGAACGTGAATGTCAGATGCAGCGGCCGCCATCGACCTCGAGCGCGACGCCGGTGATGAACTCGGCCTCGTCGGAAGCCAGCCACAGCGCCGCATTGGCGATGTCGAGCGGCGTCGACAGCCGGCCGAGCGGGATGGAGGCGCGGAACTTGGCGCGCAGCTCCGGCGTGTCCTCGCCCATGAACTGGGCGAGCATGCCGGTTTCGCCCGCCACCGGGCAGAGCGCGTTGACGCGGATGTTCTTCGGCGCCAGTTCCACCGCCATCGACTTGGTCGCGGTGATCGCCCAGCCCTTGGAGGCGTTGTACCAGGTCAGGCCCGGACGCGGTCGCAGACCTGCGGTGGAGGCGGTGGTGATGATCGAGCCGCCGCCCTGCGCTTCCATGATCGGCGCGACGGCGAGCGTCGAATAGTAGATCGCCTTCATGTTGACGGCGGTGATGAGATCGAACGTCTCTTCCTCGATCTTCAGCATGTCGCCGTTGCGATGGGTGTAGCCGGCATTGTTGATCATGGTGTCGACGCGGCCGAAAGTGTCGACGGCGGTCCTGACCATGCGCTCGACCTCGGCGCGCTGCGAGACGTCGGTCTGGATGGCGACGGCGGATTTGCCGATCTCGCCGGCGACACGCTCGGCGCCCTTGAGGTTCAGATCGGCGACCACCACCCTGGCGCCCTCTTCGGCGAAGCGCTTGGCGATGCCCTCGCCGAAGCCCGATGCCGCGCCGGTGACGATCGCGACCTTGTTTGCAAGACGTGCCATGATTTCCTCTTTACTGATGATTGAAGACGACCGTCTTGGTCGCGCTCATGTCGTAAAGGGCCTCGAAGCCCTTCTCGCGGCCGTGGCCGGACTTCTTGAAGCCGCCGAAGGGCAGCTCGATGCCACCGCCGGCGCCATAGCCGTTGACGAAGACCTGGCCGGCACGGACGCGCTTGGCGACGCGGTGCTGGCGGGCGCCGTCCTTCGTCCACACCGAGGCGACCAGGCCGAACTCGGTCGAATTGGCGATCCGCACCGCCTCTTCCTCGCCCTCGAAGGGGAACAGCGCCAGCACCGGGCCGAACACCTCTTCCTGAGCGATCACGGCCTGCGGGTCGACCGAGCCGAACAGGACAGGAGCCTGGTAATGGCCGCCCTTCGGCGCGTCGGGATGGACGGAGCCCTCGGCCAGAACCGGAACGCCCGCTTCCTTCGCCGCCGCGACCATGTCGGCGACGCGATCGCGCTGCTTGCCGTTGATCAGCGGCCCGAGGTCGAGATCGGCATCGTGCGGACCGGCCACCAGCTTCGAGAAGCGCGCCGCGAGTTCGGTGGCGACACGCTCGTAGACCGGCCTTTCGATCAGCACGCGGCTGCCGGCCGAGCAGGTCTGGCCCGCATTCTGGATGATGGCGTTGACGAGGACGGGGATCGCCGCGTCGAGATCGGCATCGGCGAAGACGATCTGCGGCGACTTGCCGCCGAGCTCCATCGTCACGCCGCGATTGTTGATCGCCGCCGCCTGCTGGATGGCGGTGCCGGTCAGCGGCGAGCCGGTGAAGGTGACGTAGTCGACCAGCGGATGCGCCGACAGCGCGGCGCCGGCGTCGCGGCCATAGCCGGTAACGACGTTGAACACGCCTTCGGGAATGCCGGCCTCGAGCGCCAGCTGGGCGATGCGGATCGTGGTCAGCGAGGCATCCTCGGCCGGTTTGACCACCAGCGTGTTGCCCATGGCGAACGCCGCACCGGCGACGCGGGCCAGAATCTGCATCGGATAGTTCCACGGGATGATGCCGGCGACGACGCCGTGCGGCTCGCGCAGCGTCAGTGCGGTGTAGCCTTCGAGGAAGGGAATGGTGTCGCCGTGGATCTTGTCGGCCGCACCGCCATAGAACTCGTAATAGCGCATGGTCGCGGTCACGTCGGCCTTGCCCTGCCGGGCAGGCTTGCCGGTGTCGCGCGATTCGAGCGCGGCGAGTTCCTCGCCGTGCTTCTCGACCAGATGGGCAAGGCGGACGAGGCAGCGGCCACGCTCGACAGCCGGGGTGCGGCTCCACGGGCCTTCCAGAAAAGCCCGAGAAGCGGACTTGACGGCCAGATCGACATCGGCGGCGCCGGAAGCCGGGATCGAGGCGAAGACCTTGCCGTCGGACGGGCAGGCGACATCGATGCGCGCGCCTGAAATCGCATCGGCCGGCTTGCCGTCGATCAGGTTCATGAAAGCCGCGCCTTCGGCGACGGTGAGGGTAAGGGGGGTGCCCATGGCGATTGCTCCATGTCAGGGAATGGTCCGTCCTACCCTTTTGACGGGCGGGGCGCGATGGACCAGTTCGGTCAAGGTGTCAAAACCAGTGGAGCGGGTCCTGTCAAGCCAAAAGCCCGCCGGCGGCGAATGATCGCCGCGCATGTGACGATCGGAGCAGCAGAGGGCAGCCCGCCGCGTTTCACATATCCGGCACGGTTCGGCGCTATCCTTGTCTGCCATGCTTGCCATGAATACCGGCGCGACAATAATAGGAGTGGTATTTTTAAATCGATTAGATTATAGGCATGCCCACATGGAACGTCACACTTCGCAGATCGTCATGACCAGCCAGACCATTCCCGTCGATCCGTTCGATCTCATCGTCTTCGGCGGCACGGGCGACCTGTCCGAGCGCAAGCTGCTTCCGGCGCTCTACCAGCGGCAGAAGGCCGGCCAGTTCACCGAGCCGACGCGCATCTTCGCCGCCTCGCGCTCGGCGCTTACCGACGAGGCCTATCGCGAATTCGCAGGCCGGGCGATCCGCGAGCACGTCAAGGCCGCAGAGATCGACGAGGACGAGCTGCAGCGTTTCCTCGACCGCCTCGCCTACGTCCAGGTCGACGCGAAAAGCGGCGACGGTTTCGAGCGGCTCAGGCAGACGCTCGAGGAAAGCCGGGCGATCCGGGTGTTCTATCTCGCGGTCGCGCCGGCGCTGTTCGGCGACATCGCCGGCAATCTGGCGGCCCACGATCTCGCCGGCGGCGATGCCCGGATCGTAGTGGAAAAGCCGATCGGCCGCGACCTCGCCTCGGCGCGGGCGCTGAACGATGCCGTCGGCCGCGTTTTCGACGAGCACCAGATATTCCGCATCGATCATTATCTGGGCAAGGAAACGGTGCAGAACCTGATGGTGCTGCGCTTCGCCAACGCGCTCTACGAGCCGCTGTGGAACTCGGCCCATATCGACCATGTCCAGATCACCGTCGCCGAGACGGTGGGGCTCGAGGATCGCGTCTCCTATTACGACACCGCCGGGGCGCTACGCGACATGGTGCAGAACCACATGCTGCAGCTTTTGTGCCTGACCGCGATGGAGCCGCCTTCTTCGATGGACGCCGACGCGGTGCGCGACGAGAAGCTGAAGATTCTGCGCTCGCTTAGGCGGATCGAGAACGGCGAGGCGCAGAAGCTGACCGTGCGCGGCCAGTATCGGGCAGGCGCGTCCGAAGGCGGCGCGGTGAAGGGCTACACGCAGGAACTGGGGCGCGACAGCGACACCGAGACTTTCGTCGCCATCAAGGCCGAGATCGCCAACTGGCGCTGGGCGGGCGTGCCGTTCTACCTGCGCACCGGCAAGCGGCTGGCCGAGCGGGTCTCGGAGATCTGCATCCAGTTCAAGCCGGTGCCGCACTCGATCTTCGGCGACAGCACCGGCACGGTGATGGCCAACCAGCTCGTCATCCGCCTCCAGCCCGACGAGGGCGTCAAGCAGTGGCTGATGATCAAGGACCCCGGCCCCGGCGGCATGCGCCTGCGCCACATCCCGCTCGACATGAGCTTCGCCGCCGCCTTCGACGTCCGCAACCCCGACGCCTATGAGCGGCTGATCATGGACGTTGTGCGCGGCAACCAGACGCTGTTCATGCGGCGCGACGAGGTCGAGGCCGCCTGGGCCTGGATCGACCCGATCCATACGGCCTGGGAGGACGACCGCCAGCCGGTGCAGGGCTACACCGCCGGCACCTGGGGGCCATCCGGCTCGATCGCCCTGATCGAGCGCGACGGCCGCACCTGGCACGAAAGCGCGTGAGAACCGTGGCCGCACCGCCCAAATGGCGCGTCTTTCCCTCGCCCGAGGCGCTGGCGGCGGCACTGGCCGGCGATGTCGCACGGGTGCTGGAACGGGCGATCGCGCGGCGCGGCGCTGCGCTTCTCGCGGTTTCCGGCGGCACCACGCCGAAGCTGTTCTTCCGCGCGCTGTCGCGACAGGCGTTCGATTGGGAAAAGGTGAAGGTGATCCCGGTCGACGAACGTTTCGTGCCGGAAACTTCGCCGCGATCCAATGCCGCGCTCATCCGTAACTCATTGCTTACGGATAAAGCCGCGAAGGCAGGGTTCGTGCCGCTGTTCCGGCAGGCGCAGAACGTGGAGGATGCAGCCGGAAAGGCTGCCGCCGATCTCGCCGCCCTGCCCTGGCCGCTCGATGCCGCCATTCTCGGCATGGGAACGGACGGCCACACCGCCTCGTTCTTCCCCGATGCGGCCAATCTCGCCGCGCTCACCGACCCGGCGAACGATGCCATCGTGCTGCCGGTGCATGCGCAAAGCGCCGGCGAGCCACGGCTGACCTTGCCGCTCGCCCGGCTCAAGGACGCCGGTTTCCTCGCCATCCACATCGAGGGCGGGGAAAAGCGCGAGATGCTGCAAGCCGCGCTCGAACCCGGCGCGAACAAGCCGGTCAGCGCCGTGTTCGCCCATGTCGACAAGCCGGTTCCCGTCTACTGGACCACCTGAAAGACGAAATGCCATGACTGCCAGACGCGAGATCGAAGCCATAACGCAACGCATCGCCGAGCGCTCGAAACCGGGGCGCGAGGCCTATCTCGGACGGGTCGAGGCGGCGATCTCGGCCAGGCCGCACCGGAGCGTGCTTTCCTGCGGCAACCTCGCCCATGGCTTCGCCGCCTGCGGCCCCGCCGACAAGGCCGCGCTCGCCGGCGACCGGGTGCCGAACCTCGCCATCATCACCGCCTATAACGACATGCTGTCGGCGCACCAGCCGTTCGAGGCCTTCCCGGCGCTGATCCGCGAAGCCGCGCGCGAGGCCGGCGGCGTCGCCCAGGTGGCGGGCGGCGTGCCGGCGATGTGCGACGGCGTCACGCAAGGCCAGCCCGGCATGGAACTGTCGCTGTTCTCGCGCGACGTCATCGCCATGGCCGCGGCCATCGGCCTGTCGCACAACATGTTCGACGCCGCCGTCTTCCTCGGCGTCTGCGACAAGATCGTGCCGGGCCTCGTGATCGCGGCGCTGACCTTCGGCCACCTGCCGGCCGTCTTCATCCCCGCCGGGCCGATGACGTCCGGCCTGCCCAACGACGAGAAGGCGCGCATCCGCCAGCTCTATGCCGAGGGCAAGGTCGGGCGGGCCGAGCTGCTCGAGGCCGAGTCGAAATCCTATCACGGCCCCGGCACCTGCACCTTCTACGGCACCGCCAATTCCAACCAGATGCTGATGGAGATCATGGGCCTGCACACGCCGGGCGCTTCCTTCGTCAATCCGAATACGCCGCTGCGCGAAGCGCTGACCAAGGAAGCGGCCAAGCGGGCGCTGGCGATCACGGCTGGAGGAAACGAGTTCACACCCGTCGGGCGCATGTTCGACGAGCGCTCCGTGGTCAACGGCGTGGTCGGCCTCAACGCCACCGGCGGCTCGACCAACCACACCATCCATCTGATCGCAATGGCGGCGGCGGCGGGCATCCGGCTGACCTGGCAGGATATCTCCGACCTTTCCGACATCGTGCCGCTGATCGCCCGCGTCTATCCCAACGGGCTGGCCGACGTGAACCATTTCCACGCCGCCGGCGGCATGGGCTTCCTGATCCGGGAACTGCTCGATGCCGGTTATCTGCACGAGGACGTCAGGACGATCTGGGGCGAGGGCCTGCGCCCTTACGCCATCGAGCCGGGGCTTTCAGCCAGCGGCACTGTCACGCGCCGGCCGGCCCCGGAGCGCAGTGGCGACGACAGGGTGCTGACGACGGCGCAAAAGCCGTTCCAGCCCACAGGCGGTCTGAAGGTTCTGAGCGGCAATCTCGGGGCGGCCATCATCAAGACCTCCGCCGTCAAGCCGGAGAAACGGCTGGTCGAGGCCCCTGCCCTCGTCTTCCACGACCAGGAGGAGCTGAACGCCGCGTTCAAGGCCGGGCAACTCGACCGCGACTTCATCGCCGTGGTGCGCTTCCAGGGGCCCAGGGCCAACGGCATGCCGGAACTGCACCGCCTGACCACCGTGCTCGGCGTGCTGCAGGATCGCGGCTTCCACGTCGCGCTGGTGACGGACGGGCGAATGTCTGGCGCCTCCGGAAAGGTGCCGGCGGCGATCCATGTCACGCCGGAAGCACTCGACGGCGGCGCGATCGCCCGCATCGAGGACGGCGACATCATCCGCCTCGATGCCGAAGCGGGAGCGCTCGAGGTTCTGGTCGACGATGCTGCGCTCGCCGCGCGCCCGCTCGCCGCGCCGGATCTTTCCGCCAACGGTTTCGGCATGGGCCGCGAATTGTTTGCCGGCTTCAGGACACTGGCAAGCCGCGCAGACATGGGCGCGGCGGTGTTCGGCTGAAACGAGAACGGGCGGCCGAGGCCGCCCGTCTTTTCATTGTCGACCGGACCGGCTCAGGGGATCGAGATTTCCGTCCGTTCGCCAGCCTTGACCGTCACGATCTTCTCGGCATCGGCCTTGTCGCCGTCATATTGGGCGACCGCGACATACTCGCCTTCGTTCAGCGTCGTCTGATATTCGGCCTTGTAATCGTTGGCGACATGAACCCGGTTGCCTTGCAGGTCCTTCTGCGCCTTGAAGATGCGAATTGAATTCGCGCCCGGCGCAGTGACGGCGAGCACGCCGGCATCAAGCACAATATCGGCCTCGACCCGCTCACCCACCTTGACCGTAAACCGTCCCTCGGCCTCGGCGGCATGCAGCTTGACATGGGCAAAGTAGTCGCCGGCCGGCAGGTCGAAATTGCTGGTCGTGCCGTATTCGGCGTCCACCCGCTCGCGCGAGCCGTCGATCTTCTTCGTCGCCTTGTAGATTGTGGTGACGATGTCGCGGCTGTCGGCGGACATGCCCGTCGCATAAGACGCGGTGACGACCGCACGGCCGATGCCGACGATGATGTCCTTTTCCAGCGTATGACCGGCCGTCAGGGTGAACGTCTCCGTCACACCGCCATTGCCGATGGTCGTCTGGACGGTGATCTCGCCGGCCGGAACGATGACGCGCGATTCGCCATATTCGCTGGTCTGGCCGCCGGGGAAGGAAATCTTCATCACCGCGTTGCCGTTCGGCTCCTCGCCCTCCGCGCCGCGCGGGCGCAGGACGAGCCTGCCGGCGTTGAGGATGAAGTGCGGATCGGCCGTCTTGCCCGCCTCGATGATCACGCGCTGCTCGGTCTCGGCACGGCCCAGCCCCGCGACCACGATATAGTCGCCGGGTTTGAGATTGCCCTTCCAGGCATTGTATTCGGTGCGGACGCGCGAACCGCGCGAGCCGTCGGGATTGACGGTAAAGAAGGTCCAGCTCTGGCTGTCGTCGCCGAGATCGGGACTGTCCTCCGACAGCGCCAGCGTCGGCGCGAAATTGAACTGAACCACCGGCTCGGGCGCAGGGGCGGGCTCGGGTTCAGGCTCGGGCGCGGCGGCGACGGTCTGTGTCAGCGCATCGGCAAGAGTTCCGGCATCGCTCGCCTGAATGTACTTTCCGCCCGTATTCTCGGCGAGGCAGGCGACCTGACGGCCTTCCTCGTCGGAAAGGCCGAAGCCGACGACATGGGCAGTGAAATCGACGCCGGACTGTTCGAGTTCGCTGGCCAGCGCGCAGGGATCGGCATTGCAGGTCTCGATGCCGTCGGTGATGAGGATGACAGTCGCTTTTTCTTCCGTATAGCGCAGAGATTGCGCCGCCTGCCGCACCGCCTCGGAAAGAGGCGTCTTGCCGATGAAGCGCAACCCGTCAGCCGCGTCGGCGATCTTCTGGCCGGTCCCGGCCGCCGGCGGCACCACCAGCTCGATATCGTCGCAGGCGCCCTTCTGGCGGTGGCCATAGGCGATCAGCCCGAGTTCCATCTCGCCCGGCACGGTGCCGAGCACGGTGCGCAGCGTCTGGCGCGCGATCTCGAGCTTGGGCGTACCGTCGATCTGGCCCCACATCGAGCCGGAAGCGTCAAGGACGATGATCGCCCTGTCTGCGGCTGCCGCCGTTCCAACCGTCAGCGCGAGACATGCCGCGGCAACTGAATTCCTGATCAGTTCTCTCATATGAAGCTTCCGAAAATTGGCGTCCCTGCCGTTGCGGAAGCTATTTCACCCGCTCACCCGTGACAAGCGCGGAAGCGCAGCGGTTCAGAATTTCGGCGGCGTGACACCGGCGGCGCGACAGGCGGAGACGAGGGTGTTGGCCATCAGCATGGCGATGGTCATTGGCCCGACACCGCCGGGAACGGGGGTGATCGCACCGGCGCGTTGCGATGCCTCGGCAAAGGCGACATCGCCGACAAGGCGTGTTTTGCCCTCGCCCTTTTCCGGCGCGGGAATGCGGTTGATGCCGACATCGATGACGGTCGCGCCTTCCTTGATCCAATCGCCGCGGATCATTTCCGGCCGCCCGACCGCCGCGACGAGAATGTCGGCGGTGCGGCAGAGCGCGTCCAGGTCCTTCGTGCGCGAATGGGCTATGGTGACGGTGGCGTTGGCGCCCAGAAGAAGCTGGGCCACCGGCTTTCCGACCAGGTTGGAACGGCCGACGACCACGGCATTGAGGCCGGAAAGCTCGTCCCCGCGCACGCGACCGATCAGCAGCATCGATCCGGCCGGCGTGCAAGGCACGAACGCCTTTTGCTGCGCGCCCGCGCCGAGCCGGCCGACATTGACATAGGTGAGGCCGTCGACATCCTTGTCGGGCGAAATTGCCTCGATCACCGAAAGCGTGTCGATATGGGCGGGAAGGGGCAGCTGAATGAGAATGCCGTGGATGGCCGGATCGGCGTTGAGACTCTCGATCAGCGCGACGAGATCGGCCTGGGCCGTTTCTGCCGGCAGCGTGTGCTGGACCGAATGGAAGCCGCACTCCTTCGCCTTTCTCGATTTCGAGGCGACATAGACCTGGCTCGCAGGGTCCTCGCCGACGAGGACCACCGCAAGGCCGGGGGCCACGCTTGTCCGGGCCGTCAGCGCAGATGCCTCGCGGGCCACCGTCGCCAGCACATCCTCGGCAACCGCTTTTCCGTCAATGATCCGGGCCATGATTCCCTCCGTCGCGCATCTGGCGCACGCAATCGCATCCTCGCGCCCATGGTGCAAGCGGCATGGCCGCTGTTTGCAGGCACGCCCGACAGGAAGGCTGGACGCGGCCCGCCGCCGATGGCATCAGGATCACGACAGCAATGGAGATGAAAAACGATGACCGGACCAGTTGTGCTCGTCGGCTGCGGCAATATGGGCCGCGCCATGCTGGAAGGATGGCTGGCTTCCGGAAAGCTTAAGCCGGCCGACGCGCTGGTGGTGGAGCCGGCCGAGGCGCTGCGCGCCAAGGCAGCTGCGCTCGGCGTCACCGCGCTCGCCGATGCCGGCAGCATCGGTGACGATGCCGCGCCGCGCCTCGTCGTATTCGCGGTCAAGCCGCAGGTCATCCTCGACGTGATCCCGGCCTACCGGCGGTTCAGGGCAGGCGCCACCTATGTCAGCGTCGCCGCCGGCACGCCGGTCGCCGCCTTCGAGCGGCTGCTCGGCGAAGATGCCGCGATCCTGCGCTGCATGCCGAACACGCCGGCCGCCATCGGCAAGGGCATGATGGTGACCTTCGCCAACAGCCATGTGAAGCCGGACGCGGCCGCCTTCGTCGCCGACCTGCTCTCGGCCAACGGCCGGGTGACGGAGATCGCCGACGAAGGGCTGATGGACGCGGTGACGGCCGTTTCCGGCTCGGGCCCGGCCTATATCTTCCATTTCATCGAATGCCTGACGGCGGCGGCGGAGGCCGCCGGCCTGCCCGCGGAGACCGCGAAGCTGCTGGCGATGCAGACGGTTTACGGCGCGGCCGCGCTGGCGGAGGCAAGCGGCGAGGAGCCGGGAGAACTGCGCCGGCAGGTGACCAGCCCGAACGGCACCACGGCGGCGGCGCTGTCGGTGCTGATGGGCGAGGACCGGCTGAAGGCACTGCTGACGCAAGCGGTCGAGGCGGCACGGGCGCGTTCCGTCGAATTGCGCGGCTAAGGCATTCTGCAGTCGGACGCTTACGTCTGACGTCGCACCAATGCGGCTCAAAGGAAAAGAAGCCCGAGCGGCGGGCGTTCACCAGAACGCCCGCCGCTTCGGAATCAACACGCACCACCCCGCAAAGTTCGGGCAAGCTTGCGCGGCTAGGGTCGCAGCCGACACCGGCAGAAAGTTCGCGCGCATGGATACGGCATCGGCACAGGGGCGGCAAAAGCGCCTGACGCCCGGCATTGCGGTTGCGGCCGCCGCCGGCGGCGTTTCCCTGCTCGTCTCATGCCTTGCTCTCATCCTCTGGCGGTTGCAGCCGGCATTGCTCCTGCCGTTCCTCCTGCTTTCGCCTGTAATCATCGCCGTCTGCGCGTGGCTCGCCGCCCGCCATGCCTTCCGTATGGCGTTGAAACCGGCGGTGGCGATGGCAGGGCGGCTGGCCGCGAACGACTTTTCCGCATACCCGACCCCCGCCGCGGGCGGGGAGGCGCTGGAATTGATCGAAGCTTTGGAGCGCGGCCGGAACAGCCTTGCCGCGCGGGAAAAGACGGCGCGGGTGCATGCGGCCGTGGCAAGGCTGATGGGCGCGGGCATCGGCCGGCTGGCTCGGGGCGACCTGACTGCTCGGATCGATGTCGACCTACCGTCGCCTTATGACGCCTTCGGCCGCGACTTCAATGCCGCGACGGAAACGCTGGGCGCGGCGGCCAGGGAACGGGAAAGCCTGCGCGCGGGAATGCAGGATCAGGCGACAGCGCTTGCCGAGGCGGCGATACGTCTCGGCAAACGGGCGGAAAAGCTCGCCGCCCGGGTCGAGGCCGATCTGCGCATCATCGAGGTGCTGTCGCGGCGCGACGCCGAAGAGGCGCTCGACATCGCCCGGCATACGATGGAAGGCGTCGGCGTCGCAGCACGGCGGAATATTGAAGCGGCGCGGGAATTTTCCCGCCTGGCCGAGGCGCTCCGTGACGGCCCTGCCCTGCCACAGGCCGCACGAAGCATCGATGACTGGACCGCGATCGGGCCGGAGACGGATAAGGAAATCGCCGCCTGAACGCGCGATCCGCGTGGGTTTTGATCAGCCCAGCCGCGCCAACGTGCGACGGGCGATTTCCAGATGCAGCAATTCCACCATTCGGCCATCGAGCGAGATGACGCCCTTGCCGGAATTTTCCGGCTTCTCGAAAGCCGCGACAACGGCGCGCGCCTGCGCCACCGCTTCCGGCGAAGGGGAGAAGGCGGCATTCGTCGTCTCGATCTGGCGCGGGTGGATCAAGGTTTTGCCGTCGAAACCGGAAAGCGCTGCTCTTCGGCATTCCTCGGCCAGGCCGACATCGTCGCCGAAATCGTTGTAGACGCCGTCGAGCGCGTCCATCCCCGCCGCCCGCGCATGAATGACGATTGTTGCCAGCCAGTGGGCGATGGTGGCGCGGCCTTCCGGCAGCGGCACGCCGGTCTCCTTGGACAGGTCGTTGGTGCCGGCGACGAGGCAGTCGAGGCCGGCAGTCGCGCCCTCCTCGGTGATGTCGCGCAGGCACACGATGCCGCCCGGCGTCTCGATCATCGCCCACAGGGCGATGCCGCCGCAACCCTGCGCTTCAAGCGCGGCGCGGGCGTGGCGCAACATGTCGGCGCTGTCGACCTTGGGCACCAGCATAGCGTCGGGCCGGCATCTCGCCACCGCCGCGACATCGGCGGCATCGACGTTTCCACCCGACAGATTGACCCGGATGATCCGCTCCGGTCCCGGCTCCTGTCCGGCAGGCCGGCTGAAATGGGCGACGAGATTGTCGCGCGCCGCCGCTTTCGCGTCCGGCGCGACCGCATCCTCGAGGTCGAAGATCACGGCATCGCAGGCAAGCGCACCGGCCTTTTCCAGCGCCCGCGCATTCGATGCGGGAACGTAGAGGACCGAGCGGCGGCGGCGTGCGGGCCGGGCCATGATCGCGCGCCTAGACCAGTCGCCCGACGGCTGCGTCGGCGGCATTGCGGATCGCGGCGATGTTGCCGGCATAGCTTTCCTGCGTGCCGCCCCTGAACACGGCCGAACCGGCGACCAGCACGTTGGCGCCGGCCGCCGTGACCAGCGGCGCGGTTTCGGGCGTCACGCCGCCGTCGATCTCGATGTCGATCGGCCGGTCGCCGATCATCGCTTTGACGCGCCGCACCTTCTCGATGACGGCGGGGATGAACGCCTGCCCGCCGAAGCCGGGGTTGACCGTCATCAGGAGCACGAGATCGAGCCGGTCGAGGACATATTCGATGACGCTTTCCGGCGTCGACGGGTTCAGCGACACGCCGGCCTTCTTGCCGAGATTGCGGATGGCCTGCAGCGAACGGTCGAGATGCGGCCCGGCCTCGGCATGGAGGGTGATGATGTCGCAGCCGGCATCGGCAAAGGCCGCGAGATAGGGATCGGCCGGGGTGATCATCAGATGACAGTCGAACACCTTGTCGGTGCGGTTGCGGATCGACTTGATGATCTGCGGCCCGAAGGTGATGTTGGGTACGAAATGGCCGTCCATCACGTCGAGGTGGATCCAATCGGCCCCGGCGGCGGCAACCGTCTCGACCTCTTCGCCCAGCCGCGAGAAGTCGGCCGAGAGGACGGACGGCGCGATGATGGTTCGTGTCGGGGCCTTGATGGTCATGATCCGCGCTCCGGTTTTCGATTTTGCCGTGGCCTAGCGCACCGGCGACGGCCTGTCGAGAAAAACACGGCGACGGCACCCAAGGTTCGGCAAGGCGCGGGCGTCGAAGCGGTATCGAACCCGTTTTTGCATCAACCCGCTTTCAAATTGACGCCCCATTCCTGTAGAACTCATTCCGTACGGGAAAGGGCTTGGGAGAACGATCATGCACCACCGGATCACGCGACGCGGCCTGCTTGTCGGAACGGCCGCGCTCGGCGCGGGAAGCCTCGGGCTCGGCGCCCTGCCATCCTTCGCCCAGAACGGCAGCACAGAAGGGCGCACCTATCACGCGCTTCTCGTCGCCGTGACCGCCTATCCCAACCTGCCGCCCAAGGCGAGCCTCGTCGGTCCGAACAACGACGCCTCGCTGGTGCGCGAGTTCTTGCTGGCAAACGCGCCGGTCAAGTTCGAGCCGCAAAACCTGACCGTGCTGGCCGACGGCATCGAAAGCACCGGCTCGCCGACGCGCAATTCGATCCGCGGCGCGCTCGACCGGCTCGCCGGCACCGTCAAGTCCGGCGATTTCGTCTATCTCCAGTTCTCCGGCCACGGCACCCAGCAGCCGGCGATGGACCCGTCGATCGAACCGGACGGCCTCGACGAGTGCTTCCTGCCGGCCGATACCGGCATGTGGGAGGATCGTACCAAGGGCATCCCCAACGCGCTGATCGACAAGGAATTCCGCGACGACCTTCAGAAGATCCGCGACAAGGGCGCCTTCATCTGGGCGGTGTTCGATTGCTGCCATTCCGGCACGATGACACGGGCGGTGACCGAAACCGAAGAGACCGAACGCAAGATCGACTTTACCGATCTCGGCATTCCCGAAGCGGCGATGGCCGAAGCCGTGGCGCAATCGCAAGGCGCTGCCTCGCGCGGCGTGGGCGAGGAAAGCCAGCGGCAGAACTCGCTCGGCCTGACCTCGCCCGAAGACGCCGCGCCGACAGGCGCGGAATCGCGCGCGCCGGGCGGCATGGTGGCGTTCTTTGCAGCGCAGAACACCGAGACCACGCCCGAAATGCCGCTGCCCAAGGGCAACCCCGAAGCCACCAAACTCGGCCTGTTCACCTATACCGTGTTCTCCAAGATCGCCGAGAACCCGGCGGTGACCTATCGCCAGCTTGGACAGGCCGTGCTTCAGGCCTATTCGGGCGACAATCGCTCGCGCCCGACGCCGCTGTTCGAGGGCGACCTCGACCGGCAGGTGTTCGGCTCGACGCCGGAAGACCGCATCGCGCAATGGGCGATCAAGAACGAGAACGGCACGCTCGAAATCCCTGCCGGGCAGTTGCATCGCCTGTCGCGCGGAACCAAGCTCGCCATCCTGCCGTCGCCGGCATCGCCGCTCGATCAGGCGGTCGGTTATGTCGAGGTGCAGTCGGCGAAGAACCTGACCAGCCGCATCGCGCCGGTGGCGCATGCGGGACTGCCGGCTCTCGCCCTCGCGGACATCCCCGCCAATGCCTGGGCAAGGCTGACCGAGCTCGCCATCGGCTTCGAGCTTGTCGTCGCCCGGCCGGGCGGCGATGGCTTTTCCAGCGAGGCGGAACTACTCAACGCCGCGCTCGACAAGATCGTCCGCGAGGAGAAGGTTCCGGTCAATCTGCGCCTCGTCGATGCCGATCAATCGGCCGATCTTAAGCTGGCGGTGATGAGCGAGATGGATGTCGGCGTCATCATCGCCGATCAGGCGCGCCACCAGCAGGTCAACGGCCAGGCGGCCGCCGCCGACCGCGCCAGCCTTTCCACCGAACCGCGCGTCTGGCTGCTGCCGCCTTCGAGCGAGCTCTCGCTGGAGGACGGCCGCCGCTCGCCGTCGCTGCCGCTTGCCGGCGCCGATATCGACGGCATTGCCGGCCGGCTCGCCGAGGATCTGGTTCGCATATTCCGCGCCACCAGCCTGTCGCGCCTCTCGGCCGCGTCGGAATTCCGGCCGCAGGAGGTCGAGGTCGGGTTCAAGATCAAGCGCCAGCAGGCGGACGAGGCCGAGCCGCTGCGCGCCGGCACCGTGCCTGTCGTCCACCCCGACGACGAGGTGCACATCGCGGCGAAGAACACCATGGCCAAGCCGGTCGACATCAACGTGCTCTATATCGGCTCGGACTATTCGATCAGCCACATGTATGCCGAGCGGCTGTCGAGCGGCAGCGAGATCGACCTGCCGCTGCTCGCCTTCACCGATTCGAGCTACGGCATCGAGCGCATGGTGGTGGTGCTGTCGGAGGCCGAGCCGCAGACCCCGGTCGAGGATCTGTCGTTCCTCGACCAGGTCGGCGTGCGCCAGGCGACCCGTGGCTTCGGCAACGGCGCCCTGTCGTTCAGCGAATTGCTGCGCGAGGTGGCGGCCGCCCCGGCGACGCGCGGCGCGGCGCGGCTGGGCGAAAAGGCCGGCGCCAAGGGCGCGGTTCTGATCTTCCCGATGGAAACCACCCCGCGCGCCTGAACCCGCGTCGCAATGGAGGAACCCATGTCGCAACCCCGCTTTCTGCGCGGCATGGGCTGGCGCGGCCTCGCCGCCGCCATACTGGCGACGGCAGGCATTTCGCTCTCGTCTCCGGCATGGGCGCAACAGCCGCCCGCCCGGCAGGCGGATGCGCCGCCCTCGCACCATCTCTTCCTCAACAGCGGCGGCCACCGTGCGCTCGTCAACGACATGGCGTTCTCGCCCGACGGCGAATTGCTGGTCACGGCCTCCGACGACAAGACGATCCGGGTCTGGGACTGGCGGGCGGGCGTGACGCTCAGGATCCTGCGCCATCAGATCGGTGACGGCAACGAAGGCAAGATCTTCGCGGTCGCGGTTTCGCCCGATGGCGGCACGGTCGCGGCCGGCGGCTATTTCGGGCCGGGCATCGGGGAAACGCCGCCCTATGGCGACATCCGGCTGTTCGACATCAAGAGCGGACGCATCACGGCGGTGCTGAAGGGGCTGGAGCAGTCGGTGCTCGACATCGCCTTTTCGCCAGACGGCAATTTCATCGCCGCCGGCGGTGACGACGGGTTGGTCCATATCTGGGCCCGCGACGGGCGCAGCGAATATGGCTGGACCCGCCATAGCGAGTTCGATGCCGACACCTGGCGCATTCGCCGTCTTGCCTTCGCACAGGCCGGGCAGCGTCTTGCCGTCGCCACCGCCGACAACGGCTTGCGGCTCTACGACATGGCAACCGGTGCGGAGATCGAACTGCCGGAGGGGCAGATCGTGCGCGATGCGCAATTGTCGGCGCTCGCCGTCTCGCCCGACGGCAAGAGCTTCGTCACCGGCGACGATGAGGGCGGCATTCACCTGTGGCGGGCAAGCGACGGCGCGCTTGCCGCCACTTTGCCGGCGCGAAACCATCGCATCGGCGCGCTGGCCTTCACCGGCGACGGCGCGCGGCTGATCGCCAGCTGCGGCTATCGCTGCGACGGCGAAATGACGATCGCCAGCTTTTCGCTGGCGGAGCCGGACGCCGCGCCCGTCCTCTATCCGGGCCACGACAACACCGTGTTCGCCGCCGCCGCCGCGCCCGAGGGGCTGATGGCGACCGCCGGCGGCGAGCGCCATGAAATCCATGTCTGGAACCCGGCGACCGGCGAGGCGAGGCGCGTGATGCGCGGCAGCGGCGCGCCGGTCACGGCGGTCGGCGTCGCCGCCGATGGCGGCGTGGTGGCATGGGGCACGCAGAACGCCTGCCCCGACCTTTCCGCCTGCCCCGACAGGATGGGCACGCTGGAGAGCGAGTTCCTGCTGCCGACCCCGGATCGCGGCTTCGAGGCTCCGGCGCCCTATGGCGACAGCGGCGCTTCCTTCAGCCGGGCGGTAATCGAGGATGGCGAATGGGCGCTGCGCTTCGCCGAGGGCGGCGAAAGCCGCCTGCCGAACGCCGTTCTCGAAATCCTGCGCGGCGGCACCGTTCTCCACCGCATCGAGAACGATGCGGCGAACGGCTATCTCCACGGCGCCTACACGCTGCTTTCCGACGGCAGGACGCTGGTCACCGGCGGCGCCGACGGCACCCTGATCGCCTATGACCGCGAGAGCGGCCGCTTCGCATGGGAATTCACCGGCGGCCATTCCGGCGAGGTCGCCGCCATGGCAGAGGCGCCGCAGGCGCGCCTGCTCGTCACCGGCGGCGCCGACCAGACCGTGCGGCTGTGGAACCTCGACACGCATGCGCTGGTCGCCAGCCTGTTCGCTTCCGGCGACGAATGGATCATGTGGACGCCGCAGGGCTATTTCCATTCGTCGCCGAACGGCGACTCGCTGGTCGGCTGGCATGTCAATCAGGGGCAGGACAAGGAAGCGCGCTACATCTGGGCGCGCCAGATCCGCCAGCATCTGAGCAGCCCGGAGATCGTGCGCCGCGCCATCCTGACAGGCGACCCGGCCGGCGCGGCAAGGGAGCTGCGCGGCACCGACACCCAGCTCGAGCAGCTGCTCCAGCGCAAGCCGCCCGAGTTCGAGGCGCGCGTGATCGAAACCGACCCGCCGGCGGCGGAGGGCTACGTTTCGGTCGAGATCGTCGGCGCGGCCGAGGCCGGCACCGATGTCGCCACCTTCTCCGTGATGGCCAACGAACGCCGCGTCGACGAGTTCACGCCGCGCGACGTGGGCGACGGCCGTGTCGTCATCGAGGTGCCGGTCGCCGAAGGCGAGAACGAGATCCTGATCAGCGGCGTCAACGAATTCGGTTATGTCACCGAGCGCGGCGTCAGGGCGCTGGCGAAGAAGGCGGCCGCAGAGAAGCCGAAGGGCAAGCTCTATGTCGTCGCGGTCGGCGTCAACCAGTACCCGCACCTGCCAAGCGACTGCGGCGGCCGCTCCTGCGATCTGAATTTCCCCGTCGCCGACGCCACCGAGTTCATGCGCGCGGTGGCCGAGCGTTCCGCACCGCTCCACGCCGAGATGGAGGCGCTGCTGCTCGTCAACCGCGACGCGCTGGAAGAGGACGAGGCCCGCGCCGGCGACATCGTCCGCATCGTCGGCGACGAACGGATCATCGAGCCGGAAGCGCGCTCGATCCGCGACGAGATCGTCGACTTCCTCGACCTGCCCGGGCCGGACGACACGACGATCATCTTCATCGCCGGCCACGGCATCAATGTCGACGAGGATTACTACGTGCTGCCGACCGACGCGCGCAAGCAGGATGGCGAACGCTGGCGGCGGTCCTCGCTGGTCGCGTGGTCGGACATCCATGAGGCGATCGAGCGCGCCAGGGGGCGGCGCATCCTGCTGCTCGACACCTGCCATGCCGCCGGCTCGTTCAACGCCAAGCTGGAAAAGGAAGCCGCCGACGCGCGCATCGTAGTGCTGGCGGCAACGGCCGCCAACAACACGGCGGCCGAGCTTGCCGATCTCGGCCACGGCGCCTTCACCTGGTCGGTGCTGGAGGGCCTCAAGGGCGCTGCCAACACCGGCGGCGACGGCGTGCGCATCCTCGGCCTGTCCGACTATGTCGACC
>JBLJBS010000122.1:0-14164 GCA_047637695.1 Aquamicrobium sp. | reverse complement strand
GGCCCTTAACCCTTGGTTCACCAATATCCTTCATCTTTCGGCAAGATGGCTTGGTATCCGAGGAGGCCCGCATGGCGCGGCGTTTGATGAAAATGACCGGCGCAGCCGCGTTGGCCGCCTGCGCGGCGCTCGTTGCCGCCGCCCCCGCCGGCGCGGAGGCGATCCGGGTGTTCGTCGACCAGGCGCGCGTGGTCAAGCTGGCACGGCCGGCCGACACCATCATCGTCGGCAACCCGAAGATCGCCGACGCCGCCGTTCAGGACGCCTCGACCGTCGTGCTGACCGGGAAGGGTTTCGGCGTCACCAATCTTGTCATCCTCGATCGCGACGGTGCCGCCATCGTCGACGAGCAGGTCGTGGTCTCGCGCACGTCGGCCAATGCGGTCAACGTCTATCGCCGCGCCGACGTCGAGGCGTTGTCCTGCGCGCCCTATTGCGAGGCGCAGCTTCTCGCGGAACAGTAGCGCCAGGCCGAATTCCTTCGCCGACAGCCTGCTCGCACCTCCCCGTTTCCCGCGGCGAGGCGGCAGGGTTAATGCCGCGTTGACGGGATGCGGAAAGTTCTATCTTCCGGCAAAACCGTGCTTCAACCCGCTCTGTGTATGGTGGCGCCATGACATTGTGATCGCGGGGCGCGCGAAATGATCGACATGGCCGGCAAGAACGATATCTCGGCGCGGAGCAACGCGAGGACGGGCCTGCGCGCCCGCCGCCGGTTCGGTCGCAACGAAGACGGAAGTGTCGTCATCGAGTTCGCGGTGCTCATCGTTCCGTTCTGTCTTCTCGTGTTCGCCATCCTCGAAAGCTGCATCTCCTTCGCCGCGCAACAGGTGCTGTCCAACGCCACCGACGACGTTGCCCGTCAGTTCCGCACGGGCCAGATCAAGCCGGCGGACGTGGTCAAGAATCCGAAGCTCGTCGAAGACAAGATCTGTGCCAAGCTCGAGGTTCTGGTTTCGTCCGGTTGCCCGGAACTCGAGATCGATCTCAAGAGCTTCACCAGCTTCAAGGATGCGGCTGACAAGAAGGTCCTCTTCAACGGTACGGGCAAGACCAGGGATATCAACACCGACGGCTTCTCCATCGATCCCGGCATGTCGGGGTCGAAGAACCAGCTTCGCGTCTTCTACCGCTGGCCGGTAATAACGGATTTCATGCGCAAGTCGATGTCGAACCTGAAGGACGGCAAGACGCTGCTCTACGCCTCTGTGACGTGGCAGAACGAACCTTTCGAGGATTGATGGGCGCGAGGATCGATGGGCGGCGGCAAATGGACAACGGGGAACGGGGGAACCGGAAGATGGGCAAGCTGGTGAGGGACGGACGAGCGTCCAGTGGGGCTGGACGGCGCGGGGTCATGATGCGGCTGGCCGCTTTCCTGCGCGACCGCCGCGGCGTGGCGGCCATCGAGTTCGCCTTCGTCGCGCCGCTGCTGATGGTGCTCTATTTCGTCACCATGGAGGTGACCCAGGCCATCGAGACCAACAAGAAGGTCAGCCGCATCGGTTCGATGGTCGCGGACCTTGTGACGCAGCAGTCGCAGGAAACCACCAAGAGCGTCGTTGAGCCGATCATGCAGATCGGCGAGGCGATCCTGCTGCCCTATAGCCGCACGCGGCCGGTGATCGAGATCACGGGAATCGAGATCACCAAGGAAAGCAAACCGCGCGCGCTCGTCAAATGGTCGCGCAAGATGGTCAACGGCTCGTTCGTCTCCGGCCCGAGCAAGGAAACCGAAATCAAGGACGTTCCGGTCGAACTGAAGATCGCCGATACCTTCCTGGTGCGTGTGTCGTCACAGCTCGAATATCGCCCGGTCATCGCCTGGAAGGCCGAGCAGCGGACCAAGCTCGGCCTGCTCAGCGCCTTCGATAATATCGGGATGGACGAAACCTATTACCTGCGCCCGCGCATGAGCAAGAACATCATCTGCACCGATTGCTAGATCGCGATGAATTCAGGTCGAATCGACTTGAATTCATAAACGCGATCTATTCCAAAGAGATAGAGCGGGATGAGGAAAACCGCTTCACACTTTTCCTCATCCCGCTCGAGAACAATTCCAGCAAAGGTGCGGAGGGGCCTGCGTCCGCAATTGCGCAAAATAAAGAGCCGGATCGTTTCGCCGTTTCCGTGAAGCTGTAAACCGATCTGGATCGGGCCGCGTTCGTTCACTCCGCGCCCAGCGCCGCGATGGCCTCGATGACGGCCCGGTAGTCGGCGGCCGCAACGCGGGCGAACCCGCCATGGCCACCCATGATCCGGCGGCCGGGATTGATCTCGCCTTTGCCGGCGCGTTCAAGCAGCACCGCCAGCCGGCCGATCTGCTCCGTCGCCACGCCGCTGCGCACCGCATGCGGACCGTAGCGCAGGATTTCCGAGCGCCAGGCGATGCGATAGCTCGCCGGATCGAGGCCGGCGGCGGCCAGCCGTTCCGGCGATCCACCGGCGGAGACGTCGTCCGCCTCGTCCCGGCCTGCCGGCGCCCAGCCGAAGAAGCCGTCGACCTTTCCTTCGAGAAACAGCGCCTCGGCCTCGATCGCGCTTGCCGTCTCGACGAGCATGCCGGCGGCGGCGGCCTGCTGTGCGGCCTCGGAAGTCGCCAGCGGCACGATCCGTGTCGCGAGGCTGTCGGCGGGGCCTGCGGCCAGTCTCATGCCGGTGCCGGGGGCGTCCCGTTTCACGATCAGCAGCGAGCGCAGGCCGATGGACCCGTCGGCATCGACCGGCGCGGCGACCGGCACCACGCAGCCGCAGCGCAGTGACACGGCGGCGAAGGCCGGCGCGCTGTAGACCGCATAGTCGATCCGGCCGTCGATCTGCGCTTCGGCAAGCGCGGCGTAATCGCGTGCCACCATCACCTCGACCGGCAGGCCGAGCGCCGCCGAATAGCTGCTCTTGATCGATGCAAGATCCTCGATGCCGGCTTCGGCGCCGGCGCCGCCGGAAGGCAGGGCGACGAGGCCGATGCGAAAGACATCCTGCGAAAGCGCTGGCGCGGCCCCAGCCAGCAGCAATAGCGCGGTTGCCGCCGCCCCGGCGGTCATTATCCTTGCCCGCATCTTCCGGTGCTTGGCCATGTCAGGCGCTTCCCAACGTTTCCGATCATCCTGAATGTCGCATTTTCGCGCGGTTTGGTTTCCGAATTGCCAAGATGGGCGGCCGGGCCTATCTGTTTGCGGATCGATTTCTCACTGCCGGATCGCAGATGGCGCGTGCCTTCCTGTTCGTACTCGATTCCTTCGGCATCGGCGGAGCGCCCGACGCTTCCGCCTTCGGCGACGAAGGGGCCGACACGTTCGGCCACATCGAGGCGCGGTGCGCGCAAGGCGGCGCGGACAGGCCCGGACTGCGCGCCGGGCCGCTCCATGTGCCGAACATGCGTGCGCTCGGCCTTGGCCATGCCGCCGCGCTCAGCCTCGGCCGGCCGCTGCCCGCCGCTCCGGTTTCCGGATTTTTCGGCGCCGCGACCGAGATTTCGAAAGGCAAGGACACGCCGTCCGGCCATTGGGAGATCGCGGGCCTGCCGGCTTTGTTCGACTGGGGCTATTTCCCCGACGCCGATCCCGCGCTTCCCGCTTCCTTCACCGAGGCGCTGATCGCCCGGGGCGGGCTGCCAGGCATATTGTGCAACCGCCACGCGTCCGGCACGGCGGTGATCGAGGAGCTCGGCGAGGAGCATGTCAGGACCGGCAGGCCGATCGTGTACACCTCGGTCGATTCCGTGATCCAGATCGCCGCCCACGAAACTCATTTCGGGCTGGAGCGGCTCTACGAACTCTGCCGGACCGCGCGGCGTCTTGCCGACCCGCTTGGGGTCTGCCGCATCGTTGCCCGCCCCTTCGTCGGTGAGACGGCGCAGACTTTCGCGCGCACCCCGAACCGCAAGGACTTCGCCACGCCGCCGCCGCAGCCGACATTGCTCGACCGGCTGGAGGCCGAGGGGCGCAAGGTGCTCGCCGTCGGCAAGATCGGCGACATCTTCTCCCATCGCGGCATTTCCAGCCTGCGCAAGGCGAGTGACAACATGGCGATGTTCGACGCGGCGCTCGCCGCGATCGACGAGGCCGGCGACGGCGATTTCGTCTTCGCCAACTTTGTCGATTTCGACACCGAGTTCGGCCACCGCCGCGACGTCGCCGGCTATGCCGCCGCGCTCGAGGCCTTCGATGCAAGGCTGCCCGAGGCCCTGTCGCGGCTCGCCGCGGGCGACATGCTGATCCTGACCGCCGATCATGGCTGCGACCCGACCTTTCGCGGCACCGACCACACCCGCGAGCGCGTGCCGATCATGGGGTCCGGCCCCGGCCTGGAACATGGCCCGATCGGCCTGCGCGCCAGCTATGCCGACATCGGCGAGACGGTGGCCGAGCATCTCGGCATCTCGCCCGGCCGTCATGGCGCCTCGTTCAGGAAGGAACTCGGCCGCCATGCCTGAATTGCCGGAGGTCGAGACGGTGCGACGTGGCCTGCAGCCGGTCTTCGAGGGCGCCCGCATCGTCGAGGTCGAGCAGCGCCGGCCGAACCTGCGCTATCCGTTCCCGGCGGATTTCGCGGCCCGCCTGCGCGGGCGCGAGGTGGTCTCGCTCGGCCGGCGGGCCAAATATCTCATCCTCCATCTCGATGCCGACCCGGTGCTGATCTGCCATCTCGGCATGTCCGGCTCGTTCCGCATCCACTCTGAAGCAAGCGAAAGCCTGCCCGGTGATTTCCACTACGCCCGCTCGAAGGACGAGGCGCACGACCATGCCGTCTTCCATCTGGAAGGCGCCGATGGCGGCCGCCACCGGGTCGTCTTCAACGATCCGCGCCGGTTCGGCTTCATGCTGTTTGCCGATGCATCCGCGCTCGACACGCACCCCTCGCTTGCCGGCCTCGGGGTCGAGCCGACCGGAAATGCGCTCGACGGCCAGCTGCTCGCCGGACTGCTTGCCGGCCGCAGGACGCCGATCAAGGCGGCGCTGCTCGACCAGAAGCTGATTGCGGGTCTCGGCAACATCTATGTCTGCGAGGCGCTGTGGCGGACCGGCATCTCGCCGCTGGCGCCGGCAGGCGCCGTCGCCGCCGACCGCGTTGTCAGCGCCGTGCTGGCGGATGCGATCCGCGCGGTGATCGCGCAGGCCATCGAAGCCGGCGGCTCGTCGCTGCGCGACCACATCCGCACCGACGGCTCCCTCGGCTATTTCCAGCATTCCTTCAGCGTCTACGACCGCGAGGGCGAGCCGTGCGTCAGGCCCGGCTGTGGCGGCACCGTCGCCCGCATCGTCCAGGCCGGACGCTCGACCTTCTATTGCCCGTCCTGCCAGCCTTGAGGTATCTGCGGGCGGCAGGCCGGCGCGGGCATCGCCGCGCCGCTCGAACAGGGGAGAACCATCATGGCCTATGAGACCATTCTCGTGGAGACGCGCGGCCGGGTCGGGCTGATCACGCTCAATCGTCCGCAGGCGTTGAACGCGCTGAATTCCGCCATCGAGCGCGACGTCGTCGCGGCGCTTCAGGCGTTCGAGGCCGATGACGGCGTCGGCGCCATTGTCATCACCGGTTCGGAAAAGGCGTTCGCCGCCGGCGCCGACATCAAGGAGATGAGCGAGAAGTCCTATATCGAGATGTACGCGGCCGACTTCTTCGCCGGCTGGGACGCGCTGCTGCGCATCAGGAAGCCGATCATCGCCGCCGTGTCGGGCTATGCGCTGGGCGGCGGCTGCGAGCTCGCCATGATGTGCGATTTCATCATCGCCGGCGACAATGCGAAGTTCGGCCAGCCGGAGATCAGCCTCGGCGTCATGCCCGGCATGGGAGGCTCGCAGCGCCTGACCCGTTTCGTCGGCAAGGCCAAGGCCATGGACATGTGCCTGACCGGCCGCATGATGGACGCGGCCGAGGCCGAGCGTTCGGGCCTCGTCTCGCGGGTGGTGCCGGCGGCCGAGCTGATCGGCGAGGCGGTCAAGGCGGCGGAAAAGATCGCCGGCTTCTCGCTGCCGGCGGTCATGATGGTCAAGGAGGCGGTCAATCGCTCCTACGAGACCACGCTGACGGAAGGGTTGCGTTTCGAGCGCCGCGTCTTCCATTCCATGTTCGCGCTCGACGATCAGAAGGAGGGCATGGCCGCCTTCGCCGAAAAGCGGAAGCCCGATTTCCGCAACCGTTGAGGCCGGACCAAAGAGTCGGCCGCGAGGCGTTGACGGGCGTAAAAAGCTTCTCTATAAGCCGCCGCAACAAAGGTGGCCTGTTTTGGCTGCCCCTTACGCGCTGTGCCCGTCGGGACCTTCCATGCCGGAGCGGCGCGTCCACACTGATTATTTTGAGAGAGAGGCATCATGGCCAACACGTCTTCGGCCAAAAAGGCAACGCGCAAGATCGAGCACCGCACCACGGTCAACAAGAACCGCCGCTCGCGCGTGCGCACTTTCGTCCGCAAGGTCGAGGAAGCGCTGGCCTCCGGTGACAAGGCTGCTGCCGAAGCCGCCTTCGCCGCTGCCCAGCCGGAACTGGCCCGCGCCGCCTCCAAGGGCGTGCTGCACCGCAACACCGCCTCCCGCAAGGTCTCGCGGCTGGCCCAGCGGGTCAAGGCGCTCAACGCCTGAGTCGGCCGCTCGCGCGCAATATCGTTTTACCGTATCAGCCCGGCACGAAAGTGCCGGGCTTTTGTTTTGCCGGATGCTGAAATCCGTTTCGCAACGGCTATGTCGTTGTTTTGTCGGCAAAGCCGCGACAAAGGGGCGGACCGTTTGTCGCAGTGCCCGCAATGGCGCGTGATGGCGCAATAAAAACTGTTTGATTACAATGGGTTGTCGATGGTGCTGGGGCGTTGCGGCTTTGTGCCGGGCAGCCTCGGGGGCCGCCGGGGTGTCAAGTGAATTTTGTCTGCGCCGGCAGCTTTTATTTGTCGTTGCTGAAACGGTTTGAATCAAAACGACTTATTCGCGACCGCCCTTGCGACGGTCCCGAGTCAAGTCGAATCTTGAGCCTCAAACATGAAAAATTCCTTACCCCGCTATTGCCCTGCCGAGGGCCGATTTTGTAGTGTCCACCCATCGAACGGGGCGGGCGTTATGCCTGTCTGATCCAGCCAAATAGCGGCATCAGCGCGACGTGGGCGACAGCTCGCGGGTAGCCGGATCGTGTTTGTTCGACGAGAGGGAAACGGCTGTACGGCTTGGCATTGCGACCTCGGGCTTCGCCCGCGGGGCGGCCTTGCATGTGCAGCAGAGTATCGGAACGCCGCCCCTGCGGAAGGGCGGCTGCAGCAGGAAGGACATTCACAGGCCGGGCGGGCCGGTGCGAGGAACGGCAACGAAAACGGGCAGGCGCCGACCGGCATGATGCGGGGCGGCGACCGAAGGCCCGGCAGCAAGACAGGGAAGCATAATGCAGAGCGGCATTGCGGCGCGGGTCGATAACGACCGGCGGGTTTCAGATTGTCAATTTGACGAGGGGACGAATATGTCGGCATCGAACGGGTTCGAGGCGAATTTCGAGCGCGTGAAAGCGCAGCTCAAGGCCCGGCTCGGCAACGATGTCTATTCCAGCTGGTTCGGCCGCATGAAGCTGGCCGAGGCCTCGCGCGGGCTGGTCCGGCTCTCCGTTCCCACCGCGTTCCTGCGGCAGTGGATCAACAGCCATTATCTCGACCTGATCGCCGAACTGTGGAAGCAGGGCGACGCTTCGCTTCTCAAGCTGGAGATCGTCGTTCGCTCGGCTGCCCGCAACGTCGCGCCCGTCGTCGACGAGGAAGACGCCCAGCCGCGCAAGCCGCAGCAGCGGCCCGCAGCCGCTTCCGGCACCACCGCCGGTGCCGCGGCCGGAACCGGCCCGGCGCGGCTGGAAAAATCGACGCTGCCGCGCATGGCGGCACCGGAATCCCAGTCCACGCGCCAGTCGGTCCTCGGCTCGCCGCTCGATGCCCGCTACACGTTCGAATCCTTCGTCGAGGGCGCGCCCAACCGCGTCGCCTATGCCGCCGCGCGTTCGGTCGCCGAATCCGCGACCGGGGCGCTGCGCTTCAACCCGCTGTTCATCCATGCTTCCGTCGGTCTCGGCAAAACCCATCTGTTGCAGGCCATTGCCGCCGAGACGATCCGGCGGCGCCCGCAGGCCCGCGTCGTCTATCTGACGGCGGAATACTTCATGTGGCGCTTCGCCACCGCCATCCGCGACAATTACGCGCTGCACCTGAAGGAGCAGTTGCGCGACATCGACCTGCTCATCATCGACGACATGCAGTTCCTGCAGGGCAAGTCGATCCAGCACGAATTCTGCCATCTGATCAACATGCTGCTCGACAGCGCCCGCCAGGTCGTCGTGGCGGCGGACCGGCCGCCGACGGAGCTGGAGTCGCTCGAGCCGCGTGTGCGCTCGCGCCTCAATGGCGGCGTCGCGCTCGAAATGGGCTCTCCCGATTTCGCGATGCGGCTTTCCATCCTGCGGCAGCGTCATGACGCGGCGGCGATGGAGGATGCGAATGTCAGCATTCCCGACGAGATTCTCGCCCATATCGCCCAGGCGGTGACCGGAAGCGGCCGCGAACTGGAAGGCGCGTTCAACCAGATCCTGTTCAGGCAGACGTTCGAGCCGGAAATGTCGCTTGCCTGGGTCGACGAGCTCCTAGGCGGCATGTACCGCGCCGGCGAGCCGAAGCGCGTGCGCATCGAGGACATCCAGCGCATCGTCGCGCGCCATTACAACGTGTCGAAGACCGAGCTTCTGTCCAACCGGCGCACCCGCACCATCGTCAAACCGAGGCAGGTGGCGATGTATCTCGCCAAGGTGATGACGCCGCGTTCCCTGCCGGAGATCGGCCGCCGCTTCGGCGGGCGCGACCACACCACGGTGCTGCATGCCGTGCGCAAGATCGAGGGGCTCTCCGGCTCCGACACGACGATGGCGCAGGAGCTTGAGCTCCTGAAGCGCCTGATCAGCGATCAGGCCTGAGCCGGCGCCTCGACGAATTGGGGGACGAATTGGGGAAAGTGCGGGCAAGCCCGTGCGGAAGTCGCGCGCGGGCTTGCCTTTGCGGCTGTTTTCCTGTCAGATTCGTTCTCCAATCGCGCGCCCGCAATGTCTGCCGGGCCATGCCTCCCGGAATGGCCGGGGCGCGCCTCGCCGAAAAATTCTGCCTGCGGGATTCTGCGTGCCATGCGTGTCATTCTCGAACGCTCCAACCTCCTCAAGTCCCTGAACCACGTTCATCGCGTGGTCGAGCGGCGTAACACGATCCCGATCCTGTCCAACGTGCTGCTGATCGCCTCCGGCGCCAGCCTCGAGATGAAGGCGACCGACCTCGACCTCGAGGTGACGGAGGCGACCGCCGCCACGGTCGAGCAGGCGGGGGCGACCACGGTGCCGGCGCACCTGCTCTACGACATCGTCCGCAAGCTGCCCGACGGCGCGGAAGTGATGCTCAAGCTCGACGACAGCGGCAATTTCGTCTCGGTCATTTCGGGGCGCTCCTCGTTCCGGCTGCAATGCCTGCCGCAGGCCGATTTCCCCGAGCTCTCGGCCGGATCGTTCAGCCATATCTTCCGCCTCGAATCCGAGGCGCTGAAGGGCTTGATCGAGAAGACCCAGTTCGCGATCTCGACCGAGGAGACGCGCTATTATCTCAACGGCATCTTCCTGCATGCGCATGAGGAGGGTGGCAAGCTCAAGCTGCGCTCGGTGGCGACCGACGGCCACAGGCTGGCTCGCGCCGAGGTCGACGCGCCGGCGGGGTCGGAGGGCATGCCCGGCATCATCATTCCGCGCAAGACGGTCTCCGAGCTCCAGAAGCTGGTCGACGACCCCGACGTCGCGGTGACGACCGAATTGTCCGAGACCAAGATCCGCTTCACCATCGGCTCGGTGGTGCTGACGTCGAAGCTGATCGATGGCACCTTCCCCGATTACCAGCGCGTCATCCCCACCGGCAACGACAAGAAGCTGACCATCGACCGCCAGAGCTTCGCCCAGGCCGTCGACCGCGTCTCGACCATCTCGTCGGAACGCGGGCGCGCGGTCAAGCTGGCGATTGCGTCCGGCAATGTCACGCTCACCGTCAACAATCCCGACTCGGGCAGCGCGACGGAAGAGGTGGTCGCGGATTACGACGCCGATCCGATCGAGATCGGCTTCAACGCCAAATATCTGCTCGACGTCGCGGCCCAGCTCTCCGGCAGCGAGGCGCGCTTCCTGCTCGCCGATGCCGGCTCGCCGACGCTGATCCAGGATACCGCCGACGCCGATGCGCTCTACGTGCTGATGCCGATGCGCGTCTAGCGAGATTGCGGCCGGCGGCGAGATGCAAACCCATATCGCGCGGCTGTCGCTGGCCGATTTCCGCAACTATTCGAGCCTTTCCCTCGACTGCGCGCCCGGTGCGGTGGTGCTGACCGGCGACAACGGCGCCGGCAAGACCAATCTGCTCGAGGCGATCTCGTTCCTGTCGCCGGGGCGCGGCCTGCGCCGGGCCGTGCTCGACGACGTCGCGCGTGCCGGCGCTGGCGGCGGCTTCGCCGTCCATGCCCGGCTGGAAGGGACGTTCGGCGAGGTCGAGATCGGCACCGGCACGCTGGGCGAGGCGGGGGATGCCACCGGGCGCAAGGTCCGCATCAACGGCACGCCGGCGCGATCGGCCGAGGAGATGCTCGACTGGCTGCGCGTGATGTGGCTGACGCCGGCGATGGACGCCCTGTTCACCGGCCCCGCGGCCGAGCGCCGCCGCTTCGTCGACCGGCTGGTTCTGGCCATCGACCCGGCGCATGGCCGCCGCGCGCTCGACTACGAGAAGGCGATGCGCGGCCGCAACCGGCTGCTCGCCGACAATTCCCGCGACCATGCCTGGTTCGAGGCGATCGAGACACAGATGGCCGAGACCGGCGCGGCCATCGCCGCCGCTCGCGTCGAGATCGTGCGGCTGCTCGCCGCGATGATCGAGCGCCTGCCCGGCGACGGCCCGTTCCCGCAGGCCGACGTCGCGCTCTCCGGCACGCTGGAGGAGATGCTGCCGGGCATGGCTGCGGTCGACGCCGAGGAACGGTTCCGCGGCATGCTCGCCGACAATCGCGAGCGCGACCGCGCCGCCGGACGCTCGCTCGACGGGCCGCACCGCTCCGATCTTCTCGTGCGCCACCGGCCGAAGGACATGGCGGCGGAGCTGTGCTCGACCGGCGAGCAGAAGGCGCTGCTGACCGGCCTCGTCCTGTCGCATGCGCGGCTGGTTTCGGAACTGTCCGGTGCCGCGCCCATCCTGCTGCTCGACGAGATCGCCGCCCATCTCGATTCGGGGCGGCGCGCGGCGCTGTTCTCGATCCTCGAGGAGCTGAACTGCCAGGCATTCATGACCGGCACCGATCCCGAGCTGTTCTCCAGCATCCGTGACCGCGCGCAGTTCTTTCATGTCTCGGCCGGCGCGGTTTCGGCCGAAGCGGGTTCGGCCGAAGTGGGTTCCGGCGGCGCGCGCGCTGTCATGACGCGCTGACAATCCGCGCGCGCGCGACTATCTTCACGCCATGATCGATCCCGCCGCCCTATCGCCGTCGCCGGACGCGCTTTCCGACAAGGAACTCGAACGCTATGCCCGTCACATCGTGTTGGCGGAAATCGGCGGCCCCGGCCAGCAGAAGCTGAAGCGTTCCCGTGTCCTCGTCGTCGGGGCGGGCGGGCTCGGCGCGCCGGTCCTGTCCTATCTCGCCGCCGCCGGTGTCGGCACGCTCGGTATCCTCGATGCCGACATCGTGTCGCTGTCCAACCTTCAGCGGCAGATCATTCACGACACGGCCGCCATCGGCCGGCCCAAGGTGGAGAGCGCGGCCGAGGCGGTTGCCCGCATCAACCCGCATGTGCGGGTGGAGCAGCATTTCCTGCGCTTCGACACCGGCAACGCCGAAAGTCTGGTCCGCGCTTACGACGTCGTCGTCGACGGCACCGACAATTTCGATGCCCGCTATGCGATGGCCGATGCCTGTGCCGCCGTCGGCCGGCCGCTGGTCGCCGCCGCCGTCGGGCGGTTCGATGGCACGGTGACGGTGCTGAAGCCGTTCGAGACCGATGCCGAAGGTCGTCCCAATCCCACCTTCCGCGATCTCTATCCGGAAGCGCCGCCGCCGGGCTTCGTGCCGTCCTGCGCCGAGGCCGGCGTGGTCGGCGCACTGGTCGGCGTCATCGGCACCCTGCAGGCCATGGAGACGATCAAGCTGATCACCGGCATCGGCGAGCCGCTGGTCGGTCGGTTGCTGATGTATGACGGGCTGGGCGCCAGTTTCGAGACGATCCGCTACCGCGCGCAACTCCGGAGCGATGGGGCCTGACGTTAGCGAAAAGATATCGAAAAGACCGGTTGTTGCCGCCGGCTGGCGCAGCCGCCGCAAGCTTCCCGGCTGATCCGGGCTGTCGTTCCATCTGCTTGTTTTCACCGCATTAGCGCGCGCTCAAGTGATTCCACTTGACTGGAAAATGCTCTATAGCGCGGTGATGAACGCCCAACCGAGCCGGCCAGAGCCGACCCCGATCCACCATTTGCGGCTGAACACGCTGATCCGCCTGCGCTGGCTGGCGATCATCGGCCAGAGCGCGACCGTGCTCGTCGTCGCCTACTGGCTGGAGTTTCCGCTGCCGGTCAGCCTGTGCTTCGCGCTGATCGCGCTGTCGGCGTGGCTGAACCTGTTCCTCGCCTTCCGCTATCCGCCGACGCACCGGCTGCCGCCCGGCTTCGCCTTCGCGATCCTGCTGTTCGATGCCCTCCAGCTCGTTGGCCTGCTCTACATGACCGGCGGCCTGACCAATCCGTTCTCGTTCCTGATGATCGTGCCGGTCATCATCTCCGCGACGTCGCTGCCTGCGCGGCTGACGGTGGTGCTGTGGCTGGCGGTCGTCGGGCTTGCCACCCTTCTCGCCTTCTTCCACCTGCCGCTGCCGTGGTTTCCGGAAACGGCGCTGGTCGTGCCCTTCGTCTACATTGCCGGCATGTGGATGGCGGTGTTCTCGACCATGACGTTCACCGCCTTCTATGCCTATCGCGTCGCCGAGGAGGCGCGGCTGCTCGCCAACGCCCTTTCGGCGACCGAACTGATCCTTCAGCGCGAGCAGCACCTGTCGGCGCTGGACGGGCTTGCGGCCGCGGCCGCGCACGAGCTCGGCACGCCGCTCGCCACCATCACGCTGGTCGCCAAGGAGATGGAGCGTGAGCTGTCGGAAGACTCGCGCTTCAAGGACGACGTGACGTTGCTGCGCTCGCAGGCCGAACGTTGCCGCGAGATATTGAAGCGGCTGACCAGCCTTTCCAGCGAGGGCGAGGCGCATCTGGCGCGGCTGCCTTTCACATCGCTGATCGAGGAGGTGATCGCGCCGCATCGCAATTTCGGCATCGAGATCGCGCTCGAACCAGGCGAACGGCAGGGAGCAGAGCCGGTCGGCCGGCGCAATCCCGGCGTCATCTACGGGCTCGGCAATCTGGTGGAGAACGCCGTCGATTTCGCGCGGGAGAAGGTCACGCTCGAATGGAGCTGGAACGATTCCCGCGTCGAACTGGTGCTGACCGATGATGGGGCGGGCTATCCGCCGGAGATCATCGACCGCATCGGCGAGCCCTATATGTCCAGGCGCACGCCGCGCGACGGCGGCGGCGGCGGGCTTGGCCTCGGGCTTTTCATCGCCAAGACGCTGCTCGAGCGCTCCGGCGCCATGGTGACGTTCGGCAATGCCGGCGAACCGGGCAAGGGCGCGATGGTCACCGTTTCCTGGCCACGCCAGGCGTTTCTCGCCACGACAGGCGGGGGTGAGATCGCTTATTGACGGCCCGACGGCTGGAAATCGCGGCGAATTCGCCTAAAAAGAGGTAATTCAAGAGCAGGATGACACAAGGCATGACCGACGAAAAAGCCTTCGACCCGGCCGACAGTCTCGGCGACGACCGCTCGCTTCTGCTCGTCGAGGACGACAAGCCGTTCCTGACCCGGCTGGCGCGCGCCATGGAAAGCCGCGGCTTCCAGGTCGACACCGCCGACAGCGTCGAGGAGGCGCTGGCCAAGGTCAAGGTGGCGGCGCCCGCCTATGCCGTGGTCGACATGCGGCTCGGCGACGGCAACGGCCTCGACGTGGTGGCGGCGATCCGCGAGAAGCGGGAAGACGCCCGCGCCATCATCCTGACCGGCTACGGCAACATCGCCACCGCCGTCACCGCGGTGAAGCT
>JBLJBS010000121.1:0-6696 GCA_047637695.1 Aquamicrobium sp. | reverse complement strand
CACGACCATCATTGCACTAACAATCAAATTGGACCCGTCCGTGGGGGCCGATCACTGTCGATCGCGGCGGCTATGTCGAGGTTCTGGACCTCAAGTCCTTCGGCGCGGAAGGCTGGCCCGAAAGCCTGCCCTTGCAGACGGACCATTCGTCCAGCGTCCGCGATACGGTCGGCTCCCTCGCCAACTTCCGCATGGAGACGCTGGACGATGGCGTGACCGCCCTAGTCGCCGATGGCCGGCTTTCCAGCCGCGCCGACAACGAAGCGATCGCCGCGAACCTCAAGGATGGCGTGCAGACCAGCTTCTCGATTTCCTTCTCGGTCTCGAAATGGCGGGAAGGGAAAGACCCTACGACCGGCCGGAAGGTTCGCACGGCGCTCGCCGGCAGGCTGATCGAGGGCAGCTTTGTCGTGAACCCCGCAGACCCTCTGTCCAAGATCAGGAGCACCAAAATGGACCCCGAGACTATCGAAGAAACCCGCATGTCCCCCGAACAGTGGGACACCGTTTGCCGCGCCGCCGGCGTGCCCGATGATGTCCGCGAGGCGCTTCGCGCCAGCGAGGCCAGCGACGAAGACAAGATGCGCCTCGCGCTGGCGGCGACCGAGAACCGGCAGCCGCCCGTTCGCACCGTGCGCCAGCACAACGACCAGACGCTCGACAATCCCGATGTCCTGCGCACCGCCGTCATCAACTTCTATGACGCCGTGAACCGTGGCGAGGCCCCGACCGGGCAGGCGGCGGAAGTCTTCGCGCAGGGCGAGCGCGCCCTTGCCGAGCGGCTTTGCCGCAACGCCGGAATCTCGACGGTCGGGCTTTCCGACGCCGAGGTGATCCGCCGGGCGGCGACGACTTCGGACTTCCCGATCATCGCCGGCGGCACCTTCAACCTCGCCATGCGCCGCGAGCTGGACGCTGCCGCCTCGCCGGTCGCCGCCTTGTTCGGCCGCGATACGGTCTCGACCTTCAATGCCGAGACGCGCGCGCTGGCGGACTGGACCTCGCTCGCCATCGCCGACAAGCTGGAAGACGGGCACTACAAGCACTCGTTCATCCATGAGACCGGCGAGACGGTGCAGGTCGCCGTCATCGGCGGCATCACGTCGAAGTCCTACGAGCTGACCATCAATGCCGGCTCCCGGCTCGGCAATGACGGGACGCAGTTCGGCAAGCGCATGGCTGCCGAGATCGCCGACCGGCAGGTTGCCTTTGTCGAGCAGGCGAGCGCGGCCGGCCCGACGATGAAGGACGGGCAGCCGGTCTTCCACGCCAGCCGCGGCAACATCGAGGACTTTACGCTCGATGCCTCGACCGAGATCAAGCAGCTCATGGGCTTCCGCTCCGACATGGCGAAGCGCAAGGGCGTCGGCGACGTGATGATCGGCACCTATCCCTCGCACTGGCTGGTCCATTCCGACTTCGAGGAAACCGCGCTTCGGATCGTCGCGGCCGTGCAGGCTTCGGCCATCGCGGACGTGAACCCGCTGGCGGGCAAGCTGCAGGTGATTGTCGAACCCCGCCTTTCCGACGCTGACACGTCTTGGCTGGTCGCCACGCCGGCTAAGATGGACGGCGCGGTGCGGGTTTACCTGCAAGGGCAGGAAGCGCCCTTCACGGACAGCCGGATCAATTTCGAGACGGACGCGGTGCAGTTCAAAATCCGCCACCCCTTCGGCCTTGGCTGGCTGGAATGGCGGAGCTGGACCCGTCTCGATCACTCTGCCGGCGGCGGAGGCTGATCCGATGACCCTCGCCGAAATGCAGGAGCAGCTTGAGCACCTTCGCGCACTCCGCGCCGAGGGCGTCCGCAAGACGCGGTTCGGCGAGGACGAAACCGAATATCGCAGCGACAGCGAGCTTGCCGCTGCGATCGCCGACCTCGAAAGCCGCATCGCGGCGGCGCTCAATCCGTCGCGGCGCATCCTCTACCCCAAGACATCGAAAGGATACTGACATGCGCAACTATGTGCAGCCCGGCGATACGCTGGACCTCACCGCGCCGAGTGGCGGTCTCAATTCCGGCCAGCCCCATCTGTTCGGCGGCATCTTCGGCATCGCGGCGACCGACGCCACGCAGGGAAGGAAGGTTGCCGTCAAGGTGGAAGGCGTCTTCAATCTGCCGAAGGCGACCGGCGGCGGGCTGGCCGAAGGACAGGCGGTCTACTGGAACGCCACCAACAAGAACGTGACCGGCACGGCGACCGACAACACGCTGATCGGCCACGCCGTCGAGGCGGCAGCCGCCGGCGCGACCGTCGCCACCGTGAGGCTGGCGAACTGACATGGCAAAGCGCGCCGCCCCGTTGAAGCAAGCTGACGCGACCCGGATGTTCCGGGCAGCGCGTGCGGCTGGCTATGGGGCGGCGCGCATCATCATCCATCCTGACGGCAGGATTGAGGTTGAAGCTTCCGAAACGGAAACCATCAAAAAGAACAGCGAAAGCAATTCGTGGGACGAGGTGTTGCGATGAATAGGCGTCGGAATGCCCTGCCGCGCCATTGCTCGCTGGTGATAGATCGCCACGGCAAATATCGTATTCGCTTCCGAAAGCAGGGCTTCTCGACCTATTTGCCCTATCCTCCGATCGGAGAGGATTTCCAGAACGCATACGCCGCCGCGCTCGCCGGTCTCAAGGACTGGCGCGCGAACATCGGCGCGGACAGGACGCGGCCCGGCTCGTTCAATGCACTCGCGGTCGCCTACTATAGATCGCCCGAGTTCACCGGGCAGCGTCCGACGACACAAAAGACCTATCGCGGCATCATCGAGCGTTTCCGCAAGAAGCACGGCGACCGATTGATCAAGGAGCTTCGGCGCGAGCACGTGAAGGCGATCATCGGCGCTATGTCGGATCGGCCGCACGCCGCCAACAACCTGCTGTCGATTCTCAAGATCATGCTCGACCTGGCCGTCGATAACGGATGGATCACGAGCAATCCGGCCCGGGGCATCAAGGGCTATGGGAAGAAGACTTCCGGCTTCCACTCGTGGACCGACGCGGAGATCGCCGCCTACGAGGCTCGGCACCCGTCCGGCACGAAAGCCCGTTTGGCGCTGGCGCTGCTGCTGTATACGGCGCAACGGCGAGGCGACGTGATCCGCATGGGCTGGCAGCACCTCAAGAACGGCCGGCTGCAAATCGTCCAAGGCAAGACAGGGGTCGAGCTTCAGTTGAAGCTGCATCCTGTTCTCGCCGAGGAACTGTCCACGGCTGCGAAAGGCAATCTCACCTTCCTCGTGACCGAGTATGGCGCACCGTTCACGGAAGCCGGCTTTGGCAACTGGTTTCGGGATCGTTGCCGGGACGCCGGCCTGACAAATTGTTCGGCGCATGGTCTGCGCAAGGCAGCCGCCCGGCGGATGGCGGAAGCCGGAATGTCGGCCGACATCATCAAGTCCGTGACCGGCCACACCAATCTCAAGACGCTCTCGATCTACACCAACGCGGCGGATCAGGCGCGTCTATCGGATGTCGGGATTGATGCCATCGGGAGGCCGGAACAGGAACAAAATTTGACCAACCTTGATGGCGGGTTGGACAAAAAGGCGGGTAAGTAATTGATTATGAACAGAAAAATTCAAAGGATGGCGGAGGGAGAGGTGCCCGCCGTAAACTCTCTCGGCGGAGTGCTGCGCAACGGTATGGATCTACTGCGAAAGTCAGCGAAAGCACAGATTTCTCAGGACTTCGCGGGTCCAGCGCGCGACGATTCCTGTCGGGGCTTCTCGCATTGGTTGCCCCTGGTTTGCATGTCTACCGCGAGGTAGATCGGTTCTCAAAACTCATCCATGGAGCTCGCAAACCAGAGGCTATGCAGCAATATACCGTCGACTGGTTGGTTTCACTACAAGCCAAAATCATCCCGAAACCGCTCAATCTGATGCATCCGCTGATGCAGGATCGTAACGATGCCGATGTCGCCATTCGAGAGATGTCGCCAGTAGACGAAATGGTGCTCGTAGCGAAAGAAGAACCGGAGAGAGAGGGAGAAGTTCCCGCATTCCAGACTGACGATTTTCAAGATGTTAACCTTGGAACTTCCAATTTTATCGAAAAAAATTGTAACACTTCGATGTGACACTTTTCAACAACTTCGATGTCGCACAGTTGATAAAGTCCTTTCTGGATAGTGTCTGTAACCCGACCTCATCGACTAGAGACATTTTTTCCCGCTGCCCTCTGATGCTCGCCTCTGCGCTCGTAGGAATGGCGAGAGAGGCCCATCAAATCCGGTGGGCCGTATCGTTGTTTCATCCTGCTGGCCTTGAGAGAAGACGCGGTCCTTGGAAGGCTGCTGACATCTCGCTTTTTTTACCAGAAGATATACTATTCCGGGACAGGGTTGTATCTGCGGTGGATAAGCATTGGGGTGCTAGCGTCCGTTCTAATCATAATGATCCCGATGGCGAGGCTCACTGGCTCAGAATACACGCAATTCAGGACGTTGCTCTGGTGATCGGGAGGCTGGCCATCGACGCTTGCGCTGAAAGCCTTCGGCCTGAAGGAAGTGGTTAATGTCGAAAAAGGCACTAGGCAGTATTGTGATTGCCGCTCTAGCTGGGTTGGCCTTGTCAAAAGCAATGCCAATTCTTCTTGGGCAGAATTCAACGATACTTGAGAAAAAAAATGACGAACTAATCCAATGGTGGCAAAAAGGTTATATTTCCACTTGTGTCACAACCAATATGACGCATGACGCAATACTAGGCAAAGGGTTTTCTCTTGAGTTTTGCAAATGCATGGCCAAGGAATACCTTGCGCACATGACCACAACGGAAGCCGTCGAGGTCACGAAGACCGGCGAACTCCCACAGCGGCTCATAACGCAAAGAACTGAGCTTCAGAACCAATGCGCGGATCGGACGGCCGATCAAGTTCTCAAAGGAGCGCCGACATGAAGCAACTGACATTCATCATTTTTGCTTCCATCTTCATCGCCTTCATGTCTCAGAACTCTTACGCTGAAGAACTGACTGATGAGGATCGCTTTCTCCTTAGATGGCTTATGGATTATGACGCAGCTTGCAAAGCTACCTTCCCGCCACCTGCAAACAAGGGGGACACGGCAGCAAAATTTTGCTTTTGTGTCGCTCGCACTTTTATCACAGGCATGTCACCGGAGGAATATGCACGGTTCATCCGAACCAAGTTTTTGCCGGAAAGCGTGCATGCGCGGAGTAGCGAGATCAGAAGGCAGTGCGGCGGGAAATAATCATGAGAATTTTGATCGAGTAATTTCCCGAGAATGTCAGACGGATACGCATAGAGAACTGTCGCTAACGCAAGACGCCACTCTATGATCGCCTCCTGTATTTCAATTTCACCAAGGTTATGAGCGGGACGATCCACTGAGCGCCGCTACAGCACAGCTTTGCATGGCAGTTATGGCTCCCGTTATTTGGCGTTATCCCGGTTGACGGCCTGCTCGTTGAACCCCAAGACAGGAGCGTGGAGCGATCATGTCCCGATACTACAAGCAGATGCAGCATGGGAACAACGAGGCGAAACGCCTGTTGCAGGAGCGGCTTGCTCGTGAGGAAATGGGCGACGCAGCCTACGACAAGATGGTCTCGAACCACGATGATCGCGCCTTCAAGGTCTTCGGCGTCGTGTTTATCGCCCTCTTTGCCGTCGCGGTTCTCGTCGTGGCGTGGCTGGGCTATTAAATCAAGCGTAGAACCGGGTGATGCGGGGAGGAACTGATGTCGGCAGGATGGGTGAACCTGATAGTGCTGATCGCGGTCGTGTTGATCGTCGCGAGCGCCGCCACGATCTTCTACGCCGCGGCGACCCGACGAGGCGAACGAAAGAAGCCCGGACTGGCCAAGCCATCGAAAGCGCACTACCGGAAGGTCCATCCGAAGACTGGTGACTTGATGCGGTAGACCGCCAGACCTTCCCGGAGCTCCTTTACAGAACCCGAGCCGAGGCGCAGTCCTCGAACAAGCTGACGGTGCGCAGGTAAGGAGCAAGACCGGCCTCGCTGCGATGGCCCGAGATTTCCCGCAGCTTGAAGCTCGTCGCCCCCGCCATCGCGGCGGATGTAAGGAACCCGGACCTGAGCGAATGTGCGCTGAACCCGCTCGGATCGTATCCGGCGGCGCTGACACGGGCCTTGAGCACATCGGTTACGACTTCGCCGGTCACTCGCTCGGGGAGGATGTTGCCGTGCTTGTCCATGCTGGGGAAGATCGCGCCGGTTTCGATCCCCGCAACCCCTAGCCAGTGTTTCAGGGCGGCGATGGGGCAATGGCGTGTACGCCCGAACGGCACCGCGATTTCCCGACCACGACCCTCTTGGTCGGTCTTACTGCGCCTGACTGTGACCAGAGCACCTTGGCTTGTGAACGCGATGTCCTCGACATCTAGCGCCACGAGTTCGGAGCGGCGCAGGGCGCAGGCCCAGCCCAACAGGAGCATGGCACGATCCCGGTGATCCTTCGTACGGTCCCCGAGCAGGTCGAGGACAGCGAACAGGTCGGCGCGGAGCAGTGCCTGTGCCTGTCGCTGCTTGACCCCGAGTGTGCGCCGGACGCCACGGAGAGTAGCACGAACCAACTCGCTCTTGGTTGGATCGCCCACCCCGACGCTCGGTGAATTATTCATGCTCTTCAGCGGACAGCGCACATGGCATCCGCGTGTTGATTTCCGCTGAGAGCTGACCCGGGATTTTCGCCGAGAAGTGACCCGCCTT
>JBLJBS010000120.1:0-6339 GCA_047637695.1 Aquamicrobium sp. | reverse complement strand
GCAGGTCCTCGATGTCCTCGACCTTGGCGACCGAATCCTCGATCTCGCCATAGATGACATCCTTGATCGTCAGCGCGTTGATGACGCGGGCATTCGCCGTCAGGAACTCGTAGAGAAGCTGCGAGGTGTTGGAAAAGGCGGTGTGCACCACCGGCAGCGACGCCTGAAGCGGCGTCAGGATGATGAAGCGGCGGTTGATCTGGTTGGGGTCGAGATAATTGTCGTCGCCCAGATCCTGCGCCACCTCGGGCGAGAAGCCGGTGCGGTCGATGGAAATCTTGTCGCGCGCGGTCGGCGGCAGGCCGAAGGCGCGCAGCGCCTTGTTGTAGCGCTCGATCAGATGCGGCTCCTCGATGGTGAGAAGCCTGCCGTAGATCAGCTCGTTGTCGCGCAGCAGGTCCATCAGGCGTTCCAGAGCCCCCTGGCCTTCAGCGTCTCGATTTCCCCGATCGCCCGCTCGCGCAGGCGCGCATCGCGCACCAGCTTGTCGATTGCCGCATCGTCCGACTTGTCGGAATAGCGGAACTCGGAATCGGCGTAGCGGTTGATCTCCTGCATCACCATGGCAAGCGTGAACGGCCGGCGCAGTTCGGAGATCATCGCCTTCTTGTCGTCATAGGACTTGCCCATGAAGGCGTCGCGGGTCTCGAACCATTCGTCGGGCAGCTCGATGTCCATCGCCCGCATCTTGATCGCGTCGGTGACGTTCTTGATCGCGCGGCCGGTGAAGCGCGGCTCGGCCTCCTTGATGCGGTGGAGATAGTCGCCGACATCGGCCAGCGTCTTCGGCTCGCCGCGTTCGTCCATGAAGCGGTCGTAGACGCGTTGAAGCCCCTCTTCCTGCGGCTTCGAGTGGTTTTCGTAAGCGGTCTCGACCGCGCGCTGGATTTCCTGCGCCGCGTAAAGCTCGTGTTCGCCAAGCGGTATCTTGTGGTTCTTGCCCGCGAGCAGCACGAAAATGTCGATATAGTCGTCGCGCGTCTGCGGCCCGTCGACCAGCCATCGCGCCCCGGCGCGCTGGCGCAGCGCGTCGTCGACGTTCTCGGGATAGTTGGAGAACATGCCGAACGAGCAGTTGCCGCGCACGACGGTGCCCGCCCCGGCGAAGGCGTCCATCAGGACGCCGGTGATCTCCTGCTGCCCGGCCGAGGCGCGGTCGTCGGAGCGCTTCGCCGCCACCTGATCGATGTCGTCGATGGTGCCGAAGCCGATGGCGCGCGGGTTCAGGACATTATTGATGAACTGGCGGCAGTTCTGGCCCGACTTGCCCTGATAGGACGAGATCTGGTCGACGCCGAAATTCTCGTAGTGAAACGGAACGCCGGCGATCTGGGCATAGCCGTTGACGATGCCGGCGATCATCTGGATCAGCGTCGTCTTGCCGGTTCCGGGCGCGCCGTCGCCGATGAAGGTGAACAGGAAGCCGCCCAATTCGACGAACGGGTTCACCTGCCGGTCGAAATCGTAGGCCATCAGCATCTTCGCCAGCTTCAGCGACTGATACTTGGCGATGTGGTTGCCGACCACCTCTTCCGGCTTGCGGAACTGCATCACCAGCGGTTTCGACTTGCGCCCCGGGGCGACGTCGAAGCCATCGAGGGTGAAATCGTCCTTCTCGCCCCTGAGATGCGCGTTCTCGAACGCACCCAGCCCGTCGAACCGGCCCCTGCGCGACAACAGGCCCTCAATCGCGGTGGTGGCGAAGGCGCGGATGCGGGGGCTCAGATCAGCATCGTCCTTCGCGCCCTGCAAGGCTCCGTCGAGGCCGGCGATCAGGCTTTTCAGCGCGTCCTGCTGGGTGTCGAAGACATAATCCGGCTCGTGAACGTCGCCCGGTGCCTCCGCATCGCTCTCGATGGTTTGCAACAGATACGAAGCGAAGGTGAAGGCTGCAACGTAAGCCGCGGCCGAAAGCAGCCGCTTGTAGGTGGCGACATCCTCGCCCTCGAGCGGTGCGCGGACGTTCTTCGCCTGAAGGTCCTCGAGCGCGGTCGATTTCGCAAACACGTCGGCGACGGCCATGGCGACGGCCAGCCCACGCCGGGCGCGGTAAAGCGCGGTGTGCTGGGCGATCGAAAGCAGCTGGTCGTCGGGGCGCGCCGCCTGCACGGTCTTCGCCAGTTCGACCTCGCGGGTGCGCCGCACCGATCCGGTCGAGACCGTCGAGACGAAGCGCCGTCCGGTGCCGGCTATCTCGGTCTGGGACCGGCCCGAGCCATCCTCCAGCACCACGATGCGGGTGATGAAGCTCTGCGCCAGCGCGCGATGCTTCTCGATGTCGGCTTCGGCAATTTCGGTCAGGCCGGCGTCCATGTCGCACCTCTCCTAAACATCGCTGATCACCTGGCCGTTCGAGATGATATGCACCTGATAGCCCGAGAAGATCTTCTGCGCCTCGCCGGCCGCATAGAGCGCCTGATAGGCCTCGTGCGGGATCAGTGCGTGGCGCTCATAGGACGAGACGCCCATGCGCGCCGCCTCGAGATCGTCGGTGTTGATATGGAATTCCTCGCGCGCCGGCTGGCTCGAGAACAGCCCTTTCCGCGCCGGCTGCTCGGCCTTGGAGAACACCTCCTGCACGGTCCATGTCAGGAGCCAGGCATTGTCCTCGCGTCGCACCTTCGAAAGCACTTCAGCCACCGTCGAGTTGTGCTCGGTGATGCCGGCCGAATAGAACGGCCCGAGCACGATCCGGCGCAACTGCTTGGGGTGCAGCGTGTCGAAATCCTTGTCGAGATTGCCGGCGATCGTCGCCGGCGACAGCGAATAGGCCGAGTTCTTCTCGCAGAAATCGTCGAAGCGATGGGCAAGATCGGGGTTGAGCAGGCCGTCGACGGGCAGCGGCACCTTGACCTTCTCGTTAAGCTTGCCCTCCTTCGTCACCAGCGTTTTCACGACATTTTCCGACGAATCCTCGATCGTCGCCATATAGACGAGCGGCAGATTGGCCGAGCCGTCGAACGCCGCCCAGTGGACGACGCAGATCGGGCGCATCGTCTTGGGATTGACCGAGACGCGGATCGTCTTCGGCAGCACGAAGGGCGCGAAGGTCAGGCCCGACGACACGTCCTCGAGGTAAAGCCGCTCGGCCATCGACTTGCGCAGCGCCTCGGGCATGGCCCGGCGGCGCAGGATGAAATCGGCCATCTCGGCGCGCAGCACGTCCGGCTCGGGAATGGCGGCGATGCGCTTCTCGGCCGTGCGGCGGTCGTTTTCCAGCTCCAGCACGTTCTGGAACACGGGATAGCCGCTTTCGGCGCGGCTGATCCGGAACGTTTCCATGAAGCCCAGCCGGTTGCGCCAGCTGGAAAACGAGTTCTCCAGCCGCACGATATATTCCGACATCACCCGGGCGACGAGGTCGTGGCGATAGAGCGGCGAGCGATCGTCGCGCAGGAAGATGTCGAGCCCTTCCAACGCCGCGGTGATGGCGTTGAAATAGCGCGCGGCGGCGTCGGTGGCGGGAGCCATGCGTAGGAAACCCCGGCTGTGCGCGCCTACTGCTTCACGTAGTCGGCGGCGTTGTGCTTCTTCAGGACGTCGTCGAAGCGGCGGGCAAAGGCGTCGTCCGCCAGCTTCTTGCGGCGCTGGATGTCGGCGGTCGTCACCATGTTCTTCTCGTGCAGTTCGAGCAGGTCTCCGATATGGCGCTGCGCCGCCGCGCCGATGCCGGCCATGGTTTCCTCGGCGGTGTTGTCGACCTGGCTGCCCAGCGTGTTGATGCGGTGGGCGACCTCCTGCTGGGCGGCGGTCTTCAACGAGTCCTCCAGCGCCTTGTAGAGGACGATGCGCTGCTCGGTGTCGATGGTCAGCTTGTTGATCAGCGTGTTCTGCGCCGCGATCTGGTTGTTGAGCGAATCGACGAAGGTCTGGAACATCGAGGTGTAGCGCTCCAGCGTCTGGCTCTCGGCCAGAAGCTCCTGCTCCTTGGCCTGGCGCTCGTTGTACTCGGTGGCGAGCTTCGAGCGCTCGCCTTCGAGCTCGGTGCGCTCGGTCTGGCTGGTCGAGGCGGCGATGCGGTTCTCGATGTCGAGCAGGAGCGGGTTCAGCTCCTCGATCCGCTTCTGCGTCGCGGTCAGTTCCTCGATGGTGCGCTTGCGGCGCTCGATGACCTGGGAAAGGCTGGTCTCCGAGGTCTTGTAGCGCTGGTCGAGGACGTTCTTCTGCTCCTTCAGGATGCCGACGATGGTGTCGGACTTGGCCAGCAGCTCCTGAAGGTTGCCGGCGAGCGACATGTTGCGCACGCGCTCGGTGCGCATGCGCTGCTTGCGCTGGGCCGAGAAGATGCCGACGATGTTTTCCCACGTCGTATAGCTCTTCATGCTCTCGAATTCGGAGCCGAAGACGTTGGTGGCGTCTTCCAGCCCGATGATCAGGTCGGCGATGTTGCCTTCCATCACCTTCTGCTGGTTGAGCACGTCCTGGATGCGCGCATTCTCGATGTCGAAATCGCTGGCGCCGATCTTGGCGTCGGTCTGGGCGAACTTGTCCAGCACCACGCTTGACTGCTCGATCTTCGAGCGCATGTCCTCGACCACCCTTTTGGTTTTGGCGATCTCGGCGTCGAAATTCTGCAGCGTGGCCATGCGCGTTTATCTCCGGTTCCTGAAGCGGGGCTGTGCGGACGTCGGCGGAATATATGTGGCGCGGATTGCGATTGAAAGACGGCAACCGGCGGATACGTGTGTCTTGCCCGCTTCCGACATTGCGGAACGCGGCGCCACCTCTTATTGAAAAGCGACAGGCACGGTCGTCAAAAGACAAGTGCACAGCGTCATTCGTCGCACCTCGTCGGGTTGAAACGACGGGCAAATGATGTTTGGCTCAATGCCAAAAACCACCGCGAGTTCTGAAGGGGAGACGTTTCATGTCGCGTATCGCAACGATTTCAGCCACTTTGGCGCTGTCGGTCACGCTGGGCGCGGGCATTGCCGCCGCAGCCGAACCCGACAGCTGCCGCGTCGTCACCTTCTCCGACGTCGGCTGGACCGACATCACCTCGACCACGGCCACCGCCTCGGTGATCCTGACCGCGCTTGGCTATCAGCCGGAGGTGCAGGTGCTGTCCGTGCCCGTCACCTATGCTTCGCTGAAGAGCGGCGACATCGACGTGTTCCTCGGCAACTGGATGCCGACCATGGAGGCAGATATCGCCCCCTATCGCGAGGACGGCTCGGTCGAGACCATCACCACCAACCTGACCGGCGCGAAATACACGCTGGCCGTGCCGAAATACACTTTCGACGCCGGGCTGAAGACATTCGAGGACATCGCCGGGTTCCGTGACCAGCTCGACGGCAAGATCTATGGCATCGAGCCGGGCAATGACGGCAACCGACTGATCCTCGACATGATCGAGGGCGACCAGTTCGGCCTCAAGGGATTCGAACTGGTCGAAAGCTCGGAAGCCGGCATGCTTTCCGCCGTCATGCGCGGGGCGCGCTCGCAGCAGCACATGGTCTTCCTCGGCTGGGAGCCACACCCGATGAACGCCAATGTCGAGATGGCGTATCTTGCCGGCGGCGATGACGTTTTCGGCCCCGACTATGGCGGCGCCACCGTGCTGACCAACACCCGCAAGGGCTTCGCGCAGGAATGCCCGAACGTCGGCAGGTTCCTGACCAACCTCGTCTTCTCGCTGCAGATGGAAAACGAGATCATGGGAGCGATCCTCGACGACGGCGAGGAGCCGAACGCGGCCGCCACCGAATGGCTGAAGGCGAACCCGGACTCGCTGACGCCATGGCTCGAAGGCGTGACCACATTCGACGGCGGCGACGCCATCGCCGCGGTTCACGCCGCGCTCGGTCACTAGATCGCCCGACGACAGCTGTGACGGCGGGCAAGGCATCGGCCCGTCGCCTCGTCTTTCCAAACCGGACCGGAGCAGGCAATGGACCCGATCTCGCAATGGATCGCCGGTTGGAAAATTCCGGTCGGGCGGTGGGGCCGCGAGTTCTTCGATTTCCTGACGACCAACTTCGCGCTGGTCTTCGACACGCTGGCGGCCTGGCTTTCCAGCGTCCTGAACGGTCTGGTCGCCGGCCTGCTGTGGCTGCCGCCCATCGTCGTCGTCCTGCTGATCGCCGGCCTTGCCTTTGCCCTGAAACGCTCGTGGCGGTTGACGGCGGGCGTCGCCCTCGGGCTGCTGTTCATCATCAACCAGGGCCTGTGGAAGGAAACCGTCGAGACGCTGGTGCTCGTCGTCGCCGCCACTGCCTGCTCGATGGCCATCGGCGTGCCGATCGGTATCTGGGCGGCGCACAATGAGCGCGTCTACCGGATCCTCCAGCCGATCCTCGACCTGATGCAGACGCTGCCGACCTTCGTCTATCTGAT
>JBLJBS010000119.1:0-14634 GCA_047637695.1 Aquamicrobium sp. | reverse complement strand
GCTCAGGCCAGCGTCTCGATCTCCTCGTCGCTCAGGCCGGCCGGCACCACGGTGACGGGGATGGGGAAGGCAGCGCCCTTGCCCGCGACGGAGGCGACGAGCGGGCCCGGCCCTTCCTTGGCGCCGCCGGCGGCGAGGACGAGAATGGCGATGTCCTGATCCTCCTCGATCAGCTTGTGGATCTCCTGCGCCACCGAGCCTTCACGCACCACCAGCTCCGGCTCGATCCCCGCCTGCTCGCGGATGCGCGCGGCATGCGCGTTGAGCGCGGTCCGCGCCGTTGCTGTCGCTTCCTCGCGCATGATCTGCTCGACGCCCAGCCATTGCTGGAAGTCGGCCGTGTCGATGACGTAGAGCAGGACGACCGCACCGCCGGTGGAGCGGGCGCGCCACGACGCATAGGTGATCGCGCGCTCGCATTCGGGGGTGTTGTCGACGATGGAGAGGAACTTGCGCCGGTGGCCGGCTTCCCTGCTCAGGCGCTTCGATACCATGGGCCCTCTCCCGTGTTCAGGTGGTGCAATCTGCCATCGCGCCCGGCATCGGGCAAGTGCGCAGGCCTCGGTGCGGCAGCATGCATCAGCGGCGCAGGAAGGTCAGATAGGCGGGCCTGCGGCCCTCGCGCAAGGCCTTGGCCTCGTAGCGCGTTCCGGGCCACGCCTCGTAGGGCGTGTGCCAGTCCTGTGCCGATTTTGCCTGCCAGTCGAACGCGCCATGCGTCCGGCAGGCAATCAGCGTCCAGTTGACGTAGCTGTCGATGTCGGAGGCGAAGCGGACGCGGCCGCCGCTCTTCAGCACCCTGGCGAAACGGCCAAGATTGACGGGACTGACGAAACGGCGCTTCCAGTGCCGCTTCTTCGGCCACGGGTCGGGATAGAACAGGTCGATCCCGTCGAGCGAGCCGTCCGGCAGCCAGTCGAGCAGGCGGGTGGCGTCGTCATCATAAAGGCGGATGTTGCCGCGCGGTTCGGCGTCGAGGCGCGACAGGAATTTCGCCATGCCGTTGACGAACGGCTCGACGCCGATGAAGCCGGTCGACGGAAACCGGCCCGTTTCGTGATGGAGGTGCTCGCCGCCGCCGAAGCCGATCTCCAGCCGCACCCCGTCGACCGGGGCACTGAAAAGCGTCTTTAGGTCCCGTGGCTGAGGCTGGGCCAGATCGAGCTTCAGGCCGGGCAGCAGCTGCCCGGCCGTCTCGGCCTGCGCCGGGCGCAGGCTCTTGCCCTTCCGGCGGCCGAAGAAAGCTTCGGTCGATCGCTTTCGGCGTTCTTCGGCCATGACGGTGGCGATCGTTCAGCGGCCGGCGATGGCCTGCTTGAGCGGCTTGATCAGGTCGGTCTTTTCCCATGAGAACGAACCGTCGCGCCCCGGCTTGCGGCCGAAATGGCCGTAGGCGGCGGTCCGGGCGTAGATCGGCTTGTTCAGGTCGAGGTGGCGGCGGATGCCGGAGGGCGACAGGTCCATCACCTGGCGGATCGCCTTCTCGACCTGTTCCTCGTCGACGCCCTTGCCAGTGCCGTGGAGGTCGACATAGACCGACAGCGGCTGGGCGACGCCGATGGCGTAGGCGAGCTGGATCGTGCAGCGCTCGGCGAGGCCGGCGGCAACCACGTTCTTGGCCAGATAGCGCGCGGCATAGGCGGCCGAACGGTCGACCTTGGTGGTGTCCTTGCCGGAGAACGCGCCGCCGCCATGCGGGGCGGCCCCGCCATAGGTGTCGACGATGATCTTGCGGCCGGTCAGGCCGGAATCGCCGTCCGGGCCGCCGATGACGAACTTGCCCGTCGGGTTGATGTACCAGTTGCAGTCTTCGGCGATTTTCAGGTCGCCGAGCGCCTCACGGATGTAAGGCTCGACCACCTTGCGGACCTTCTTCGAGTCCCAGCTCTCGTCGAGATGCTGGGTCGAGACGACGATCGAGGTCGCCTCGGCGGCCTTGCCGTCGACATAGCGCACCGTGACCTGGCTCTTGGCGTCGGGGCCGAGCTTGGCGGCGTCGCCTTGCTTGGCATGGCGGGCGGCCGAGAGCAGCTCGAGGATGCGGTGGCTGTAATAGAGCGGAGCCGGCATCAGGTCGGGCGTCTCGTTGCAGGCATAGCCGAACATGATGCCCTGGTCGCCCGCGCCTTCCTCGCCCTGCATGTCGGCGGCGCTGTCGACGCCCTGGGCGATGTCAGCCGACTGCGGATGCAGCAGCACGTCGATCTTCGCGGTCTTCCAGTGGAAGCCGTCCTGTTCGTAGCCGATGTCGCGGATCGCCTTGCGCGCCGCCGACTTGAACTTGGCCGGATTGATGACCTTGTTGCCGTTCTTGTCGGTCTTCAGCAGCGAGTCGGGCACGCGCACTTCGCCGGCGATGATGACGCGGTTCGTGGTCGCCAGCGTCTCGGCCGCGATCCGCACCGTCCACGGATCGGTGCCGGTTTTGCGGGCTTCACGATAGACCAGGTCGACGATCTCGTCGGAAATCCGGTCGCACACCTTGTCCGGGTGGCCTTCGGAAACGGATTCGCTGGTGAAAAGGTAGTCGCTGCGAGACACGGGCATCCCCTCATGAAGAAAGGCCGGACCTCCGGCCAAGGCGAAGCCAGTTATCTGGGAGCGCCCGGAGGCGTCAAGCAAACAGGTGTCGAAACAAGAGAAAATGCGTGAAACCGGCGGGAAAGGCGGCTCGCGATCGGTTCGCGGGACCTATTCCTCGTCGGCGAGGGTTCGCACCAGGTCGATGATCCGCCGTCTGACCTTGGGATCACCGATGCGCGCGAAGGCGCGGTTCAGTTGCAGCCCCTCGGCGCTCGAGAGGAAATCGACGACAAACGCCGTCTGGGAATCCTCGGCGAAGCCCCCCGCGGGGCCTTCCCCCGGCGCGCCGTCGAAGAAATAAGCGACCGGAACCTCAAGGATGGACGCGATGGCCTGCAACCGGCTGGCGCCGACGCGGTTGGTTCCCTTCTCGTATTTCTGGATTTGCTGGAAGGTGATCCCGAGATGCTCGCCAAGCTTTTCCTGGCTCATCCCGGTCATGTTGCGTCGCAGGCGTATGCGTCCCCCGACATGGACGTCGATCGGATTGGGCTTCTTCTTGTTGTCCGTCATGCAATCCTCGCCGTTGCCAGCCGCCGACCGTCGGATTGGCCGAACCGGCCCCTACGGGTCTGCCGGATTCGCCCCCCTCGACGGTCCAGCATGTCGAATCCCTCGGGAAACGCGGCTGCAATATGAATCTCTAATATAAACCTGTCAATCCACGCCGCGGCGCCTGCGCAGGCCGAAAGCCGCCCATGCCGCGAAAAACACAATGATGCAGGCGCCGACAAGTTCCGGCCGGCCGGGCGATGAAAGGCGCTGGCGGGGAACCGCCACATCGAGCGCGCCGACCGCGTCCAGCGCGAAGGCGTCGACGATCCTGCCATAGGCGTCGACGACGCCGGATATGCCATTATTCGCCGCCCGCACCAGCGGCCGCCCGGCCTCGACCGCGCGAATCTGTGCCTGCCGGAAATGCTGGTACGGCCCCGGCGTGTCGCCGAACCAGGCGTCGTTGGTGACGTTGAGGATGAAGTCGGCTTGGGTGTCGCCGAAGCCGGCCGTGCCGGGAAAGATGATCTCGTAGCAGATGAAGGGCAGCGCGGTGATGCCCGGCAGGGCGGTGAGCAAAGGCCGCTGGCTGCCTGGGGTAAAGGCCGAGACCGAGCGCACCAGCTTCTCCACGCCGATGCGCGACAGGAGATCGGCGAACGGCATGAATTCGCCGAACGGCACCAGCCACATCTTGTCGGCGGCATCGACGATCTCGCCGTTGCCGTCGACGGCGACGATGGCGTTGTAGTAGCGGGCCTCCGCCCGCTCGCCCTCGATCCGAACCGCGCCGGCGAACAGCGTCTGGCCGTCGCCGAGCAGGCCGGCAAGCGCCGTCAGTGCCTCCGGCCGTTCCGACAGGATGAAAGGCACCGAGGTTTCCGGCCATACGATCAGGCCGGGCCCGGCGGCGCCCGCCGCGACCGGCCGTGCCGAAAGCTCGATCAGCGACGCGAAGATGCGCTCGCGGACGCCGGCATCCCATTTCTCGTTCTGGGCGATCGACGGCTGGACGATGCGGACGTGGAGAAGCGTGTCCGGCGCGGCTTCCGCGCCCGCCAGCCGCCATGCGCCGTAGCCGACATGAAGCGCCGCTGCGAGGGCGGCGACCGCGAAAGCCGGGATGCGGCCGCGGCGCGAGGCAAGCAGCGCCGGCGCGGCGAACACGAACACGGCAAGCGCGTTGATCCCGGCCATCGAAATGACGCCGACCGATTGCATCATCAGCGGCACCGGCATCGCCGCCTGCCCGATCGCGTTCCATGGAAATCCGGTCAGCACGAAACCGCGCAGCCATTCCGCGGCCGCGAAGGCGGCTGCGAGCGCGGCGATGCGCCCGGCGCCGTCATTCCAGAACAGCCGCGCGGCAAGGGCAGCAAGCCCGTAAAACAGGCCGAGCAGCGCCGGCAGGCCGAGGACCGCCAGCGGCAGCGCCCATGCGAACAGCTCCGCCTCGACCAGCAGCGCCGCTCCCGTCCACCACAGCCCGGCCAGGAAGTAGCCGAAGCCGAACCACCATCCGATCAGGAACGGGCGCAAGAGGCGCCGGGACAGCCCTTCACCGGGCTGGCTTGCCGCGCCGTCGAGCAGCCAGACGAGAACGGGGAAGGCTATGAAGCAGGCGGCGAAGAAGTCGAATGGCGGCTGCGACAGTGCCGCAAACGCACCGGCGAGCAGAGCCGCGAGCGCGCGCCGCCATCCCCACAGCAAAATCACCTTGCCGGCAAGGCGCTCCATCCGGTCCCCGGTCCCTGTTTTGCGAATCAGCCCGCCCGTTCTAGCAGCCGTCGCGACAGGCTCCAACGGCGGAGCTTGCGCGGGCGTTTCGCGTCACCGGCTTGCCCTCGACAAGGATCGGCTGATGCCGATCACATGCTCGCCCCTCGGTGACAGGCAATGCGCGAACCGTGCCTTGACGAGGTCGTCGTTGAGGTCGTTCTCATCGGGGAGCGTGGCGTCGGGCATGCCTCGGCGCACGGGGAGGGACGAGGGGGAACGCGCCTCCAGGCAAAGGCACCTTGATAAACACCCCATCTTCCTCTATATGTGCCTCAAATTCTTGGTCGGTAAGGCGAAGAGTGGGTCCACCCGGTCCCGCTCTTTTTTGTTACCGCGAGACGGAGACGAAATGACAGAGCCATTGGGCAGCGACGACCGCATCATCCGCGAGACCGGTCTCGATGCGCGCATTGCCGGCATCGTGCGGCCGGTGCTGGCCGCGTCCGGCTTTCGGCTGGTGCGGGTGCGCCTCAGCGGCCAGAACGGGCTGACGCTGCAGATCATGGCCGAACGCGAGGACGGCACCATGGACGTCGACGGCTGCGAGGAAGCGAGCCGCGCCGTCTCGCCCGCGCTCGATGTGGAAGATCCGATCGACAAGGCGTATCATCTGGAAATCTCCTCGCCGGGGATCGACCGGCCGCTGGTGCGGAAAGAGGACTTCGCGGCCGCAACCGGTCATCTCGCCAAGCTGGAGACGACGGTTGCCGTCGCCGACCGCCGCCGCTTCCGTGGCAAGATTCTTGCCGCCGACGGCGAAAGCGTGACGATCGAGCGCGATCAGGCCGCCTATGGCGAGGAGCAGTCCGTGCGGGTGCCGTTCGACGTTCTGGCCGAGGCGCGGCTGATCCTGACCGACGACCTGATCCGCGACGCATTGAGGCGCGACAAGGAATTGCGCCGCGCCAACGGCCTGGACGACGATGACGGCGATGGCGACGATGCCGCGGAAACGACCGAAGCCGATACGACCGGGACGACCGAAACACGAAACTGAACCGGACGCCCGGCCCGTATGCCGGGAACCTGCCGCACCTCAGGGAGACCAAGATGGCAGTCAGTGCAAACAGGCTCGAGCTTCTGCAGATCGCCGATGCGGTCGCGCGCGAGAAGGCGATCGACAAGTCCATCGTCATCGCCGCCATGGCCGATGCGATCCAGAAGGCGGCGCGCTCGCGCTACGGCCAGGAGACCAACATCCGCGCCGACATCAACCCGAACACCGGCGAGATGAAGCTGCAGCGGCTGCTCGAAGTGGTCGAGAACGTCGAGGAATATGCGCGCGAGATTTCGCTGGTCGACGCACGGCTGCGCAATCCCGACGCCCAGGTCGGCGACTTCATCGCAGAGCAGCTGCCGCCGATGGACTTCGGCCGCATCGCCGCCCAGTCGGCCAAGCAGGTCATCGTCCAGAAGGTGCGCGAGGCCGAGCGCGACCGCCAGTTCGACGAGTATCGCGACCGCGTCGGCGAGATCGTCAACGGCACGGTCAAGCGGGTGGAATACGGCAACGTCGTCGTCGATCTCGGCCGCGGCGAGGGCATCATCCGCCGCGACGAGCTGATCCCGCGCGAGAACTTCAAGTATGGCGACCGCGTGCGCGCCTATGTCTACGACGTGCGCCGCGAGCAGCGCGGCCCGCAGATCTTCCTGTCGCGCACCCATCCGCAGTTCATGGCCAAGCTGTTCACCATGGAAGTGCCGGAAATCTACGACGGCATCATCGAGATCAAGTCGGTGGCCCGCGACCCGGGCTCGCGCGCCAAGATCGCGGTGATCTCCCGCGACTCCTCCATCGACCCGGTTGGCGCCTGCGTCGGCATGCGCGGCTCGCGCGTCCAGGCGGTGGTCGCCGAGCTTCAGGGCGAGAAGATCGACATCATCCCGTGGAGCCAGGACGCGGCCGCATTCATCGTCAATGCGCTGCAACCGGCCGAGGTCGCCAAGGTCGTTCTCGACGAGGATGCCGAGCGCATCGAGGTCGTGGTTCCGGACGACCAGCTGTCGCTGGCCATCGGCCGTCGCGGCCAGAATGTGCGCCTTGCCTCGCAGCTGACCGGCTGGGACATCGACATCCTGACCGAACAGGAGGAGAGCGAGCGTCGCCAGAAGGAATTCGTCGAGCGCTCCAACCTGTTCATGGACGCGCTGAACGTCGACGAGATGGTCGGTCAGGTGTTGGCCTCGGAAGGCTTCACCTCGGTCGAGGAAGTCGCTTATGTCGAGTCCGACGAGATTGCCTCGATCGACGGCTTCGACGAGGACACCGCCAGCGAGATCCAGATGCGCGCCCGCGAATATCTCGAGCGTATCGAGGCCGAGCAGGACGCCAAGCGCCGCGAACTCGGCGTGGCCGACGAGCTGCGCGAGCTGCCCGGGATCACCACCGCGATGATGGTGGTGCTCGGCGAGGACGGCGTGAAGACGATCGAGGATTTTGCCGGCTATGCGGTCGACGATCTCGTCGGCTGGAAGGAGCGCAAGGACGGCGAGACCAAGTTCTATCCCGGCGTCCTGGCCGATTTCGGCCTTTCCCGCGTCGAGGCGGAGCAGATGGTGGTCGCGGCCCGACTGAAGATGGGCTGGATCTCCGAGGACGATCTCGTCACCGAGGGTGACGAGGAAGAGGCAGAGGAAGTGGCCGAGGCATGATTGCGCTTCGGCCCGGCAGCCACGGACCCGACGGCAGCCAAGGGAACGCTTTTGGACGAAATGAACGAACGCACATGCATCGTGACGCGCCGGGCCGGCGAGCCGGAAGGCTTGCTGCGCTTTGTGGCGTCGCCGGACATGGTCGTCGTTCCCGACCTCAGGCGCAAATTGCCGGGGCGGGGCTGCTGGGTCACCGCTGAGCGCGACTGCGTCGAGCAGGCCGCACGCAAGAATCTTTTCGCCCGTGCGCTGAAGGCCAAGGTGACGCCGCCGGCCGATCTGCCGGCCATGGTCGACCGGCTGATGGCGCAGGCGGCGCTCGGCAGCCTCGGTCTCGCCCGCAAGGCGGGCCAGGTCGTGCTCGGTGCGGCCAAGGTCGATTCCGCCGTGCGTTCCGGCAAGGCGCTGTTCGTGCTTCATGCCGCGGAAGCCTCGCCCGACGGGGTCCGCAAGATCGATCAGGCCCGCCGCGCCACCGTCCATCTCGGCGGGCCGGAAACGCACTCCTACAAACTCTTTTCGGAGGCCGAATTGGGTTTGGCATTGGGTGGCACAAATGTGATACATGCTGCCGTGCTCGCGACGGACGCGGGCAAGGCGGTATTGAAGCGCGTGGTGGCGCTTGACCGTTACAGGGGCGGTTCCCCTGACGACCGAATGATTGACGACCGGACGATTGTTGCGGCAACCGGCGTTAGCGACGACGCCGCAGAGGACATGGAATGAGCGATACCAAGGACGACAAGACGCTGAGCGTCAACACGAAGAAGACGCTGACGCTGAAGCGCCCCGGAGTTGAGCAGGGCACGGTGCGGCAGAACTTTTCGCATGGACGCACCAAGGCCGTCGTCGTCGAGACCAAGAAGCGCAAGTTCGCGCTGCCGGGCGAGAAGCAGGAAGCGCCGCAGCCTGCGGTGACGCTGAAGCCGCGCGCGCCGCAGCCCGTTGCGCCGCAGCCCTCGGCGCCGGTCGCACCCCGCCCCGAGGCGCCGTCGTCGCGCTCCGGCATGGTGCTGAACGAGCTTTCCACCGAGGAGATGGAGGCGCGCCGCCGCGCGCTTCAGGACTCCAAGGTCCGTGAGGTCGAGGAGCGCAAGCGCGCTGCCGAGGATGCCGAGCGCCGCGCCGAGGAAGACGAGCGTCGCCGCCGCGAGCGTGAGGAATCCGCGCGCCGCCAGGCCGAGGAGGATGCACGCCTCCAGGCCGAGGCCGAGGTCCGCCGCCGCGCCGAGGAGGAAGCCGCGCGCCGCGCGCCGCCGACCGAGGAAAAGAAGGCTGCTCCCGCCGCGGCCGTGGCCGTCACCGACGATGACGAGGAAGGAAAGTCGCGTGGCGGCAGCGCTGTTCGTCGCGGCCCGGTCAAGCCGGAAGTCGCCGCGCCCAAGCCGGTCAAGGCCAAGGGCGAGGAAGACCGCCGCCGCGGCAAGCTGACGCTGACCTCGGCGCTCTCCGACGACGAGGCGCGCGGCCGCTCGCTGTCGTCGATGCGCCGCCGGCAGGAGAAGTTCAAGCGCTCGCTGCACAACGAGCCGCGCGAGAAGATCGTGCGCGAGGTCGTCCTGCCGGAGACCATCACCATCCAGGAGCTGGCCAACCGCATGGCCGAGCGCGCCGTCGACATCGTCAAGTTCTTCATGAAGCAGGGCCAGATGATGAAGCCCGGCGACGTGATCGACGCCGACACCGCGGAGCTGATCGCGGCCGAGTTCGGTCATACCGTCAAGCGCGTCGCCGAGTCGGACGTCGAGGAGGGCATGTTCAACATCGAGGACCACGAGGCGGACCTCAAGTCGCGCCCGCCGGTCGTCACCATCATGGGCCATGTCGACCACGGCAAGACCTCGCTGCTCGACGCCATCCGCAATGCCAATGTCGTCTCTGGCGAGCATGGCGGCATCACCCAGCACATCGGCGCCTATCAGGTCGAGCAGGACGGGCAGAAGATCACCTTCATCGACACGCCCGGCCACGCCGCCTTCACCGCGATGCGCGCGCGCGGCGCGCAGGCGACCGACATCGCCATTCTGGTGGTGGCCGCCGATGACAGCGTGATGCCGCAGACCATCGAATCCATCAGCCACGCCAAGGCGGCGGGGGTGCCGATCATCGTCGCCATCAACAAGATCGACAAGCCGGCCGCCGACCCGCAGAAAGTGCGGACGCAGCTCCTGCAGCATGAGGTCTTCGTCGAGTCGATGGGGGGCGAGGTGCTCGACGTCGAGGTCTCGGCCAAGAACCGGACCAATCTCGACAAGCTGCTCGAGGCGGTGCTGCTCCAGGCCGAAATCCTCGACCTGAAGGCCAATCCCGACCGTACCGCCGAAGGTGTGGTCATCGAAGCCAAGCTCGACAAGGGCCGCGGTCCGGTGGCGACCGTGCTCGTCCAGACCGGCACGCTGAAGCCGGGCGACATCGTCGTCGCCGGCAACGAGTGGGGCCGGGTGCGGGCGCTGGTCACCGATCGCGGCGAGCAGATCAAGGAAGCGCCGCCGTCGATGCCGGTCGAGGTTCTCGGCCTTCAGGGCACGCCGCAGGCCGGTGACCGCTTCGCCGTGGTCGAGAACGAGGCCCGCGCCCGTGAGATTTCCGAGTATCGCCAGCGCAAGGCGCGCGACAAGGCCGTTGCCCGCCAGGCTGGCCAGCGCGGCTCGCTCGAGCAGATGATGTCGCAGCTCCAGACTTCGGGCCTCAAGGAGTTCCCGCTCGTCATCAAGGGTGACGTCCAGGGCTCGATCGAAGCGATCGTCGCCGCGCTCGACAAGCTCGGCACCGACGAGGTCCGTGCCCGCATCGTCCATTCCGGCGCCGGCGCCATCACCGAGTCCGACGTGTCGCTGGCCGAGACGTCCAATGCCGCCATCATCGGCTTCAACGTCCGCGCCAACAAGCAGGCGCGCGACGCGGCCGAGCAGCTCGGCATCGAGATCCGCTACTACAACATCATCTACGACCTGGTGGACGACGTGAAGGCGGCGATGTCCGGCCTCTTGTCGCCCGAGCGCCGCGAGACCTTCCTCGGCAATGCCGAGATCCTCGAGGTGTTCAACATCACCAAGGTCGGCAAGGTGGCGGGCTGCCGCGTCACGGAAGGCAAGATGGAGCGCGGCGCGGGCGTGCGCCTGATCCGCGACAACGTCGTCATCCACGAAGGCACGCTGAAGACGCTGAAGCGCTTCAAGGACGAGGTCTCGGAGGTGCCGGTCGGCCAGGAATGCGGCATGGCCTTCACCAATTACGAGGACATCCGCCAGGGCGACGTCATCGAGGCCTTCCGCGTCGAGATGGTCAAGCGCACGCTCTAGGCCGTGCGAAGCCTTCATTGCCGGGCGGCGGGATCGCTTCCGCCGCCCGTTCGCCAATCGGGCGTGCGGTTCCAGTCCGCGCGCCGCGAAGGAGGGCAGTTCCGGGAAAAGCCTGAAGCGCTTCCGGAATTGCGTCGAGCAAAGAGTGGAAACGACGCCATGTCCCGCTTTTCCAGTTCCGGGGCCGGTTCCGGGCCGTCCCAGCGCCAGCTTCGCGTCGGCGAGCAGGTGCGCCATGCGCTGACCGAGGTGCTCCAGCGCGGCGAGATCCGCGACGAGGTGCTCGACGACGCCATCGTCGCCGTCTCGGAGGTGCGGATGTCGCCGGACCTGAAGATCGCCACCGTCTTCGTCTCGCTGATCGGCGAAACCGCGGACGCCGGGGGCGAGCAGGCCGTCATCAAGGCGCTGGCGAAGAACGCGAAGTTCATCCGCGGCCGGGTTTCCGGCGCGCTCAGGCAGATGAAGTACATGCCGGAATTCCGCTTCCGGCCCGACACCAGCTACGACAACATGGCCCGCATCGACGAGCTGCTGCGCGCGCCGCAGGTCGCCCGCGACCTCGATCGCGACGACGCCGACGAGGACCCGGAGAAAGACAACTGATGGCCCGCCACCAGCGCAAGAAAAAGGGCCGGCCGGTTTCCGGCTGGCTGGTCTTCGACAAGCCGAAGGGCATGGGGTCGACCGACGCCGTCTCGAAGGTCAAGTGGCTCTACGGCGCCGAGAAGGCCGGCCATGCCGGCACGCTCGATCCGCTGGCCTCGGGCATGCTGCCGATCGCGCTCGGCGAGGCGACCAAGACCGTTCCTTATGTCCAGGACGGCGCCAAGGTCTACCGCTTCACCGTCGCCTGGGGGCAGGAGCGCACCACCGACGACCTCGAGGGCGAGGTGACGAAGACCTCCGACCGGCGCCCGGACGAGGCGGAGATCCGGGCGCTGATGCCGAAATACACCGGCGTCATCATGCAGGTGCCGCCGCAGTTCTCGGCGATCAAGATCGCCGGCGAGCGCGCCTACGACCTCGCCCGCGAGGGCGAGACGGTCGAGATCCCCGCCCGCGAGGTCGAGATCGGCCGCTTCGAGCTGATCGCGATGCCGGACGCCGACACCGCCCTGTTCGAGATCGAGTGCGGCAAGGGCACCTATGTCCGCTCGCTCGCCCGCGACATGGGCCGCGACCTCGGCTGCTACGGCCACATCGCCGAGTTGCGCCGCACCGAGGTGTTCCCGTTCATGGCCGAGGATCTCGTCACCCTGGCCGAGCTCGAGCAGGCGGCGACGCCGCTCGCGCCCCCGGCCGGGGCCGAGGCCGAAGGCGGTGAGGAGGAGCGCAAGGCCCGCCCCGGCCCGGCCGAGTGGCCGGCGCTCGACGCGCTGCTGCTCGACACGGGCGCGGCGCTCGACTGCCTGCCGCAGGTGGCGGTCAGCGACGAGACGGCGGCGCGCATCCGCCTCGGCAACGCGGTGATCGTGCGCGGCCGCGACGCGCCCGTCGAGGCCGACGAGGCCTGCGCCTTCATCCATGGCCGGCTGATCGCCATCGGCGCCATCGAGGCGGGCATGTTCAAGCCCAAGCGCGTCTTCACCAGCTGACGCTTGCGGCTGATTTTTCTGGCTTTTCCGTTTTCGCGGGGGCATTGTCGGCCGATGCGGATGCGAGGGCGCCTTGTCGGACGGCGAACAGGTAGGACAGCCTAGAGAAGCGGGAGGCCGCGGCCGGATTTCGATCGGCACCATCCTGTGGCTGCTGGTCGCCGCCATCGTCCTCCCCGAACTGGTCTTTTCGGCCGTCACCTTCCAGCGCAACAACGAGGCGCAGCAGACGATGCTGACCACGCTGGCGGAAGCGACCGCCGGCTCGATCGCCGAGAGCGTCGACCGCCAGATTTCCGGGATGATCTCGACGCTGAAGGTGCTGGCGACGTCGGACGCCATCGAGACCGGCGACATCGCCGATTTCTACGCGCGCGTCTCGAAGGTGTTCCACGACAGCGGCACCTATCTCGCCTTGGTCGATTCCTCGCTCGGCCAGATGATGAACACGCGCGCGCCGCTGGGCACGCCGCTGGCCGACGTCACCAACAAGGCCACGGCCGAGCGCGCGCTCGAGACCGGCGCGCCGGCCGTCACCGGCGTCTTCTTCGGCCGCACCGCGCAGCGCTGGGTGTTCAACGTCATGCTGCCGGTGGCGGAAAACCCCGCCGGCGCGCGCCTGCTGGTCCTGTCGCAGAATGTCGAGGCGATCGCCGGGGCGCTGGCGGCGCGCAACCTGCGCGGCGGCTGGAATGCGGTCATCGTCGACGGCGACGGCACGGTCATCGCCTCGTCCTATTCCTGGGAGGACGTCGGCAAGCCGTTCTTCCTGTTCGGCGGCGAGCAGGCCAGCGCGGGAATCACCGTGCCGGTCACGGTCGAGCATGACGGCCAGACCTACGAGACCATCCGCGCGCGCTCGGAAATGACCGGCTGGCAGACCATCGTCTGGTCGCCCACCGCCGTGGTGCGCGCGCCCGTCGTCAGCGCCATGCGCATGCTGGCGCTCGGCGGGCTGGCCGTGGTCGCCATCGGCGTGGTGCTGGCCTGGGTGCTCGGGCGGCGCATCACCGGCTCGGTCAAGCGCCTCGTCGGCGACGCGCGGCGCCTGGGCGCCGGCGAGCATGTCGAGGAAGGCGACTATCCGATATCCGAATTCGCCACCGTGTCGCAGGCGCTGGCGCAGGCGTCCAAGGACCGGCAGGCGGCCGAGAGCGAGATCCGCTTCCTGATGCGCGAGGTCGCGCATCGCTCCAAGAACCAGCTGACGGTGGTGTCGTCGATCGCCAAGCAGACGGCGCGGCACGCGCGCTCCTTCGCCGCGTTCCAGGATTCGTTCCAGAAGCGGATTCAGGGGCTGGCGCGCTCGACCGACCTGCTGATCGCCGGCGGCGTCGCCGGGGTCGAGCTGAAGGCGCTGGTCGAGGCCCAGATCGAGCCGTTCCGGCCGAACGACGCGAGCCGGCTGAAGATTTCCGGCGTCGCCTTCCGCCTGTCCAACCAGGCGGCGCAGACGCTGGGGCTGGCGCTGCACGAGCTGTCCACCAATGCCGCCAAATATGGCGCCTTCGCCTGGCCGGACGGCCGCCTCGAGATCGCCTGGCTGCGCGCCGGCGACCGGCTGGTGTTTCACTGGCGCGAATACGTGCCGCGGGTGCGCCGGCGCGGCGACACCCGCGGCTTCGGCACCGAGGTGATCGAGCGCATGCTGGGCGGGGCGCTGGAGGCGGAGATCGAGCGCACCCTGCACAATGACGGGCTGGAATGCCGCGTTTCCATGCCGCTCGACCGGCTGCGGCCCGAGCTCGACGCCGAGCTCGACGCCAAACTCGACCCCGGCGGCGGCCCGCAACAGGGCTGATCCGGGCGAAAAACGCGATTCTTCTGGCAATCGCGGCGCGGTTCAACTATATGCGCGGCAACATTCGCGAATTTCGCGACTGTTCACCGGCCCCCGCTGGACGACATCCCGGCCGTGGGCGACCCGTTTCCTCCAATCGATAAGGAAAAGCACGATGTCGATCACCGCAGAACGCAAGCAGGAACTCGTCAGGGAATTCGCGACCACGCAGGGCGACACCGGCTCCCCGGAAGTCCAGGTGGCGATCCTTTCCGAGCGCATCAAGAACCTGACCGAGCACTTCAAGGACCACAAGAAGGACAACCATTCCCGCCGTGGCCTGCTCGCCCTGGTCTCGCAGCGCCGCAGCCTGCTCGACTATCTGAAGCGCAAGGACGAGGGTCGCTATCAGACCCTGATCGAGAAGCTCGGCCTGCGCCGCTAG
>JBLJBS010000118.1:0-13560 GCA_047637695.1 Aquamicrobium sp. | reverse complement strand
TCGGCTTCCTGTTCACCGCCGCCATCGGCTTCATCCAGATCGCGCCGCGCTCCACCGCCGACGAGCTGGCGCGCTCCTTCGTCGACACGATGGGGCAGGGGCTGGTCGTCACCGACGTCAAGGGCGGGATCGTCTATGCCAACCGCGCCTATGCGGAGATGACCGGCGCCACCTCCGCCGCCGACGTGCGCACCGTCGAGGGCCTGCTGTCCGACAGCGCCGAAGCCTCGCCCGTCGTCTACCGGCTTGCCGCGGGCCTGCGCGACGGTGTTGCCGGCGACGGCGAGTTCCGCCTGCCGCGCGCCATCCGCGCCGGGGCCGAGCAGCGGGCGCACTGGTATAGGGTCAAGGCCCGCACCTTCAAGGTTCCCGGACACCGGCAGCCGCTCTCGGCATGGCAGATCGCCGATATTTCCGCCGAGCGGGCGGAACAGGAGCGCTTCTTCCTCGACCTGCAAAAGGCGATCGATCATCTCGATCATGCGCCGGCCGGCTTCTTCGCCGCCGATGCCGACGGCCGCGTCACCTACATCAACGCCACTTTGGCCGAATGGCTGGGGATCGATCTTGCATCGTTCACGCCCGGCTCCGTCACCCTCTCGCAGATCGTCGCCGGCGACGGCATGGCGTTGATCCGCTCCGTCCGCGCCGATCCCGGCCAGACCCGCAACGCGGTGATCGATCTCGATCTCTCGACCATCGGCGGAGCAGCCCTTCCTGCGCGTTTCATGCACCGCGTGACGGCGGGACGCGACGGTGCGCAGGGGCCTTCGCGCACCATCGTGTTGAACCGCAACCAGGGCGAGGACGCCTCAGCCGACCTGCGCGCCTCGGAAGTGCGCTTCACCCGATTCTTCAATTCGACACCGATGGCCATTGCCGGCATCGATGGCGAAGGCCGCATCCTGCGCACCAATGCGCCGTTCCTGTCGCTGTTTGCTCCGGGCGTCGACCGTGACATGCTCGACCGCCGCATCAAGCTGGAGACGGTCATCCATCCGCGCGACCGCCAGGCTTTCGAGGCGGCGCTGGTCAAGGCGAGGCACCATCAGGCCGACATCACGCCGATCGACACCGTCCTGCCGGACAACGAGGAGCGACATATCCGCTTCTACGTCAACGCGGTCGCCGATGCCGGCGCGGGCGAAAGCGACGAGGAAGCGGCGATCGTCTACGCCGTCGAGACCACGGAGCAAAAGGCGCTGGAAGCGCAGATGGCCCAGAGCCAGAAGATGCAGGCGGTCGGCCAGCTCGCCGGCGGCATCGCCCATGACTTCAACAACGTTCTGACCGCCATCATCATGGCCTCGGACCTGTTGCTCGCCAACCACCGGCCGTCCGACCAGTCCTTCCCGGACATCATGAACATCAAGCAGAACGCCAATCGCGCCGCCTCGCTGGTGCGGCAATTGCTGGCATTCTCGCGCAAGCAGACATTGCGGCCGGAAGTGCTCAACCTGACCGACGTGCTCGCCGATCTGCGCATGCTGCTGTCGCGCCTCGCCGGCAACGGCATCAAGCTCGGCATCGAGCACGGCCGCGATTTGTGGCCGGTCAAGGCCGATATCGGCCAGTTCGAGCAGGTGATCGTCAACCTCACCGTCAATGCCCGCGACGCCATGCCGGACGGCGGCGCGCTCAACGTGCGCACCCGCAACGTGGCTGAGGCCGAGTGCGCCGCCTTCGGCCATCGCGAACTGCCCGCCGCCGACTATGTCATGGTCGAGATCGAGGATTCCGGCACCGGCATCCCGCCCGAACTGACGGAGAAGATCTTCGAGCCGTTCTTCACCACCAAGGAGGTCGGTAAGGGCACCGGTCTCGGCCTGTCTATGGTCTACGGCATCGTCAAGCAGACCGGCGGCTTCATCTTCTGCGTGTCGGAGTCGGGCAAGGGGGCGACTTTCCGCATCTTCCTGCCGCGCTACGTCGCCGAGATGCAGCCGGCGAAGGTCGAGGCGGCGGAGGGCAGCGATGGCGCCGCTGCCGTCGTCCAGCCTGCCGCCCGGCCTGTCTCGAACGGAACGGACCTCTCGGGCTCGGCCACGGTTCTTCTCGTCGAGGACGAGGATGCCGTGCGCATGGGAAGCGTGCGCGCGCTGGTTTCGCGCGGCTATACGGTCCACGAGGCATCGTCCGGGGTCGAGGCGCTGGAGCTGTTCGAGGAACTCGACGGCGCGGTCGACATCGTGGTTTCGGATGTCGTGATGCCGGAGATGGATGGCCCGACCCTGCTCGGCGAACTGATTAAGCGCCAGCCCGACATCAAGTTTATCTTCGTCTCCGGCTATGCCGAGGATGCCTTCGCCAAGAACCTGCCGGGGGAGGCCAAGTTCGGCTTCCTGCCCAAGCCGTTCACGCTGAAGCAGCTTGCGACGACGGTGAAGGAAATGCTGGAATCGTAAGCTCCGGCAGGGGCTCCGGGCGTGCGACCCGTTAAAGCTTGAATCAAATCTTCGGACGGATGTGAACCGAAGCGATACCGCCCTTCTGCTACAGCGAGAGTGAAGGGACTACATATCGCATACCGGGGACATTCATGCTCGTTACTGGTTCACTTTACGCGGATTTGTTCGCGCGCCTTGGTGCGTCTTCGCAGCACGAAGCGCGTGACGCCGCCACGCAGCAGAAGCCGCAGTCGCCATCGCTTCCGGCTGCCCGCAATGCCGATGGCGAGGCCGGCGAGCCTTATTTCAGCATGATCTCGCCGATCAGCCACGGCTCGCTTGCTTCGGCCTACCAGATGATCCGCGGCAGGGAGACGGACGGCGTCGGCCAGATCACGCTGGGACAGGGGGCCGAAGCAACGCATCAGCGCGCCATCCTATCCGGCCTGGGAATTCCATCGGCGCTAAGCGCCTATGACGAGGTTCTGGAGGCGGTCTGATACTGCTGAGGCGGAAATGGTGTTGCTTCTGTGCAACATGAATGGCGTTGCCACCTTTCCGCCTCATATCGCCCTAGCGGCGGCCCCATTTCGCAGCCATTGACGGAACCGGCGATAATGTCGCGCGTTCGCTTGCAACGATAACAGGTTCCGGATTTCCCTTCATGTGTGTTAAGACTGCAATTCAGCCGCGCGAAGGCGCCTCGTCCGCGGGTTCGATGTCGCGTCGTCTGTTCATGCTGTCGATGCCGGCGTTTCTGGCTGCATGCTCGACCACCGGAGGCGGGCTTGAGAGCATAGCGCCGACCGGGCCCGATCCTTATTACGTTGCGATGTACGGTCCGCAGCAGGAGGAAAAGTTCCCGCTGCCGGCAACGGACATCAGCAAGGTGGATCAGCGCTTCTTCCGCCAGCAGGTCGATTATCACCGCAGCGAGTTGCCGGGCACCCTTGTGGTCGATACCGCCAACCGCTTCCTCTATCTCGTTCAGGAAAATGGCAAGGCGATGCGTTACGGCATCGGCGTCGGCAAGGCCGGGCTGGAATTCGAAGGCACCGCGCGTGTCGCCCGCAAGGCGCAATGGCCGCGCTGGACGCCGACCCCGAGCATGATCGAGCGCGAGCCGGACCGTTACGCCCAGTATGCCGGGGGCATGGAGCCCGGCTTGACCAACCCGCTCGGCCCACGCGCGCTCTATTTGTTCCAGGGCAATCAGGACACGCTCTATCGCATCCACGGCACCTCCGAGCCGTGGTCGATCGGGCTTGCGGTCTCGTCCGGCTGTATTCGCCTGTTCAATCAGGACATCATCGATCTCTACAACCGGATCGCCCTCGATACCGTGGTCGTCGTCCTGCAGGACGAGCCGCTGATGTATCCGCAGAGGGAAGTGCCGGAATGGGTGGCGCGGCAGATCGGCGTCGGCCAGCATCAGCCGGCGGCGCCCCGGCCGGTGGCCGAGACCTATTCGAGCCAGAGCTATCCGCCGGCCGATGCCGGCGCGGGTCAGCCGCGCCGTCCAGCCGTCGGCATCTGAGCCGGCGAGCCGCTCGCCGGCCTCTCACTCCTCCTCTTTCGGTGGCGGCTTTCCCCTGGTGCCGCGTCCGAACGTATAGCCGGTTTCCACGGCACGGCCGCCGAACTTCGCCCTGAGCGCGTCGATGGCACCTTCGGCTTGCGCCCGCTTGCGCGCGCCTTCGTCGATCAGGTCCGGCGGGTCGGCGCGGCCGTCGTCGGAAAGGTCGGTGACGCCGATGCCGAGAAGGCGATAGCGGGTGCCGTCCGCTTCCCGGCGCAGAAGTTCGAGCCCGGTCGAGAAGATGCGGTCGGCGAGGCGGGTGGCGTCGGCAAGGCGTCGATTGCGCGTCTTCGTACGAAAATCGGCGGTCTTGAGTTTCAGCACCACGGTGTGGCCGGCGATCCCCGCCTTCTTCAAGCGGAACGAGACCGTTTCCGACAGCGCCCGAAGGACCGGCGTCAGTTCCCCGAGCGACGACATGTCGATGTCGAACGTCGTCTCGGCCGAGACGCTCTTTGCGTCGTGATCCGGATTGACCCTGCGCTCGTCCTGCCCGCGCGACAGGTTGTAGAGCCTGTCGCCCATTGTCCCGTAGCGGCGCAACAGGTCCGCGCGCTCGATGGTCTGCAACTGGCCGATGGTGACGATGCGGTCGCGTTCCAGCGTCGCGGCGAATGCCTTGCCGACGCCCCAGATCATAGAAACCGGCTTGTCGGCAAGGAAGGAAAGCGCTTCCTTCTCGCCGATGACCGAAAAGCCGCGCGGCTTCTGCAGGTCCGAGGCGACCTTGGCGAGGAACTTGCAATAGGAAAGCCCCACAGAGGCGGTGATGCCGACCTCGTGCTCGATCCGGCGGCAGAACTCGGCCAGCACCATCGCGGGCGGCCCGCCGTGCAGCCGCTCGGTGCCGGAAAGGTCGAGAAACGCCTCGTCGATGGACAGCGGCTCGACCATCGGGGTCAGCTCCCGCATCATGTCCCGGACCTGACGCCCGACGCCGGCATATTTCTCCATGTCGGGCTTGATGACCACTGCGTCGGGGCAGGCTTCCAGCGCCTTGAACATCGGCATTGCCGAGCGGACGCCGCGAATCCGGGCGATGTAGCACGCCGTCGAGACGACGCCGCGCTTGGCGCCGCCGATGATGACCGGCCGGTCGCGCAGCTCCGGCCGGTCGCGCTTCTCGACCGCGGCATAGAAGGCGTCGCAGTCGATATGTGCCAGTGAAAGCGAATAGAGCTCCGGATGCCGGGCAAGGCGCGGGCTGCCGCACGCCTGACAGCGCGTCCGCGCCGAGCGCTGCGCGGTCAGGCAGTCACGGCAGAAGCCGTGCACGGGATCGTTTGTGGCGGCCGTCATGGACATTGACGCAAGGAGACCGGGGACGCGATAGTGCCGGCGGCGTGAGGAAAACGACAGCCATGCTACCGGATGGCCGCTGCTCCGCCAAGCCGCAAGCCGGGCAAAGGGTCAGATGCGCAGCGCGCCGGCGATCTTGTCTCCGGCCTCCTGCCAGTCCATCGCCACCGCGGTTTCAAGCGGCAGTTCCGGCAATAGCGGTCGCAGCGAATTGTCGGCGATCAGATGGAAGAGATGCGCGTCGCTGACGGCTTCCCGGGCCGAGGCAAGGTTGTGCGGCATGTCGTCGACGAAGGCGACGGCACGTCCCTTCTGCCCGCGCAGACGGCGGATGGCCGGGCCCTTGGCCATTTCGGTGGTGAGCAGCGGGTAGGGCAGGCCGAGAACGGTCAGGAAGTCGCGCCTCGTCTCGCGATGTCGGTGTGGCATGGCGGTGAGAAGCACCACTTCCGCCTTGCGGGCAATCCCGGCGACCGCCTGCGTCGCGCCGTCGACCGGTGTCTGCCATTCGGTCTGCATCCCGAAGAAGCCGTCGAGCAGCGCCGAAACCCTGTCATTGCCGACGGCAGCGCCTGTCTCGATGTCGAAGACGTTGCCGAAAAGCCGGAAGGTCTCCAGCCTGAGCGCACAGCCGTTGCGTTCCATATAACGCAGCAGCGGACCGACGAAATGCAGGAGCACATCGTCGACGTCGAGCACCAGAAGCGGCCTGTCGTCCTGCGACAGCGTCTCGATCTGGCGCAGCGTTTCCGGATCGATCGTCATGTCGAGGCCTCGAAGCGGTCGTCGCCGAAGGGCAGCGCCGAAAGCGCCGCCGCGACCTGTGCAGGGTTATGGCCGCTCGCCTCGCAAAAGGCCGTGAGCGTCGGCTCGTGCGCCATCAGGAACTGCAGCACGCCGGCAAGGAAGCCGGGTTCGCGCGCCGCCTGCCGAATCTGGCCGGCTTCTATGCCGGTCAGGGCGAGGAAGCGTGGCAACAGGACCGGATCGCCGGCGATGAAGCCGAGCCCGGAGACGGCCGTTGCCTCGGCTGTCTCGCGGTCGATTCGGACGGGATGAGGCGCGCGCATGGTCTGGCTGTAGCCCAGGCCGGGCCGGACGGGCAAGCGGGTTTGCCATTCGTCAATCAAATTGCGCTAACGTCGGTCAAGGGTTTTCAGGAACCATGGTGGCGAAGCGCCGGGAACAGGCCGCGCAGATCGTGGCGGGGTAGGGAAGACATGCCGAAAAAGGTTATGATCGTCGAAGACAACGAGCTGAACATGAAGCTCTTTCGCGACCTGATCGAAGCCTCCGGCTATGAGACGGTGCGCACCCGCAACGGGCTCGAAGCGCTCGATCTCGCGCGCGCCCACAGGCCGGACCTCATCCTGATGGACATCCAGCTGCCGGAAGTGTCGGGGCTGGAAGTGACCAAATGGCTGAAGGAGGACGACGAGCTGCACGCGATTCCCGTGATCGCGGTCACCGCCTTCGCGATGAAAGGCGACGAGGAACGCATCCGTCAGGGCGGCTGCGAGGCCTATATCTCGAAGCCGATCTCGGTGGCCCGTTTCATCGAAACGATCAAATCCTATCTCGGCGACGCCTGATGTTCGCGCCTGCTTTTCCTTGGGAGTCCATCGCGCCATGACCGCTCGCATCCTCGTCGTCGACGACGTTCCGGCCAACGTCAAGCTGCTCGAGGCCCGGCTGCTGGCCGAGTATTTCGAGGTTATCCCGGCCTATAGCGGCGCCGAGGCGCTCGACGCATGCGAGAACGGACGGGTCGATGTCGTGCTTCTCGACGTGATGATGCCGGACATGGATGGGTTCGAGGTCTGCCGCCGCCTGAAGGCCGATGCGGCGACGCAGCACATTCCCGTGGTCATGGTCACTGCGCTCGACCAGGTCGCCGACCGGGTGAAGGGCCTCGAGGCAGGCGCCGACGACTTCCTGACCAAGCCCGTCAACGACCTGCAGTTGATGACGCGCGTGAAAAGCCTCGTCCGCCTGAAGACGCTGACCGACGAATTGCGGCTGCGTGCCGCCACCACCCGCAATATCGGCATCGAGGAATTGCTCAGCCGCCGCGGCGCCGCGGTGGAGGCATTGCCGCGCGTGCTGCTGGTCGATGAGCGTGCCGCCACGGCCGAGCGCGTCGCGAGGATGCTGCGCGGACGTTGCGAGCTGTCGTCGGCCACCGATCCCACCTCGGCCTTCTTCCAGGCCGCCGATGGCGATTACGATTGCATCATCGTCTCGACCGGGTTTTCCGATTACGATCCGCTCAGGCTGTGCTCGCAGCTGCGGACGCTGGACCGGACGCGTTTCGTGCCGATCATGCTGCTGGCCGACGAGGGCGAGGATGCCCGGCTGGCGCGGGGGCTGGAACTCGGCGTCAACGACTATCTGGTGCGGCCGATCGACCAGCACGAGCTGGTGGCGCGCCTTGCCACCCAGGTGAAGCGCAAGCGCTACAACGACCATCTGCGCGCCTCGGTCGCCCAGACGATCGAGATGGCCGTCACCGATGGCCTGACCGGCCTGCACAACCGCCGCTACCTCGACAGCCATCTGGCCACCCTGTTCGAGCGCGCGCGGAACCGGCGCCGGCCGTTGTCGCTGATGATAACCGACATCGACCGCTTCAAGGCCATCAACGACACTTATGGCCATGATGTCGGCGACGAGGTGCTGCGCGAATTCGCCGGCCGTCTGCGCAAGAACGTGCGCGGCATCGATCTTGCCTGCCGCATGGGCGGCGAGGAATTCGTCGTCGTCATGCCGGACACCGAAGGCCTGATCGCGGAAAAGGTGGCGGAGCGCATCCGCGCCCAGATCGCCGATACGCCGTTCCTGGTCGGTGGCGGGAAAGGCTCCATCACCGTCACGGTCAGCGTCGGCGTTGCCGCGATGATGCGTGAGGCCGACAGTGTCGAGGCGATGCTGAAGCGTGCCGACCTTGCGCTCTACGAGGCGAAGAATGGCGGCCGCAACCGCGTCGTCGCCGCCGCTGCCTGACGCGACTTCGGCAGAAAATCCGTCTTTTTGAACTGAATCACGCGATTCATTCGGGCTTCAGCGCGAAATTTACCCTGTTTGTGGAGAAATGGCGCGTTAGTTAAGAAATTGTTGATTTTATTGCGCCCTTGCGCAAATGTGCGCCCGGGACATAGGGCTGGGGTTGGATCGGGGCGAAAAGCCCTTCTTTTTCCCATACTTCATCAGAGATGCCCCATGATGCTCAGGTCCGCCGCATCTCCTGGGTTCGTGGGGTCGGCCGGCCGGCTCTGGCGTATAGTGGCCTCCTCGTACCGCTGCCAGAATGCCGACCGGCCCCTTTTTTCAGAGCGTCGATCTTCCGGCGCGACAGAAAGCGAAAACGCCGCCTGAAAAGGCGGCGTTTTCGTTTGTCCGCTTGGAAAGCGAAGCTTACTTGATCTTCGTTTCCTTGAACTCGACATGCTTGCGGGCGACCGGGTCGTACTTCCGCTTGCTCATCTTGTCGGTCATGGTGCGGCTGTTCTTCTTGGTGACATAGAAGAAGCCGGTGTCCGCGGTGGACAGAAGCTTGATCTTGATGGTCGTAGCCTTGGCCATTTTCGGGTCCGCTGTGCTTGAGGATAGGTCGCCGCATGGGTTCGGGCGGCGAGCCCGTCTGCGGAAATCTCGCGCGGAGACATAAACCAGGACGGGGGAAAGTCAACCCCCCGTTCGTGGCCGCGTTGGTTCGCCGGCGTTGCGTCAGAAGGTGATCGTGATCGAATCCGCGCTGCGTTCGGCCTCGCCATGATAGACGGCCTCGATGTTGTTGCCGTCCGGGTCGATGAGGAAGGCCGCGAAATAACCCGGATGGTAGGGGCGTTCGCCGGGGGCGCCGTTGTCGGATCCGCCATTGGCGAGGCCCGCCTCGTAGAAGGCGTCGACGGCCGCACGGTCGCTGGCCTGGAAGGCGAGATGGATGCGGCCGGTCAGGCGTCCCAGCGCTGCCTGGCTGCTCGCCGTCGAGACGAACAGTTCGTCCGCCCAGAAATAGTCTTCGTCGACGCCACCCAGCGGGATGCCGAGCGCGCCGAGCGTGGCCTCGTAGAAACGGCGGCTCGCCTCCAGATCCTGCACGACGAGCTGGATGTGGTCGATCAGGCGGCCACGGTGCAGTTTATTGGTTTCCATGACGGTGTCCTCGTGTCTTGCGCCAAGGCGTTGCAGCCGTTGCAGGTCGGCGCGAAAGGGTAACGCGCAACCATGTCCCGTCAATGACTCTGCCGCGGAGGCGGCAATTATCGGCGCACGGGGATGATCAGCAGGCGCGAGGCCGCAAGCACGAGATAGGCGGCGAAGAACACCGCCAGCGACCATGCGAAGCCGTTCGGGCCGGCGATGTCCATACCGATGCCGATGGCCTGCGGCCCGATCAGCATGCCGATGCCGTAGCACAGCACGAAGGCGGCGTTGGCCGAAGCGAGGTCGCGTCCCGAAAGCTTGGAGCCGAGATGGGCGAGGCCGACCGTATAGAGGCCGGCGACGACGCCGCCCCACACGAACAGCACCGCCGCGCTCATTCGCCAGTTGCCGGCGACCGAGGGCAGAAGCATCACGCCGATAAGGCCGACCAGAGCGCATATGGCGAGAAGCAGGCGCCTGTCGCGCATGCGGTCGCTTATCAGGCCGAGCGGTATCTGCAATAGCACGTTGCCGAGGCCGACCGCGGTCAGCAGCAGGGCCGCATCGGCTTCCGGATAGCCGATTCGCGCGCCATAGACGGGAAAGAGCGCGAAGCCGCCGGTTTCGACCGCGCCGAACACCAGCACCGCTCCCGTCGCCGTCGGCACCATCCAGATGTAGCGGGCAAAGCCGCTGCCGCCGCCGCTGTCGCCGTGTCCGGAAACGTCGGGGCTTTCGCGCCACGCCAGCGAGACCGGGATCGCGGCAAGCACGATCAGCACGAAGGTGATGCCGAAGGGAGCGAAGCCGGCCGAGCCGACCTGGGCGAACAGCCAGGGACCGAACGCGAAGCCGAGGGAAAGCACCGTCGCGTAGATGCCGAGGATCAGCCCGCGTCGTTGCGGCGGGGCCGATGTCGATATCCAGAACTCCGACAGGATGAACAGAACCGTCAGCGCGAAATGCAGCGCCGCCCGCAGCGGAAACCAAATCCAGAATGCCGACGCGAAGTAGAATCCCATGAAAGCGAGGCCGCCGATCATGATCATCGCCAGCATCAGCCGCACCACGCCGAAGCGTGCCGCGAGCGGCGTGGCGAAGGGGGCGGCGACGATCGAGGCAATTCCGGCGACGGCCGTGTTGGCGCCGATCGCGGTGGCCGAGAAGCCGCGGGCTTCGAGGATCACCGAAAGCAGCGGCACGCCGAGGCCGATCGCCATCCCGACCACGCTGATCGAGGCGATGGCGGCGGCGATCGAAAGCCAGCGCATGGCTTCAGGCTCTGTGGCGGCATCGTCGGGAGCGGACGGCGTTTTCGCCATCGGTTTCACCTGCGCGGGAGAGGGCGTCAGAGGATTTCGCGGCAGAACCGGTTGTGCCGCATGTAATAGAACGGCACCGGCGATGCGGGCTTAAGATCGGGATCGTCGCGCAGCCGCGTGGAAAGATCGCCGAGGATATTGCGGGTGATCGCGGGTATGTCCGCTTCCACCGCCTTGTCCAGCGTAATCCACATGATCTCTTCGAGCTCGTCCGTCGGCCCGCCGTCGGGCAGCTCGACCGCCACGTCGTCGCGGAACGCCGCGAAGAAACGCGTGTCGAAGCGCCGCACGCGTCCGGGCGGGGTGATGGCACGGGCAATGAAGCGCAGGCCCTCGAGCGAGGGGGCAACGCCATGCTCGACGAAGCCGTGCCAGTCGGTCTTGGCGGTGGCGAAGCTCCCCGACCTTCCGATGAGCAGGCCGGCCTCCTCATAGGTCTCGCGCACGGCCGAAAGCGCGATGGCGCGGGCGCGCGCCGCAGAGACGCGGCCGCGGGCGATCTTCGATTCGACATCGGGATGGAGGCCGGTGGCGACGGGGATGCGGCTGTCGGCTGCATCGGTGCGCCCGCCCGGAAACACGAACTTGCCGGGCATGAAGGCATGGCGCATGTGCCGGCGGCCCATCAACACCCGGACATCGTCGCCCTTGCGGTCGAGCAGGATCAGGGTCGCGGCATCGCGCGGCCGCTTGGGTCCGCTGCCGAGGGCGAAATCCTTGTTCTCGACCCGGTCGACTTCCGACCGCGTCATTCCAGCCATGCCGATCTTGTCGCCTGTCATGCCTGTCTCACAGTTCCGGGTGGGTTTCGAGCGCGTCCGGCTTGCCTGAAAAACCGTGCATTCTCAAGGCCCATTGCAGACCGACCACCGCGCCCTTGGTGGGCTGAAGCAGGCCGATGGTCATGACGAGCGTGATCGGAACCCAGATCGCGAGATGCTGCCATGTGGTCAGCTCGAAGACATTCTCCATGCCCATGAATGCGCCGACGACGATATGACCGACGACGACGATCACCAGATAGGCCGGCAGGTCGTCGGCGCGATGGTGATGATACTCCTCGCCGCAAACATCGCAGGAATCCGCGACCTTGAGGAACTTGCCGAAAAGGCGGCCCTGGCCGCAATGCGGACACTTGCACATGAAACCGCGGCCAATCGCCTGCATCAGCGAGCGTTCGCTCGGGGCCTGCTGGCCGAAAACCTGTTCTTCCATCATCTTCTCCGGGAGCGGCCGCGGGGCTGCGGCCGTTGCGCGCGTGTCCTGCCGCGACGCGCCTTGTGGAACGACTGTTTCGAGCCGGGCAGGGGCTTCGGCTCGCTCAGCATCGCAAAACGCATGGCTCCGGCCATCGGCGCGACCTCCACCAGTCGTACCTCGACCTCGTCGGCCAGTTGATAACCCTTGGCCGACCTTTCGCCAAACAGCGAATGCGCCGATTCGTCGTAGATATAGTAATCATCGCCCAGCGATGACACCGGTATGAACCCGTCCGCGCCATATTGCGGCAACTGGACGAAAAGCCCGGACTTGGTGACGCCCGAGATCCGGCCGTGGAAACTCTCTTCGAGCCTTGTCGCCAGATGGGTGGCGATCAGCCGGTCGACCGTCTCGCGCTCGGCGGCCATGGCGCGGCGTTCGGCGGCCGAAATCAGCGCCGCGATCTCGTCGAGACGTTCCTCCTGCGCGGCGGAAATGCCATCTTTTCCAAGCTTCAGCGCTCCGATCAGCGCCCGGTGGACGACGAGGTCGGCATAGCGGCGGATCGGCGAGGTGAAGTGGGCATAGCGGCGCAGATTCAGCCCGAAATGGCCGATATTCTCGGGCGAGTAGATCGCCTGGCTCTGGCTGCGCAGCACCACCTCGTTGACCAGCGTCTCGTGATCGCTGCCCCTGACCCGCGACAAAATGCCGTTGAACGAGGACGGCTTCATCTGGACGCCGCGCGCCAGCGGCAGGTTGAGCGTGGCGAGGAATTCACGCAGGGATTCCTGCTTGGCAAGCGACGGCGCGTCGTGGATGCGGTAGATCAGCGGCAGGCGCTTCGCCTCCAGCGTTTCCGCCGCCGCCACATTGGCCTGGATCATGAATTCCTCGATCAGCCGATGGGCGTCGAGGCGGTCGGGCACGATGACGCGGTCGACCGTGCCGTCGGGTTTTAGCAGTATCTTGCGCTCGGGCAGGTCGAGTTCCAGCGGCTCGCGGGCGGCGCGTCCGCGCTTCAGCGCGGCATAGGCCGCCCACAACGGCTTGAGCACGGTGTCGAGGATCGGCGAGGTCTTCTCGTCCGGTCGTCCATCGATCGCCGCCTGCGCCTGGGGGTAAGAAAGCTTGACCACTGACCGCATCATAATGCGGTGGAACGAATGGCGCAGCTTGCGGCCGTCGGCGGTGAACACCATGCGCACGGCAAGGGCGGGGCGGTCCTCGCCCTCGCGCAGCGAACAGAGATCGTTCGATATCCGCTCCGGCAGCATCGGCACCACGCGGTCGGGGAAATAGGCCGAATTGCCGCGTTTCAGCGCCTCGCGGTCGAGCGCCGAGCCTTCCGTCACATAGGCCGCGACGTCGGCGATGGCGACGGTGACGACATGGCCGCCGGGATTTGCCTCGTCGATGTCGGGCGCGGCATGCACCGCGTCGTCATGGTCCTTGGCGTCGGCCGGGTCGATGGTGACGAGACCCAAATCGCGCCAGTCCTCGCGGCCGGACATCGTCGCCGCTTTTGCCGCTTCCGCTTCCGCGATCACCTCCGGCGGGAAGATGTGCGGAATGTCGTGGGCATGGATGGCGATCATCGAGATCGCCTTCTCGCTGGTCAGCGAGC
>JBLJBS010000117.1:0-40655 GCA_047637695.1 Aquamicrobium sp. | reverse complement strand
GGACGTAGCCATGCGGGCCGAAGCCGGCGATCATGCCCAGCGCCACCTTGGAGACGTAGGAGAGGTGGCGGAATTCCTCGCGGCGGTGGATGTTCGACAGATGCACCTCCGCCACCGGCAGCTCGACGCTGGCGATGGCGTCCATGATCGCGATTGAGGTGTGGGTCAGCGCCCCGGCGTTCAGCACGATGCCGGCATGCTTGCCTCTGGCCTCGTGGATCCAGTCGATCAGCACGCCCTCATGGTTCGACTGGCGGAAGTCGATGCCGATGCCGAGGCGCTCGCCGGCCTCGCGGCACAGCGCCTCGACGTCGGCGAGCGTCGCCGAACCATAGACCAGCGGCTGGCGGGTGCCGAGAAGGTTGAGATTGGGTCCGTTGAGGACCAGAAGCGAAATCGTCATCCGGCGTTTCCTGTCTCTCGGCCAGCCTGTCGATCTGCCGGACCGGGCGTTTCCAGCCCGCGGCAGGGCAAGGCGGCATGCTCATGTCTGCCAGACAGAGATTGACAATATGCCAATCCCCATCCCAATCGCCACGCGTCGGCGCGGGATCGTTGCCGTCGCGGCGCATGCCTGCTTGCCCTCATTGCCCGCCCGCCATCCATCCCCATGATCGGCCTCATTCCCTCGCCCCGGTCGCCGCCCGATCGTCACGCAGCGAGGCGATGCGACTGAGATAGGCGCGCGTCAGTTCGACGATCTCATCAAGGGTCCCTTCGCGTGTGCCGGCATCGCAATGCTGGAGATAGTCGAGCGACGCCGTGACATATTCGGCGATGACGCGGCCCTGAATCTCGCGGTTGCCGCCGTCGCCGGCGTGGAAGCGCAGCAGGTCGGCGACGAGGATGCCGGCGCGGCGGTTGCCTTCCTGATCGATCTCCCACAGCGACGGCGAGGCGTGCATCGCCTGGCGCAGCGCCACCGAACCGGCCTGATCGACGCGCAGCCGGTAGAGTTCGCCCAGCGTCGCGCAAAAACCTTCGATCCAGTCCTCGTCGGCCTTCAGCCGCACGAAGGCCGCATCGAGCAGCGTCAGACGCTCGGCGAGCCGCACACGGGCGAGATGCGCCAGCACATGGTGCTTGTTGGGGAAATAGCTGTAGGCGGTGGCGATGTTGATGCCGGCCGCGTCGGCGATGGTCTGCATCGTCATCGCCTCGAAGCCGCCATGTTCCAGAACGCCGACGGCGGCATGGAGAATCTGCTCCACCGTCGCCTTGGAGCGCTGTTGCTGCGGCCGGCGGCGCTTCGGCGCGGCGAGCGGATCCTCGCGCCGGCCGACCGTCGCCGCCTTCGCTCCCGCCCCGGCTCGTTGCGCGGGTCCGGCCTTTTCCCGTTTCGCCATCCGCTGGGTTTCCCCTTTCCCTGTGCCCTCACCTTTAGAGCAATTCGTCAAAATGTGTGAGCCGGTTTTCCGTCCGGTTTTGCGTAAAAACAAGGAGATAGATCGCGGCTCCCGCAGCAATGCTCCGCGCTGCCGGCAACGGCCCGAAACGCAAGAAACCGGAGCGGAGGAAAATACAACTAATTACTTGCTTTTTGAAAAAGACATAACGATGATGACGCCGATAGCAGACAGGAGGATGGCTATGAGGAATCTGGTGGCGACCACGTCGCTCGCACTCGCGCTCGCACCCGCGCTTATCGGCACGGCCCTGGCGCAGGACTACCCCGAAATGTCGGTTCGCTATGCGAACTTCATGCCTGAAGGCTTCACCACCTCGGTAATCGACCAGTTCATCGCCGACGAGATCGCCAGGCGCACCGACGGCAAGGTCAAGTTCGAGATGTTCCACGGCGGCACGCTGGGCGGCCCGGCCGAGATGGTCGAGCTCGTCGGCGCTGGCGCGGTCGACATCGGCAACTTCCCGATCGGCTATTTCTTCAGCCAGTTCCCGGTGTCGGGCCTTGCCGATTCGCTGCCGATCATCTTCCCGACGGCGGAAGCCGCCGCGCAGGTTCAGAAGGATGCCTTTGCCGAACTGGAAGAGGTGCGCGCTGAATTCGACGCCGCCAATCTGCACCCGTTCCTCTATCGCGGCCTGCCGCAATACCGCCTGCTCTGCACCAAACCGGTGAAGACACTCGCCGATTTCAACGGCCTCAAGGTGCGGACCTACGGCACCTTCCACCCGATCGTCTTCACCACCTTCAAGGCGGTGCCGGTCAATATCGAGCTGGGCGAGATGTATGAGGGCCTGCAGCGCGGCACCGTCGACTGCGCCTATCTGAACTACCAGACCGCCGCCCTCTACAATCTGTTCGAGGTCGCCAAGTTCGCCAGCGACGCCGAGTTCGGAGCGACTCCGCTCTACCTCACCTATGTCAACAAGCAGGTGTGGGACGGCTGGACGCCCGAGTTCAGGGCGCTGTTCGACGAGGTCGTCGACGAGGCCGAGAAGAAGGCGGCAGACGAGATCAACGCCGCCGAGGCCGGAGGCCTCGAGATGTTGAAGAGCAAGGGCGTCGAACTCGTTCATTTCGAGGATCAGGAGAAGATGGAAGCAGCACTGCCCGACTTCCTCGACCTCTGGGTCGAGCACCTCGACAAGGCCGGCCATGGCGAAGCGGCGAAGAAGCATGCCGCCTTCGTCCGCGAGCAGCTGAAGAGCCATCAGTAACCGCTTTGCTGGTTTCCGGGCGCTGCCGCACGGCACGCCCGGAGCCGCATCCTGCATCCGGTGCGCCGCCGCCGGGAAAGGGCATGTCCGCGGCTGTCCCGACAGATGCGCCGCTTCATCACAGCTACGGGAGGAACGTGCATGACCATGCACGCCGTTGACACTGTTCTCGCATGGGCGTTGCGGATGAGCGCCTGGATCGGCTGGGCGGCGCTCGGCCTGATGATGGTCGTCGGCACCGGCGACGTCATCGGCACCGCCTTCTTCAGGAAGCCGATCCTCGGCGCGTTCGAGATGGCCGAGCAGGCGCTGGCCGTCGTGATGTTCATCGGGCTGATCCATGTCCAGGCGCGGCGCAGCCACATCGTCGTCGATCTCGTCACCGCCGGCATGCGCGGCCCGGCGCGGCGCCTGGCAGACTGCCTCGCCCTTTTAGGTACGGCTGTGGCGCTCTACCTGATCGCACGGCAGACATGGCCGCTGATGCTTGACAGCTGGCGTGTCCACGAAGTGGCGGGCGGCGTGTTCAATTTTCCCGTCTATCCGGTCAAGACGCTGGTCTGCCTTGGCGCGACGGTGGCCGCAGCCATCGCCGCCGTCCAGTTCCTTCAATCGCTGATGCGGCTATTCCCGCGCCGCGAGGGAGGTGCCGCATGAGCCCGATCGAGCTCGGACTTGCCGTCATCGCCGCCACGCTCGTGCTTGCGCTGGCCGGCGTTCCGATCGGCGCCGCCATGATCCTCGCCGCCTGCGGCGGCATGTGGCTAACCGTCGGCGAGCGCTTCATGTGGGTGACGCTGAAGACGCTGCCTTTCGACTTCGCCTCACAATACACCTTCGTCGTCGTGCCGATGTTCGTACTGATGGGCGTGGTCGCGGCGCGCGCCGACATCATCCAGGACCTCTACCGCGCCGCAGCGAAATGGATGGGCGGCACGCGCAGCGGCCTCTATGCCGCGACGGTCCTCGCCTCAGCCGGCTTCTCGTCGATCTCGGGCTCGACCGTGGTCAACTCCGCGGTATTCGGCAAGGTGGCGCTGCCCGAGATGCTGAAACACGGCTGTCACAAAGGCTTTTCCGCCGCCTCGATCGCCGCCGCCGGCACGCTGGCCGGCCTGATCCCGCCTTCGCTCAGCTTCGTCATCTACGGCATCCTGACAGGGCAATCGATCGGCCAGCTGTTCATGGCCGGCGTGTTCCCCGGCCTGCTGACCATGGCCGGCTACATCGTCGCCATCGTCCTCGTCGTCCGCCTGATCCCCGGCTATGCCCCGACCGCCGTCACGCGCTATCCCCTGAGCGAGAAGATCCGCTCGCTCAAGGCAGTGTGGCCGATCCTCGTCCTCGCCACGCTGGTCCTCGGCGGCATCTATACCGGCACCATGCCGCCCTCGGCAGCAGGCGCAGTCGGCGCCGCAGGCGCCATCGTTCTCGCCCTCGCCCGGCGCTCGATCAACGCGCGCGGGCTGGCCGATTCGTTCCAGGAAACCATGATCCTGACCGCGACGCTGTTCATCGTCGTGGTTGGCGGGCTGCTGCTCGGCCGCTTCTTCGTCATCAGCGGTTTCATCCGCGAGATCACCGCCCTGCTCGTCGCTTTCGATCTCAGCGTATACGGCTTTCTGCTGCTGGTGATCGGATTGTATCTGGTTCTCGGCATGTTCGTCGACCCGTTGTCGATGGTCGTCGTCACCCTGCCGGTGCTCTATCCGATCTCGCAGGCGCTCGGCATCAACCCGATCTGGTTCGCCGTCATCATCGTCAAGCTGGTCGAGATTTCAGCGGTGACGCCGCCGGTGGGCCTCAACCTGTTCGCGGTAATGGCCGCGTCGGAGACCAGGATATCCGCCGGCGAGATCTATCGCGGCATCCTGCCGCTGCTTGCCGCCGAAGTGTTCATTCTCGTTCTTCTCGTCGCCTTCCCGGCGATCTCCACCTGGCTGCCGGCGATGATGATCGGCAACTGATCCCCTTTTCCTGAAAGCATGCGAGGCAACCATGACCGTGGCCGACACCAAGATCACATTTTCCGAACTGCCGGCCCTTCTGGGCAAGACCGCCTATGTCTCCGACTGGATGGCGGTCGACCGGGCGCATCTGTCGCTGTTCGCGACCGCGACCTATCTCGACCCCGCCCATGTCGACCTCACCTTCAGCCGCAACAACGAGTTCGGCTCCGACCTCGTCGACGGCATGCTGCTGCTGTCGATGCTGGTCTACTGGAACTTCCGCTACTTCCCGCTCGAGGGCGAGAAGCTGTGGGGGCTGAATTACGGCTTCGAGAAGGTGCGATTCATCACCCCGGTAATGGTCGGCGACCGCGTGCAGGCCACCTGCAAGGTGACCGAGATGAAGAAGCGCGGCGACGGCTGGCTCGGCACGCTGTCGGTGACCGTCGAGAAGGAAGGAGCCGACAAGCCGGCAATGACCGCCGACTGGCTGGTCCTGTTCCTGGAGAGCACGAATGGCTGAGCCAATCGCGGCAGGCAGGGCTGCCGGCGGCGACGGCGTGCCGGTTCTGGCGCGGATTTCCGACTATCCGGCCCATTGGGCGGAAAGGACGCCGGGCGCGCCGGCGGTGTATTTCGCCGACGAGCGCCGCGACTATCCCTGGCTGCGCGACGAAGTCGACCGTTTCGCGCGGGCGCTGATAGCCGCCGGCATCGGCAAGGGCGACCGCGTCAGCGTGCTGTCGACGCCGCGGCCGGAATTCTTCGTCGCCTTCCTCGCCACCGTGTCGATCGGCGGCATCTGGGTCGGGCTCAACCCGCGCTACACGCCGGGCGAGATCGCCCGCGTCCTGTCCGACGCCGCGCCGGGCATCGTGTTCTGCCTTGCCGCCTTCGAGGGCGAGGATCTCGCCGGACGGCTGGCAGAGGCCGCCAGCCTCGCCGCTTTCACCGGCCGCCTCGTCGGCTTCGGCGGCGAGGACAACCGCTTCGCCGGGCTTGACGACTTTCTCGGCGACGGCGCGCGTATCGGCGCAGAAGAGCTGGCCGCGCGCCGCAACGCCGTGACCGCGCAGGACCCGGCGCTGATCGTCTACACCTCGGGCTCGACCGGCGAGCCCAAGGGCGCGCTCCTCACCCATTTCGGCCTATGCCACGGCTACAGCACCCAGACCGCGCATTTCTCGCTCGAAGGCGCGACTATCATCTGCAACCTGCCGGTCAATCACATCGGCTGCGTCGGCGATCTGTGCTGCGCGCCGATGGTCGGCGGCGGCGCCATCACCTTCATGGAACGGTTCGATCCGCACGGCATCCTCGACGCCATCGACCGCGGGCAGGTGCACTGCATGCTCGGCGTGCCGACCATGCTCCAGATCATGACCGAGCTGCCGGAATTCGACACCACCGATTTCTCGGGCGTGCGGCTGATCTGCTGGGGCGGCGCGGCGCTGCCGGCAAACGTGCTGGCCCGGCTGCGCGGCAAGGGCTGCCCGCTCGGCGTCACCTACGGCATGTCGGAGGTTCCCGGCTCGATCACCATGTCGGCGCCGGGCGCCGGCGACGACGAGCTGACGCAGACGGTGGGCCAGCCGACGGTCGGCCTCGACCTGCGCCTCGTCGCTGATGACGGCCATATTTGCGCGCCCGGCAGCGAGGGCGAGGTGCGGCTGAAGCACCCTTCCGTGCTCCATGCCTATTATCGCCGCCCGACGGCAACGGAGGAAGCCTTCGACACCGACGGCTATTTCAGGACCGGCGATGTCGGTGTACTCGGCGAAGACGGCAATCTGCGCTTGGTCGGCCGCAAGAAGGAGATGTTCAAGTCGGGCGGCTACAACGTCTATCCCCGCGAGATCGAGGTCTGCCTCGAACAGCATCCGGAGGTGGCGCTGGCCGCCGTGATCGGCGTTCCCGATCCGCTCTATCAGGAGGTCGGCCATGCCTATGTCATCCCGAACCAGGGCGTGGCGCAGGACGGGCTGGCGGAGCGTCTGGCGGAGTGGTGCCGCGAGCGGCTGGCCAACTACAAGCGGCCGAAGCGGATTGCAATCAGCGCCGAACTGCCGCTGCTGCCCGTCGGCAAGGTCGACAAGGTCGAACTGAAGCGCCGGCATTCGGCAGGCTGAGCCGACCGGCGAAATCAGCGCAGCGAGCCGACGCCGAGCAGGCGTTCCACCGTCGCCGTCTCGGCGGCAAGGGCGGCCGGAACCCCGGACCAGGCGATCCTGCCGCGCTCGAGAATGATGACGGCATCGGCGAAATCGAGCGCGGTCTGGATTTTCTGCTCGACCAGCAGCACCGTCGTCTCGCCGCCGGCGGCGAGCCGCGACAGCGCCGCCATCAGCTCCTCGCAAACGACCGGCGCCAGCCCCTCCAGCGGCTCGTCGAGCAGGACGACGCCCGGCTGGCCGAGGATGGTGCGGGCCGTCGACAGCATCTGCTGCTCGCCGCCCGAAAGCTGCGAACCCAGCTGCCTGCGCCGCTCGGCCAGCCGGGGAAACATCTCGTAGGCTTCCGCGATCGCCGCGCGCGGCCGGCCCTTCAGCCCGACGAACAGGTTTTCCTCGACCGTCAGCGACGGGAACACGGCGCGCGTCTGCGGCACGTAGCCGAGGCCGCCATGGGCGCGCGCAGCGCTTTCCAGCCCGCCGATCTCGCGACCGTCGAGGCGGATCGTGCCGCCATAAGCCTGCGCCTGCCCGGCGATGGCGGCGAGAAGCGTGGTCTTGCCCATGCCGTTGCGGCCGAGCACGGCGAGCCGCGAACCGGCAGGCAGGGAGAAGCCGACATCTTCCAGAACCCGCGTCCCGCCATAGCCGGCGCTCAACTTTGCGACTTCAAGCGACGCTGCGGCCATTGGCATAGTTCCCGAGATAGGCTTCGCGCACGCGCGCATCGGCGGTGACGTCGGCAGGCGATCCGTCGAAGATGATCCTGCCGGCGGCGAGCACGACGACCCGTCTGGCGAAGCGGAAGACCAGGTCCATGTCGTGCTCGATCATCAGCACGGCAAGGTCGGCCGGCAGCGCGGCAAGGGCCGCCTCGATGCGCGGCGTGTCGGCCTGCGGCACGCCGGCGGCCGGCTCGTCGAGCAGAAGCACCTTCGGTTTCAGCGCCAGCGCCAGCGCGATCTCGAGCAGCCGCCGCTGGCCATAGGCGATCTCGCCCGCCCGGTGCGTCGCGACTTCGCCGAGACCGAGCGAATGCAGGATCGCGTCGACTTCGGCCATGACATCATCCATGCGCTGGAACGCGCCGAACAGGCGGCCGCCGCGCCCGGTGCGCTGGAGCACGGCAAGCGCGACATGCTCCTGCGGCGTCATGCCGGCGAACAGCCGCGTCACCTGAAAGGTGCGGACCAGACCTGCCCGCACCCGCCGGGTCGGGGCGTGGCGGGTGATGTCTCCGCCGCCAAGGGCGACGCGGCCGGAATCGGGTGCGAGACGCCCGGTGACCAGATCGACGAATGTGGTCTTGCCGGCGCCATTGGGGCCGATCAGCGCCACGCGGTCGCCGGCGTTGAGCGACAGCGAGATGTCGCCGGCGACGGTCAGTCCGCCGAACGCCTTGTTCAACCCGGAAACGGAAAAGACCGGCCTCATCGCTGGCCCCGAAAGCGGTCGAGAAGCCGTGCCGCCGTGCCGTAAAGGCCGGCCGGTGCGAACAGCACCACGACGATCAGCAGCGCGCCGACGAGGGTGAGCCAATGGAACGGGTTGATCGCCGAGACGAAATCCTCGAACCACATGAAGACCAGCGTGCCGACCAGCCCGCCATAGAGCGAGCCGGCGCCGCCCAGCACCAGCATCACCAGCGCCTCGGCCGAGGTGGTGAAGCTCAGGCTGTCGAGGCCGACCACCTGGGTCGAGACGGCATTGAGCGCGCCGCCGACGCCGGCCACCGCGCCGGAGATGGCGAACATCCTGACGAGCGCGGCATCGACCGAGGCGCCCATGGCGGCGACGCGCACCCGATCCTCGCCGATGCCCCGGCACAGCATGCCGAAAGGCGAGCGCACCAGGAAGCGCAGCAGCAGGAAGACGACGACGAGCAGAACGACGCCGAAGACATAGGCCGTGCGGCCCCACAGGTCGAAACCGAACAGGCCGAGCAGCGGATCGGGCGAGATGCCCGCCAGCCCGTCGCTGCCGCCGGTCCAGCGCGATGCCTTGTTGGCGGTCTCGTGGAACAGAAAGACGATGGCGATCGACAGGACGAGCTGTCCCAGCCCGTGGCCGCGCAGCATGACCGCGCCGGCGACGAGCCCGGCGAGCGCGCCGGCCGCCGCGCCGACCGCGACCATGGCGGTCGGGTCGGTTATGCCGAAATGCACCGCGCCGATGCCGGCGGCATAGGCTCCCGCGCCGAACAGCGCGGCATGGCCGAGCGTGGCGACGCCGCAATAGCCGGTGACGAGGTCGAGCGACATCACCAGCAGCGCCATGGCGATGATGCGGGTCAGCAGCGCCAGATTGTCGGGCAGCAGCCAGTAGCCGGCGGCGGCGACGGCGAGGATCGCGGCGAGGCCGGCCAGATCGCGTTTCAGCCAGTTGGGGGCGGCCGACATCCCCGGCTTGTTCCCGGTCATTGCTTCGTCCTGCCGAGAAGCCCGTCGGGAAAGATCGAGACGATGGCAATGACGGCGAGATAGAAGAAGAACTCGCCATATTCGGGCGCGAGATAGCGCCCGGCGGTGTCGACGCCGCCAAGCACGAGGCAGGCGAGGAGCGCGCCGGGAATGGACCCCGCGCCGCCGACCGAAACGACCACGAGGAACGTCACCATGTAGCGCAGCGCGTAATAGGGCTCGACCGGCAGAAGCTCCGCCCCGACGATGCCGCCGAAGGCGGCGAGCCCGACCGCGATGGCGAAGCTCAGCGCGTAGACGCGGCGCGTGCGCACGCCGAGCGAGGCCGCCATGGCGGCATTGTCGACCGAGGCGCGCAGCCTGACGCCGAAGGCGGTCTTCTCGACCAGCAGCCACAAGCCCACCGCCACCGCCGCACCGCAGGCGATGGCGAACAGCTTGTGGGCGGCAATGGAGCGGAAGCCGAGATCGACCGGGCCGCGCAGCGCGTCGGGCAGCGGGATCGTCTTCAGCGTCGGGCCGAAGAGGTAATTGGCGATGCCGATGATGCAGAAGGTGATGCCGATGGTCATCAGCACCTGGGTCAGTTCCGGCGCGCCATAGATGCGGCGCATCAGCAGGCGCTCGACCGGCGCGGCGACGACGACCGTGCCGGCGACGGCGAGCACGATCGCCGCGCCGTAGCCGAGGCCCATACTGCCGGTGGCGTAGGAGGCGATGTAGCCGCCGATCATGGCGAACGCGCCATGGGCGAGATTGACCACCCGCATCAGGCCCATGGTCACCGACAGGCCGATCGAGATCACGAACAGCACCATGCCGTAGGCGAGCGCATCGATCCCGACACTGAGCACGGTCTGCATGGTTTCATCCGGCGGGACGCACGGAGCCCAAGGCGGCTTGCGGGCGTCGTTTCAGGAACGGGCGAGTTACTTTGCGGCGGCGAGGCCGGGATCGCCCTGATTCTCGAAAGTGGCGATTTCCCTGTTGTAATAGGTTCCGTCGTCGGCCTTGGCCACCTCGCGCAGATAGATGTTCTGGGTGATGTGGCGGCTTTCGGCATCGATGGAGACCGGTCCGCGCGGGCTTTCCCAAGCCATCCCCCTGACCGCATCGACCGCCTTGGCCGCGTCCTTCTTCCCGCCCGTCGCCTCGATCATCTTGTAGATGACATGGATGCCGTCATAGGCGCCGACCGCGGGGAAGGACAGTTCCGCCGGGTTGCCGATCGCCTTGCGCGCCGCTTCCACGAAGCTGCGGTTGACGTCGGAATCGTGCGAGACGGCATAATGATAGGTGGTCAGCATGCCGAGCGCGGCATCGCCCAGCGCCGGCAAATCGGATTCCTGCGTCAGGTCGCCCGGCGCGAGCAGCTGGATTCCCGCGGCCTTCAGCCCGTTGTCGTTATAGGACTTGACGAAGCCAAGCGTCGTCGGCCCCGACGGCAGGAAGGCGAAGACCGCGTCGGCGCCGGAATCCTTCACCCGCTGTATGATCGGGCTGAAGTCGTTCGTCGACAGCGGCATGCGGATCGAATCGACGATCTCGCCGCCCTCGGCCTTGAAGGTGGTGGCGAAGGCGGTCTCGGAATCGACACCGGGGCCGTAGTCGGAAACCACGGTGACGACCTTGCCGACGCCGCGCTCGCGGGCAATGCGGGCCATCGGCACGGAGGTCTGCCACATGGTGAAGGAGGTGCGCACCACATAGGGGCTCTGCGCGACGATGGCCGAGGTCGCGGCGTTCATCACCACCATCGGCACGTTCGCCTGTTCGAGCAGCGGCGTTACCGCCATGGCGTCGGGCGTGAAATAGAAACCGGCAAGATACTGGACGCCTTCCCTGACCACCAGCTCCTGCGCCAGCGCACGCGACTGGGCAGGATCGGCCTGCGGCACGTCGCGATAGACGATCTCGATGTCGTCGTCGCCGATTTTGGCGCCGTTGAGCGCCATATAGGCGTCGATGCCGGCCTTGAAGTTCTTGCCCTGGAGGGCGAACGGACCGGAGAACGGCCCGATCACGCCGACCTTGATCGTATCGGCCGCAGCCGCGCCGACCAGCGCGCCACAGAGAGCAATCGCCGCGACCGCGCTCATCACAATCGTCTTCATGTTTCCTCCACCAGATGGCATGGGCCGCGACGCGCGCAGCCGGCATGACGGGGCTTATAGCGAAATCCGGCGCTTATGGCTCCCCCGATTCGGGCTATCGCCATCAGCTGCCGACATCCGCGCGCGCCGCCGGCCTCGGGTCGCGATCGGTTTGTCCTCGTGCCGCATTTTGCCGATCGCGCATCCGCTGTCACCCTCAAAACCGCGATGCGCGCCTAAGCCCTCCGCATTCCCTTCGTTCGTAATTTTGTGCGATATATGAACAAATAGATTATATCGCACAAACTCATTGCCCGGAGCCGGTCGCTCGCCTATGGCTTGGCCTATCGGACGGCATTGAGCGGCGGGTTGACGCCGCCTTTCGAGACAGAGGATCGCCGATGGACAAGACCCTCCCTTCCCTCGGCGACGCGGTCGCGGATGTTTGCGACGACGCGTCGCTGATGATCGGCGGCTTCGGCGGCGCCGGCGCGCCGATCGAGCTGATCCACGCTCTGATCGACCGCTTCCGCCGCACCGGCTCGCCCGCGCGCCTAACCGTCATCAACAACAATGCCGGCAACGGCCATATCGGCATCGCCGCGATGATCGACCAGGGCATGGTGGCCAAGATGGTGTGCTCGTTCCCGCGCTCGTCGGACCCGCGCGCCTTCACGGAGAAATACCTTGCCGGCGAGATCCGGCTCGAGCTGGTGCCGCAAGGCACGCTGGCGGAGCGGATCCGCGCCGGCGGCGCCGGCATTCCGGCCTTCTACACGCCGTCGAGCTACGGGACGGAGCTCGCCGAGGGCAAGCCGGTGGCCGAGTTCGACGGCAGGCCCTATGTGCAGGAGCGCTGGCTCAAGGCCGATTTCGCCTTCATCAAGGCCGAATGCGCCGACCGCCACGGCAACCTGACCTTCCGCAAGGCAGGGCGCAACTTCTCGCCGCTGATGGCCATGGCCGCCGCTTCGACCGTGGTGCAGGCGACAAGCATCGTTGAGCCAGGCGCCATCGACCCCGAGCATGTGGTGACGCCGGGCATCTTCGTCGACGCCGTGGTCGAGGTCGCGGAACCGCAGCAGGAGGAGGCGCTGATCCGCGCCGGGGTGACCTATGCGTGAACGGCCGACATCAGCGAACCAGTCGTGGGTGATCCTTCCATGAAAAAGCTTTCCAATGCCCAGATCGCCTGGCGCGCGGCGCAGGACATCGAGGACGGCGCCTATGTCAATCTCGGCATCGGCTTTCCCGAGATGGTGGCGCGCTTCCAGCCCGCCGGCCGCGAGGCGGTGTTCCACACCGAGAACGGCATCCTCAATTTCGGCGAGCCGCCGGCGGCCGGCGCGGAAGACTGGGACCTGATCAACGCCGGCAAGAAGGCGGTGACGCTGAAGCCGGGCGCGTCGTTCTTCCACCATGCCGACAGCTTCGCCATGGTGCGCGGCGGCCATCTCGACGTCGCCATCCTCGGCGCCTACCAGGTGGCCGAGAACGGCGACCTCGCCAATTGGTCGACCGGCCCCGGCGGCGTGCCGGCCGTCGGCGGCGCGATGGACCTCGTCCATGGCGCCAGGCGCGTCGCGGTGGTCACCGACCACGTCACCAGGGACGGCAGCCCCAAGCTTTTGCGCCGTTGCACCCTGCCGCTGACCGGCGTCGGCTGCGTGACACGGGTCTACACCAGCCTCGCCGTCATCGACATCGTCGGAGGGCGCTTCGTGCTGCGGGAGAAACTGCCGACGCTGTCCTTCGACGAGTTGCAGGCGTTAACCGGGGCGGAGCTGCTGGGCGACGACGTCGCCGACCTCGTCGTGCCGGATGTCTGACCGGTTCCCGGCCATCGAGGCCGGTCTTTCCTGACCGTTCACCAGGGGCGCAGCGCGGCCTCGTAGGCGTTGAGGGCAGGCATCATGTGCTCGACCACCAGACGGACCAGCCCATCGCGGTCGCCGGCGCGGATCGCATCGATCATCGCCTCGTGCTCGGCGCAGGAGCGCTCGGCCAGCGCCGCGTCGGCGATGGCGTAGGAGTGGATCGCCGCCGTCTTGTTCCAGTACTGCTCGATGGTCTCGGCCAGGAAGACATTGCCGCAGGCCGAGAACAGGATGTGGTGGAACTGGTCGTTGGCGTCGGAAACGGCGGCGAGATCCCGATCGTCCAGCGCCTTTCGGTAACGGGCCTGAACCTCATCCAGCCGGGCGACGAGAGCGGCGGTGTCGTCGAGCGGAATCCGCTGCGCGGCCTCGCGCTGCAACAGGCCGCGCATCTCGTAGAGCTGGCGGATTTCGTCGGCCGAATATTCGCGGACCATCGCCCCTTTGTTCGGACGCTTGACCACGAAACCCTGCCGCTCCAGCTCGTCGAGCGCACCGCGAACGACATAACGGCCGACGCCGAAGCGTTCGCTCAACTCGCCCTCGATCAACCGCTCGCGCGGGCGCAACCGTCCGAAAACGATATCGAATCTCAATGCGTTAGCGATCTGTTCTATCATCGCGTCCGTGCCGGTTGCCTCGTCGCCATGTAGCATATCCCGCCAGCGCGTCCAACACGGTCACATCAATAGCAACATCTTTGTCGACGTAATTGTTGACAATCTTGCCGACAACATGGCACATCGCAGCCTCAAGATCGGCTCGGGGTGCAGGCTTCCCTCATGTACGACTATTGCATTGTCGGCGGCGGCATCGTCGGCCTGGCTACGGCGCTGACGATTTCGCAGCAGAAGCCCGGTGCGCGCATCGTCGTCATCGAGAAGGAAGACACGCTCGCCGGTCACCAGACCGGCCACAACAGCGGCGTGATCCATGCCGGCATCTACTATGCGCCCAAGAGCTTCAAGGCCGAGTTGTGCCGCGCCGGAGAGCGGGCAACCAAAGCCTTCTGCGACGAGAACGGCATCCCCTACCGCACGCCGGGCAAGCTGGTGGTCGCGGCCGACACGACCGAGATGCAGCGGCTGACCGCGCTCGAGGACAATGCCGCCGCCAACGGCATTTGCTGCCGCCGGCTCGACGCAGCCGAGCTGACCGAGATGGAGCCGGCCGTCCGCGGCGTCGGCGCGCTGCTCGTCTCCCAGACCGGGATCGTCGACTATGCCGAGATCAGCCGCGCCATGGCCAGGAAGATCGAGGCCGCCGGCGGCGAGATCGTGCTCGGCGTCGCCGCCGAACGGTTCGCGGAGCGTCCCGACCATGTCCGCATCGAGACCTCCCGTGGCAGCTGGGAAGCGCGCCATGCCGTCGCCTGCGCCGGGCTGCAGGCCGACCGCTTCGCGCTCCGCTCCGGCATGGTCGCCGACTTCCGCATCGTTCCGTTCCGCGGCGAATATTACGCGCTGCGGCCCGAACTGAGCGGACTGGTCGAGAAAATGATCTATCCGGTGCCCGATCCGTCAATGCCGTTTCTCGGCATCCACCTGACGCCGATGATCGACGGCGCACTGACGGTCGGCCCGAACGCCGTGCTCGGCCTGTCGCGTGAAGGCTACCCCAAATTCTCCTTCAGCCCCCGCGATGTCGTGAACTTCCTGCGCTTCCCCGGCTTCTGGAAGGTGGTGGCGAACAATCTGTCGAGCGGCCTCGACGAGATGAAGCACTCGCTGTTCAAGAGCGCCTATCTGGAGAAATGCCGCAAATACTGCCCGTCGCTGGAGATCGGCGATCTCAGGCCCTATCGGGCCGGCATCCGCGCCCAAGCCGTCGCGCGTTCGGGCGAGCTGATCCACGATTTCATGTTCCTGCAATCGCGGCGCACGCTGCATGTCTGCAATGCGCCGTCGCCGGCGGCGACATCGGCCCTGCCGATCGGCCGCATGATCCTCGAACGCCTCCATGGCGGCGACTGAACCCAGAATGAGCGAGACCATGACCTATCCGGACACCGAACTCTTCATCGACGGGCGCTGGATCGCCGGCGACGGCGGCACGCTCGACATCACCGACCCCGCCACCGGGGCGGTGATCGGCCAGGTTGCCATCGCCGCGCGGGAACAGCTCGAAGCGGCGGCGCGCGCAGCCCATGCCGCCTTCGCCGGGTGGCGCGACACCAGCGTTCTCGAGCGTTCGAACGTCCTGCGCCGCGCTGCCGGCGCGCTGCGCGCGCAGGCCGAAGCCACCGCCCGGCTGCTGACGCACGAACAGGGCAAACCGCTGGCCGAGGCCCGAGCCGAGATCGCGACGTCAGCCGACATACTCGACTGGTTCGCGGAAGAGGCCCGCCGCACCTATGGGCGGATCATCCCCGCCCGCGATCCCTTTGTGCGACAGGCGGTCATCAAGGTGCCGGTCGGCCCGGTCGCGGCGTTCACGCCATGGAATTTCCCGATCTCGCAGGCCGTGCGCAAGATCGGCGCCGCCCTCGCCGCCGGCTGCACCATGGTGCTGAAGCCGGCCGAGGAGACGCCGGCATCGACCGCCGCGATCGCCAGGCTTCTGCAGGAAGCCGGGCTGCCGGCCGGCGTCCTCAATCTCGTCTATGGCATCCCCGCCGATATCTCGGCCTTCCTGATCGCCCATCCGGCCATCCGCAAGATCTCGTTCACGGGTTCGGTGCCGGTCGGCAAGCAGCTTGCGGCGCTCGCCGGCCTTCACATGAAGCCCGCGACCATGGAACTGGGTGGCCATGCGCCGGTGCTCGTGTTCGCCGACAGCGACATCCCGGCCGTCGCGGCGCTGATGACACGGTCGAAGTTCCGCAACAGCGGCCAGGTCTGCGTCTCGCCCACCCGCTTTCTCGTCGAGGCGCCGGCGATGGATGCATTTCGCACGGCCTTCGTGGCCGAAACGGCGAAGCTCAGGATCGGATCGGGCCTGAACGACGGCACCGACATGGGGCCGCTGATTTCCGCCCGCCGTCTGGAAGCGATCGAATCGCTGGTCGCCGACGCCCGCGACCGCGGCGCGACCGTCGAGACCGGCGGCAAGCGCATCGGCAATGCCGGCAATTTCTACGAACCGACCGTGCTCTCCGGCCTCGACCGTGACATGCGGATCATGAACGAGGAGCCTTTCGGCCCGGTCGCCCTGCTGATCCCGTTCTCGGACATGGACGAGGCCCTCGACGAAGCCAACCGCCTGCCCTTCGGCCTCGCCTCCTATGCCTTCACCCAGTCGGCGGCGACACGGGCGGCGGTGGAGCGGCGCATCGAGGCCGGCATGCTGACCATCAACCATCTCGGGCTGGCGCTGCCCGAGACGCCGTTCGGCGGCGTCAAGGACAGCGGCCACGGCTCGGAAGGCGGCACCGAGGCGATAGAAGCCTACCTGACCCCGAAATTCGTCACCGAGCGGTACGCACCGCCGGCCTGACGGGCCTTTGCGGGCCTGCGAAGCAGGAAACCGCGAACGACGACCCCAAGCAACCAACCGGAGGAATGACATGGCAAAGACGATGAAAAGCTGGCTGCTCGCGGCAGCCATGAGCCTTGGGGCGAGCGCCCTCGCCCTGCCGAGCGCACTGGCCGCCGACCACACGCTCAAGGTCGGCTGGACGACGGGCGACAGCGCCAACGATCCGTACGCCATCGGCGCGCACGCCTTCAAGGAAGAGGTCGAGCGCCGCTCCGAGGGGCGCATCGAGGTTCACCTGTTCCCGAACCGGGCGCTCGGCGACGAGAAGGCGATGCTTGAAGGCATGCGGCTGGGCACCGTCGACCTCGCCGTGATGTCGAGCGCGGTCAATTCCTCGATCGTGCCGGAATTCGCCCTGACCGATCTGCCTTTCCTGTTTGCCAATGAAAAGCAGGCGCGCGCCGTGCTCGACGGCCCGGTCGGTCAGGCGCTGGCGGAAAAGGTCAAGGACAAGGGCCTGCTCGTGCTGAGCTACATGGAAGGCGGCTTCCGCAATCTCGTCAACAACGTCCGGCCGATCAACAAGCCGGCCGACATGGCGGGCGTCAAGTTCCGCGTCATCCAGAGCCCGATCTACATCGAGATGGTGCAGTCGCTCGGCGGCAATGCCGTTCCGATGGCCTGGGGCGAGGTGTTCACCGCCGTCCAGCAGGGCGCGATCGACGGGCTCGAGGCCCCGCCTTCCGTGATCGAGCAGAACAAGTTCGCCGAGGTTGTGAAGTATCTGTCGATGTCGAACCACACCTATTCGGCGCTCGAATTCATGATGTCCAAGCGCCGCTTCGAAGCTCTGCCCGAGGATCTGCAGGCGATCGTTCAGGAAGCCGCCACGGCTGCCGGCGCGACGCAGCGCCAGCGTTCCTATGAAATCGGCCAGGAAGTTCTCGCCGTGCTCGAAAAGCAGGGCATGACCATCAACACAATCGACGACCTGAAGCCGTTCCAGGAGGCCGTCGCGCCGATCTATGAGAAGTATCGCGGCATCGTCGGTGCCGATCTACTCGATCAGGCGCTGGCCACCGCGGCAGCTGCGAACTAGATCGTTCACAGTTTCTCGGAAACGGTGAAGCGGTCTATCTCTTTGTTTTTATACAATTCCAGACGCAAAACCGCTTCGCACTTTTGCTGGAATTGCTCTAGCATTTCGCCCGCGCATGCGCCCTCTTTCAGCCCGCGACGGCCGCAAGGGGGCGCATCGTCATAGGTCTTGAGCTTTAACCGGGTGCCTCGGCAAGGAGGCATTCTTGAGGCAGGATTGAGAGGCTATCGATGAGGATATTCCGCGCAGTGGTCGACGCCGCCGCCAGCCTGCTGGCGCTGACGCTCGGTCTGGCGCTGGCTGTCGTCGTCACCTGTGTCGGATTGCAGGTGGTGATGCGTTACGGCTTCAGCTCCCCGCCGGCCTGGAGCGAGGAACTGGCGATGCTGATGTTTTCCTGGCTGACGCTGGGGGGCATAGCCTATGGCGTCCGCGAGGGCTTCCATGTCGCCATCGAGACAAAAAACATGCTGCCCAGAGCGATCAGACGTTTCCACTCCGGCATTGTCGAGGTGATCACGCTGGGCTTCGGCGCCTTCGTCGCCTGGTCCGGATGGCGCTTCATGGACTTCATGTGGGGCTCGAAATCGGCGGCGATCCGCTATCCGCTCGAAATCCTCAATGCAATGCCCGTCGCCAGTGGCTGCCTGATCGTATTATTCGCCGCCTACAGGTTGCTTGGCATGCAGGCTGCGGCTCCCACGGAGACGCCGGCATGAGCATCACGGCGATATTTCTGGTCTGCACCTTCGGCGGTCTGGTCGTGCTCGGTGTGCCGTTCGCCGTTGCGCTCGGCGCATCGGTGATCGTTGCGCTGCTGGTTGCGGGCATGGAGCCTGCTTTTCTCTCACAGCAGCTGGTTGCCGGGTCGCAGTCCTTCAGCCTGCTCGCCGTTCCGCTGTTCATCCTCTCCGGCGGGCTGATGTCGGTCGGTGGCATCTCGGAACGCCTGATAACGCTGGCACGCGCATTCGTCGGGCATCGCACCGGCGGCCTTGCCATGGTCGCCGTGGTGGCGGCGATGATCTTCGCGGCGATCTCCGGCTCGGCCCCCGCCACCACGGCGGCCATCGGCACGATCCTGATTCCGGCGATGATCCGCAGCGGCTACGGCGCCCCGTTCGCGACTTCCGTCACCGTCAGCGCCGGCGTGCTCGGACCGCTGATCCCGCCCTCGATCGCTTTCGTCATCTGGGGAATGATTGCCGAGCAGTCGATCAGCAAGCTCTTCCTCGCCGGCATCATTCCCGGTGTCGCCATTGCCGCCGGCCTGCTGGTGATCTGCTATTTCCACGCACGCCGCCACGCCATTCCAAGGCTCGAGCCCGCCTCGTGGGCGACCGCCGGCCGGGCGCTGTGGGATGGACGCTGGGCGCTGCTGTCGCCTATACTCATTCTCGGCGGCATCTATGGCGGCATCTTCACGCCCACGGAAGCCGCCGGCGTCAGCTGCCTTTACGCCCTGTTCGTCGGCATCGCCATCGAGCGAAAGCTGAGCCTTAAGAACCTGATGCCGATCGCGCTGGACTCGCTGAAGATGAGTTCGATGGTGATGGCAATCATCGTCGTCTCGACCGGCTTCGGCGTCATCGTCGCGCAGGAGCAGATCGCCATCCGCTTCGCCACCTTCCTCACAGAGAGCGTCAGCGAAAAATGGCTGGTGCTGCTGCTGCTCAACCTCGCCTTCTTCCTCCTGGCGGCGGTGATGGACGAGATCGCCATCATGGTCATTCTCGGACCGTTGCTGATCGCGATCTCGAATTCGATGGGAGTCGACCCGATCCAGTTCGGCGCGATCATCGTCACCAATGTCGCGATCGGGATGGCCGCCCCGCCGATCGGCTACTGCCTGTTCGTCGGCATGGCCATCAGCGGGCTGAAGCTCGGGCAGATCAGCAAGGCGATCTGGCCGCAGATCGTGCTGATGCTGATCGTGCTGATGCTGACGACCTACATCCCGCAATTCGCAACCTTCCTCGTGAACTGAGCAGGAGCCGGGCGATGAGGAATTACGGCGCACATCCCTACCTGATCGACAGGACGCCTTCGCCGCAGCGCGAGCGGATCGAACGCGAGATCTGGGGACTGGACCTCGTCAGCGCGGCCGTCCGCGAGGACATCGTCACGGCATGGACCACGACATGGCTGTCGAGCCCTTTCGAGGATTTCGCGGCGGTGCCGTTCTCGGCTGGCCTTCCCGCCCCGCTCGTCAATCACGTCAACGAGGTGACGCGCGCCGGCGTCCTGCTGGCGCGGCAGGCGACGCAGGAATGGGGAACCGCGTTCGACATGGATGCGCTGATGTCGATCCTGATCCTTCACGACGTCGACAAACCATTGCTGAGCGAGCCTGACGGCAGCGGCTCGACACGGCCGTCGCGGCTTGCGGCCCAGCTCCAGCATGGCGTCATCGGCGCCATGCTGCTGAAGGAACTGGGCTTCGATCACATCGTCGTCTCGCATGTCGCGCTGCATGCCGGCAACGCGCCGTTTCATCCCGAAACGCCCGAAGCGCTCGTTCTGTATCATGCCGACTATTTCTCGGCCGACCACGTCATGCTGTCGCTCGGCAAGCCGCCCTTCTATCAGAAGCGGGGATAGGTTATGGTAACCGACTGATTGTCGACAATATAGTTGACAATCATATCTGCAGCCTTAAGATGATGAAATCACGTAGAATTCTCTCTCCCGGCTGCCTTTTCCAGCCGCTCTCAACCCGGATTGATTGACATGTCGGATACCCACATCTTCCCGCTCGCCAGCATCAAGCGCATCCCGCGCGGCAGCGGCATAGAGACCACGCCCCTCGTCACCCATTTCACCGCGCCCGACGCCAAGTTCACCACCGGCATGAGCGTCTATCCCAAGGGACGCGGCGCGCCGATGCACAAGCACAATTGCGACGAGCAGGTTACGCTGCTCGAAGGAGCAGGCGAGGTCGAGGTCGACGGCAAGATCACGCCGCTGGTCCAGTACGACACCACCTACATTCCGGCCGGCAAGGTGCACGCGTTCCGAAACACCGGCGACGCGCCGATGCGCATCCTGTGGATCTACAGCTCGATGAAGGTGACCCGCACCTTCGAAGGCAGCGACGAGGAAGTCGAGCACCTGTCGGCCAAGGACCTGATGGGCTGAAGCCAGCCGCCCGGATCTCGCGCAATGCTGCGTCTCAGCGCCAATCTCTCGACGATGTTCGGGGAACTGCCGTTCCTCGAACGTTTCGCGGCTGCACGGCGCGCGGGCTTCGCTGCCGTCGAAGCGCAGTACCCCTATGATCACGCCATCGATGATCTCGTCGCGGCGCGGCGCGAGGCAGGCATTCCCTTCGTCCTTCTCAATGCGCCGCGCGGATCACGCCAGCAGGATCGCGGGCTTGCCTGCCTGGCCGGCCGCGAGGACGAGTTCCGCGCCTCGGTCGAAAAGGCGCTCGCTTTTTCCGCAGCGCTCGGCAACCGGCTTATCCATGTGCTGAGCGGCATTGCCGATGCCCAAACCAGCCATGTCGACGCGCTGGCGACATGGCGCGCCAACATGGAATGGGCGGCAGCACGGGCGGAAAAGGCAAGGATCGGCATCGTCGTCGAGGCGATCAACCCGTTCGACATGCCCGGCTATTTCATCCGCTCGCTGGACGAGGCCGTCGCGCTGATCGGCGAACTCGACCGGGAGAATTTCGGGCTGCTGTTCGACGCCTACCATTGCGCGCGGGCCGGCGAGCCGGTCGCGGAACGCATCGGCGCCTGCGCCGCGTGGACGCGCCATATCCAGATCGCCGACGCACCGTCACGCGCCGAACCGGGCAGCGGCGACATCGACTGGGCGGCGGTATTCGCCGCCATCGAGAGTTCGGGCTATCGCGGCTTCGTCGGGGCGGAGTACGTGCCGGCCGGCGCCACGGACGCCGGGCTTGCATGGGCCAAGCCTTATCTCGAAGTGCCGGATCACCCCTGAGAAATCGAAAAATCGTCACGGCACGCGGGTGCCGAAGGAGCATCGGAATGAACCTTTATTCGAGATCGGTCGCCGCAGTCGAAGCCGGCGGCAAGCCCGTCCGTGTCGGCCTGATCGGCGCCGGCAAGTTCGGCTCCATGTTTCTGGCCCAGGTGCCGACGACGCCGGGGCTGAAGGTCGTCGCCATCGCCGACCTTTCGTCCGACCGCGCCCGCGCCGCCTGTCAGGGCGTCGGCTGGAGCGAGGACCTGATCGCCGACACGCGCTTCACGCAGGACGCGCTCGACATGATCGCGGCAGCCGACATCGACGTCATCGTCGAAGCGACCGGCCATCCCGCCGCCGGCATCCGCCATGCGCGCGCCGCCATCGCCGCCCGCAAGCACATCGTCATGGTCAATGTCGAGGCCGACGTGCTGGCCGGGCCGCTGCTCGCCCGCCAGGCCGAGGAAGCGGGCGTCGTCTATACGCTCGCCTATGGCGACCAGCCGGCGCTGATCTGCGAGATGGTCGACTGGGCGCGCGCCTGCGGCTTCGAGGTGGTCGCCGCCGGCAAGGGCACCAAATACCTGCCGGTCTTCCACACCTCGACGCCCGAGACGGTGTGGCACTATCGCGGCGTCAACCCCGACGACGCCCGCAAGGGCGGCATGAACGCGCAGATGTTCAATTCCTTCATCGACGGCACCAAGTCGGGCATCGAGATGGCGGCCGTCGCCAACGCCACCGGGCTCGCCCCCGCGCCCGACGGCCTGCGCTTCCCCCCTGCCCCGGCCGACAAGCTGGCGCAGGTGCTGTGCGAGAAGAACCTGCATCATCGCGGCCAGGTCGAGGTGGTGTCGAGCGTCGAGCGCGACGGCGCCACGGTGCCGAACAATCTGCGCTGGGGCGTCTATGTCGTGTTCGCCGCGCCCAACGCCTATACCGAGCGCTGCTTCCGTGAATATGGCGTCGAGAGCGACGAGACCGGCACGCTGGCCGCCCTCTATCGCCCCTTCCACCTGATCGGGCTCGAACTCAACGTCTCGATCTTCTCGGCCGCGCTGCGCAACGAGGCAACCGGCCGGCCCGTCGGCTTCGTCGCCGACGTCGTCGCCACCGCCAAGCGCGACATCGCCGCCGGCGAGATGCTCGACGGCGAGGGCGGCTATCTCGTCTGGGGCAAGCTGATGCCGGCGAAGGACAGCCTCGCCATCGGCGGCCTGCCCATCGGTCTTGCCCATGGCATCCGCGTCACCCGGCCGGTCAAGGCCGGCGACAGCCTGACCTGGGCCGATGTCGAGATCGACGAGGGCGACGATGCCTACGCATTCCGCCGCGAGATGGAGAAGGCATTCGCCTGATCCGTTCCTTTGCCGCCTTGACGAAAACGATCAGCCCCGGAGAACGCACCAATGGTCCTCGAAATCGCGGAGTTCGACATCATCCCAGGCAAGGAGGAAGCCTTCGAAGCCGGCGTGCGCGAGGCCGTCGCGCTGTTCCAGGCAGCAAGCGGCTACCGCAGCGTCGCGCTCCGGCGCATCGTCGAGAAGCCCGGCACCTATCGGCTGTTCGTCGAATGGGAAAGGCTGGAGGACCACACCGTCACCTTCCGCAATTCCGAGGCGTTCCAAAAATGGCGCGAGCTGGTCGGCTCCTTCTTCGCGGCGGCACCGCGCGTCGACCACAGCGAAACGGTTGTCGAAGCGCGCTGAAGCTGACAAGCATGTGCCGCGAAACGGGATGCCCAGCATGATCCATCTTGCCGACACGGTGACGAAGGTGGCGGACAAGGCGTGCGGCGGGGTCCTCGTCTGCGGCTCGCATGGCGGCGTCTATCCCGGCTATCTTGCCGCCAAAGCCGGCGTGAAGGCGGTGATCTTCAACGATGCCGGCGGCGGCAGCGACGATGCCGGCATCGGCTCGCTTGCCTGGCTCGAGCCGCTCGGCATTGCGGCGGCGACGGTGAGCAATTTTTCCTGCCGTATCGGCGATGCCGCAGACATGGCCGCCCGCGGCCGCATCAGCCATGCCAACCGCCTCGCCGCCGCACTCGGCGTCAGGGCCGGCGATGCCTGCGGCGAAGCCGCGGCGAAACTCGACCAAGCCGCTCCCGCGCCCGAAGCCATGATCGGCCCGATCAGCGAGGCGCGCAGCCTTTATTCCACATCCGGCATGCGCCGGATCGTGCTGATCGATTCCGCCAGCCTCGTCCTGCCGGAAGACAAGGACCAGATCGTCGTCACCGGCTCGCATGGCGGGCTGCTCGGCGGCAACGATTTCCTCGCGCTTCAGGTCGACGCCTATGCCGGCGTCTTCCACGATGCCGGCATAGGCATCGACGAGGCCGGCGCGACACGGCTGCCGGCGCTCGACCGGCGCGGCATTGCCGGCATCGCCGTCGACGGCGCATCGGCACGCATCGGCGACGCACGCTCCGTCTGCGAGGACGGCATCGTCTCGCGCGTCAACGATGTCGCGCGCCAGCGCGGCGCGATGGTCGGCGAACGGCTGCTGGAACGCTTGCTGCGCTGGAGCGGCGCGGCCTGATCCGACAAAAAAGCCGGCTCGCAAGCCGGCTTTTCTTTTTCTCGAAGACCGCGTGCCGTCAGGCGATGCGGTCGCCCTTCTTGACCTTGACGGCGCGGTTGTCGACACCGGGCAGCATCTTGGCCGGATCGCGGGTGACGACGACATCCATGATCACCGGCCCCTTGGCGGCAAGCGCCTCGGCGATCGCGCCTTCGAGCTGGTCCGGGCTCTCGACACGGATGCCGCGCACGCCCATCGCCTCGGCGATGCGGGCATAGTCGGTCTCCGCGAGATCGGAGGCGTGATACCCCTCCGCGCCGTAGAGAAGGTGCTGAAGCGCCTTGATGTAGCCGGAGGCGGCGTTGTTGACGACGATGATCGTGAAGTCGAGCTTCAGCCGCCGCGCCGTTTCCAGTTCGCCCAGCATCATGTTGAAACCGCCGTCGCCGGTGATGGCGAAGATCGGGCGCGTCGGCGAGGCGCCGCGCGCGCCGATGGCGGCCGGCAGGCCATAGCCGATCGAGGCGAAGCCGCGATCCGGCACGAAGGCGCGGCCCGGCCGCTTGGTGTCGAACAGCAGGCCGCCCCAATGCGCGGCAAAGCCGCCATCGGCGATCAGGATGCCGCCTTCCGGCAGCGCCTTGTTCAGCTCGGTCAGGAGCCTCGCCATGTTGACCGGCGTCTCGTCGGAATGAAGACGCGGGCCGACATCCTGACGCCACGCCTCCATGCGCTTCGACACCTCGGCCGCGTATCCGGCCTGCCGGGCATGAATGGCGGCGGCGCGCGGCGCCAGCATCGCCTGCAATTCGGCCACCGTCGCGCCGACATCGCCCCACAGCGCGATCTCGGCATCGGTGGTGCGGCCGAATTCTTCCGGCAGCAGGTCGAGATGGACGATCCGCTTGCCGCGCGGCGGCACGGTGAAGCGCTTGGTGGCGATCTCGCCGAGCTTGCAGCCGACGACGAGGATAAGGTCCGATTCGTCGATAAGCTTATTGGCGATGCGGTCGTAGCGGCCGAACAGGCCGGCGCTCAAGGCGCTGGTGCAGGCGATGGCGCCCTTGCCGCTCAGCGTGTGGGCGACAGGCAGGTTCAGCGCCTGCGAGAAGGCGGCAAGCGTGTCGGCCGCATCGCTCAGATGGACGCCGCCGCCGGCGAGCACGATCGGGGTGCGGGCCTCGGCGATCAGTTCCGCCGCCGCCTCGAGCGCGGAACGGTCGGGGCGGCACCGCAGCGCCGGAATCGCCTCATGCGCGGCGATGGCATAGAAATCGCCTTCCTCGAACTCATGGACGCCGTGGGCGATGTCTTCCGGCACATCGACGACCACCGGGCCGGGCCGGCCGGAGGTGGCGACGGCGAAGGCGCGGCGGATGAGCTCGGGAATGCGCGAGATCACCTCGACGCGCAGCAGTTCCTTGACGGCGGGACGCAGGATTTCGGTCTGCCGGCTCTCCTGCGTCATGTTCTTCCACGAGTGCTCGCGATGGGAATCGCCGACGAGGACGACCATCGGCGTGCCGGCGTTGAGCGCCTCGACCAGCCCGGTGACGAGGTTGGTCGCGCCCGGCCCGAGCGTGGCGTCGGCCAGGCCGACCCGGCCGGAGACCTTGGCATAGGCGTCGGCGGCGAACATGCCGGCACGCTCGTCATTGATGAGATAATGCCTGAGGCCGAGCCGGCGCGCCGCGTCGTAGAACGGCAGCAGCTGGAAACCGCCCATGCCGTAGATCGGGCCGGGATTGTAGAGCGAGATCATGCGGGCGATCGCTTCGCCGCCCGTCAGTTCGATGGTCATTGTTTGCGTTCCTTCTTCAAATCTCGAACGGCCGGCCGCTTCAGGCCGGCAGGGAGGAGAGGTCGGGCCTGCGTTCATGCCAGCGCGTCGCATTCTCGAACGCCCAGCCGAGCCGGGTGAGGATGTCCTCACGCGAGGCCGGCGCAACGATCTGGAGCGACAGCGGCATGCCCTCGCCATTGACGCCGTTGGGCACTGCAAGCGCGCACATGCCGAGATAGTTGACGAACCGGGTCAGGTCCGAGAGCGGCATGGCGTATTCGTCGATGGTCGCCAGCGGCGGCGAGGCGATCGGCGTCGACGGCAGCAGCAGCGCGTCGAACCCCGACATCGCCGCGCGCATCGCCACCATGTCGGCGCGGCGCTCGATCAGCCGCGCCGCGAACTCCGCCGCCGTCCCCTGATTGCCGGCGTGGACCCGTTCACGGACGAACGGATCGAACTCGCCGCGATCCTGCGCCATCAGCGCACCGAGATTGGCGTAGCCTTCGGTGCGGATGATGTGAGACGCCCCTGTGCAGTAATCGAGCGGGCGGCGCGGCAGCGAAAGCTCGACCACCTCGGCGCCGAGCGCGCGGAAGACGCGGGCGGTTTCGTGCAGCGCCTCGATGATGTCCGGCTGAACCCCCGGCAGCTGCGCGTCGGGAACCAGCCCGAGCCGCATCCCGCCGACCGGCTTTCTCAGTTCCGGCAGCAGGCGCGGCGCGGGTCCGCACCAGGTGCCGGGATCGCGCGGGTCGGCGCCCGAAATGGCGTCGAAGACGATCGCCGCATCCTCGACGCTGCGCGCAAGCGGACCGATCGAATCCAGCGTCTGGCTCAGCGGAAACGCGCCGTGGGTGCTGACGCTGGAAATGGTCGGCTTCAGGCCGACGATGCCGTTCATCGATGCCGGGCTGCGGATCGAACCGCCGGTGTCGGACGCGAGCGAGAACCCCACCATGCCGGCGGCAACCGCAACGCCCGAGCCGCTGGAGGAGCCGCCTGGCGATCGGTGGGCGCGCATGTCCCACGGATTGCGCGGCGCGCCCATACGCGCGTTGGTGCCCCAGCCGCCGAAGGCGAACTCGACCATGTGCAGCTTGCCGAGAAGAATCGCGCCGGCCTCGACGGCGCGCTCGACGACGGTGGCGGTCGCCCGCGCGACATTGTCGCGAAGATGGAGCGAGCCGGCAGTCGTCGGCAGGCCCTCGACGTCGAGCAGGTCCTTCACCGCGAAGGGGATGCCGTGCAGTCCGCCGCGATAATTGCCTTGCGCTATCTCGCGCTCCGCCGCCCGCGCCGCGTCGAATGCGGCATCGGCAGTCAGCGCGATAAAGGCATGCAGCGCGGGATCGGCGGTTTCGATGCGCCGCAGGCATGCCGCGAGCAGCGACACCGGCGACATCTCGCCCGTCTCGATCAGCGGCGCCACCTCGTGGATTGCGCAGTCGGCCAGATCTCGCGAAACCATCACTCCGGCTCCAGCACAGCTTTCGTTCGGGCGTTCAGTCGATCTTGTATTCGAGCCAGTCGGCGATCAGCCTGTGCAGCGCGCTGTCGCCTTCGAACATTTCGCGCCCGCCCTCGGCCTTGTTGCGGCCAAGTTCGAGCACGTAGAGATAGTCCGATACCGCGGCGCACTGGCGCACGTTCTGGTCGACCAGCACCACCGTGATGCCCTTCGACGGCAGCTCCTTGATGAAATCGTAGATCTCGCGCGACAGGCGCGGCGCGATCATCGCGGTCGGTTCGTCGAGCAGCACCACTTCCGGCTCCAGCGCCAGCGCCCGCGCCAGTTCGAGAAAGCGCTGCTGGCCGCCGCTGAGGCTCGAGGCCGCATCGTGGCGCTTGTCGCCGAGAATGGGGAACTGCGCATAGGCTGCGTCGAGGATGCGCTTGACGCGGACCGCATCCTTGCGGAACACCCAGCAGCCGAGCAGCAGATTGTCCTCGACCGACAGGTCTCCGAACAGGCTGCGGTTCTGCGGCACGAAGGCGATGCCGCGCTCGATGAAGGTGAAGGGCGGCTTGCCGTTGAGGCTTTCGCCCTTGTAGCGGATATGGCCCTTCGACGGCTTGAGGAAGCCGTAGAGCGTCTTCAGCGCCGTCGACTTGCCGGCGCCGTTCGGGCCGATGATGCCGGTGACCATGCCCTTGCGGGCCGACAGGTTGACGCCATCGAGAATGGTGATGTCGCCATGATAGGAGACCGACACGTCCTCGAGGCCCAGGATCGTCTCGCCGGACGCGGCGCTTGTCTTTGCATCGGCCATGATCATCGTCCCAGGAATGCTTCGATAACGTCGGGATTGGTCTGGATCGCCCGGGCATCGCCCTCGGCGATCTTCTGGCCCTGATTGAGCACCAGAAGATGCTCCGACAGGCTGTAGACCGATGTCAGGTCGTGGCTGACGAGGATGAAGCTCTTGCCCGCCTCCTTCAGCTTCAGGATCTGGTCGAGGAACACCTTGCACAAATTGGGATGGACGCCGGCGAAAGGTTCGTCGAGCAGGATCAGCTCGGGATCGAGCATCATGACGCGCAGAAGCTCGACCAGCTTCTGCTGGCCGCCCGACAATTCCTCGGCGTAGTTGTCCCGGATGCGGTAGAGATCGACATCGGCAAGCAGCGCCTCGGCCTTCTCCATCAGCTCGCGGTTGCTGCGCGCGTCGCCGAGCACCGGCAGGATCAGGTTCTCGGTCAGCGTCAGCCTGCGGAACAGCTTCGGCACCTGAAAGGTGCGGCCGATGCCGAGACGTGCGATCTCGTGCGGCTTCTTTCCGACCAGCTCGGTGCCGCGGAACCTGATCGAACCCTCGGTGGCATGATAGATGCCGTTGATGCAGTTCATGATCGTCGTCTTGCCGGAGCCATTGACGCCGATCAGGCCCAATATGCTGTTGTCCGGCACATCGAACGAGATCGTGTCGACGGCGACGAGACCGCCGAAAACCTTTCTCAGGGAATTCACTTCGAGCATTGCAACACCATTTCCTGCATGACGACGCGCGGCCTGTTCACAGCCGACCCCTTCATCGCATTGACATCTTGCCGAACAGCCCGACCGGGCGCAGGGCGATCGTGCCGATCAGGATCAGGAAGCCGACGGCCTGCGACAGCGACTGCGGCAGGAAGACGATGGCCGCCTGCTCGGCGATGCCGAAGATGATGCCGCCGATGATCGCGCCGACCGGATGGCCGAGGCCGCCAAGCACGATGACCACGAAGCCGATCAGGGTGAAATCCATGCCCGAGAACGGGCCGAAGGCAGGAAACACCAGCGCCAGCAGCACGCCCGTCGTTCCGGCGAGACCGATCGCCAGACCGAACGCCATCGCCGACAGGTGGTCGATGTTGACGCCGACGATCTGGATCGCATCACGGTTCATGATCGCGGCGCGCAGGGCCTTGCCGTAGATGGTGCGGTAAAGGAACCAGGTCAGGATGCCGATGATGACCAGCCCGGCCGCCAGCGCGACGAGCTGCGCCGTCGGGATGAAGACGCTGCCGATCTTGAAGACGCTCGGCTTGAAGATGTAGTTCAGCGAGCGCGTGTCGGCCTCGAAGAAGTAGAGCAGCACGGCGCCCGCCATCAGCGAAACGCCGTAGAAGGTCAGGAACGAGGCGACTTCCGGATCGTCCGAGCGGGTCAGGCGCGGCACGAACAGGAAGTAGAGGCACATGCCGATGCCGAAGAAGCCGATGAAGACGAGCGGGATCGACAAAAGCGGGTGCAGGTGCGAGGCGGCGAAGAACACGAACACGGCATAGCAGCCCGCCACGACGAACTCGCCGTGGGAGAAGTTCACGATGCGCATCGTGCCGTAGATGATGGTCAGGCTGCAGCCGATCAGCCCGTAGAGCGCGCCGAGGATGAGACCGGAAATCACAGCCTGGATGAGGAGGGTGGTAATCATGAGCAACAATCCGTCTCAGAACAGGATGCGGCGCAGCGAGGGCTTGTAACGCATCAGCGACCCGACGATCCCGCTCGGCAGGAACATCATCAGCAGCACGATGACGAGACCGAGCAGGAACACGTTCAGGATCGGGAAGCTCTGCCAGATCAGGTCGTCGATCATCAGCATGACCACGGTGCCGACAACCGGGCCGATGACCGTGCCGAGGCCGCCGGCGACCGCGAAGATCACCGCCTTGGTGCTGACGAGCAGATTGAACGCCGTCTCGGTATCGACGATGCTGGTGTACCAGGCCTCGATGCCGCCGGTGAGCGAGGCGATGACCGCCGACAGGACCCAGGCCTTCAGCCGGGCATTGCCGATATTGATGCCGATGGTTTCAGCCGTGTCGGGATCGTCGCGGATGGCGCGCAGCGCCATGCCGAGGCGCGACTGCGCCAGCCAGGTGACGGCAAGCAGCGTGGCGAGCATCAGCGCGAGCATCGCATAATAGGCGCCGGCCGGATTGGAGAAGCCGAGCGCGATGCCGTAGGAGCCGCCGGCGACATCCTCGGGCATGGCGGCGATCAGAAGCCGGCAGATGACTGCCAGCGCCAGCGACACGATGGAGAAGTAGATGCCGCGCAGCACCATCGTGCGTGCGAACAGCAGGCTCAGCACCGCCCCGGCAAGCGCGGCGGCAATGAAGCCCGCCCAGATCGGCAAGCCCTGCATCTTGACCGCGACCGCGGTGGCATAGGCGCCGATGCCGTAGAAGGCGACATAGCCGAACGGCAGATAGCCGGTGAAACCGGCCATGATGTTCAGCCCCGAGGCAAGGGTGATCCACAGGAGCAGGTAGAACCAGAATGCGAGACCGACACCGTAGGCTGGCAACAGGGCCAGCCCGACGGCGGAGATGGCGAGGAATGCGAGCCAGATCGATGTCCGCATCCAAACGAGCCGGTTGGAAGACACTATCCTAACCTCTGAATTGATGATGGCGCATGCGCAACTGCGCCGCTCCTTGCGGGAGGCTTCACGCCGGCCGTCGAAAAAGGGCCGGCGCGCCCGGACATGCCAGGCGCGCCGGTTGCGCGGTCAGCGCGAGGTCCAGCCGGGGATCGGGTAGATCGGGTCGGCTGTTTTCACCGTCTCGGGAGCGACGATCTTGAGGCCATCGGGCTGCGTCTGGAGAACGATCGGCGTCATTCCTTGCTGGAAGCCGGTTTCGTCGATCTTGAACTCGCCCGACACGATGACGGTTTCCCCGCTGAAGTCGAGTGCAGCCTGCTTCAGCTTTGCCGGCTCGACCGAATTGGCCTTGGCGATCGACTTCTCGAGGATCGCGCCGGCGCCATAGGCAAGCGCGGTCTGGAAATCGGCCGGATAGGCCGCATTCGGGTAGAGCTTGTCATAGGCGGCAAGGAACTCCTTAGTCGCCAGCCCGTCGGTCACCGGCCAGTTGACGTTGGCGTCGAACTGGGTGTGGCTGAAGATGTAGGCGGCATCGTCGCCGGTCTCCAGAACCGCCGGCGAGGAACCATACAGCATGTAGGTATAGGGGAAATCGATCTCGCGCTCGCGCATCTGGCGCAGCATCGGGATCAGGTCGCTGTCGTAGGACGAGGAATAGAAGCCGTCCGCGCCGGCGGCCTGCGCCTTCTGGAGCAGGATCGCGAAGTCCTTGGTGCCCTTGGCGTAGTGCTCGAACAGCACGACCTCGATGCCGGCGGCCTCGGCCATGCCCTTGGCGGCGGAAGCCGCGCTGGCCGGGAACGGCTCGTCGATCGAAACGACGGCAAGCTTCTTGACGCCCAGCTTGGCGGCGAGCTCGATGCTGGTGACCGGAATCTGCGACGCCTGCGCCGTCACCGAGACGATGCTCTTGTAGCCCTGCTTGAAAAGCTGGTCGGACGAACCTGCCCAGCTGACCATGAAGCTGCCGCGCGAATCGACGATCGGCGCGGCAACGCCGACGAGCGTCGAGCTGAACGGCGCGATCAGCGCATCGACCTTCTCCTCGGTGATGAGGGATTCATAGACGCGGGCGACCAGCTGCTTGTCGCTGCGGTCGTCGCGCTTGACCAGCTCGACCGGATATTTCTTGCCGTCGAGCTCGATGCCGCCGCGCGCATTGACGTCATCGACCCAGATGCCGATGCCGCGCTCGCCGGACTGCGACGCAACCGCATAGGGGCCGGTCGAAGACACGGTGAGGCCGATGCGGATTGACGTTCGCTCCTGCGCATTCGCAACGACGACCCCTGCCAGCATCGTCGAAGCGGCAAGCAGTGAAGCAAACAGAGACTTCATGTCAGTCCTCCTAAACGTTCCGCTATACGGAATCTTCAATATCAATTTACGGAACACGCTGCCATGCAATCGTCACACTGTCAACCACGGTTTTTTTCCGATAGCCACCCGACAAGGCTTGCAATTGCCCGTATTATGGCGAACATGCCGTCTAATGAGGCATATCGGCAGATGAAACATCGACCCGAGCGCCCGCTGAAGAAACACTTATCGTTCCGCAATACGAAACTATTGTGCCTCTATGCAAAATGACCCCGGTGCAGGCAATACGGACAAGGACCAGGACTCGGCCCCGGTGAAGTCGATTTCCCGGGCTGCGAAGGTGCTGCGGATTCTGGCCGAGATCGGCGGCGCCGGCGGGGCGCTCGGCGATGTCGCCAAGGCTGCCGGGTTCGGCAAGGCGACGGCGCACCGCATCCTCGCGGCGCTGAACGACGAGGGCTTCACCTATCAGGACTTGGCGACCCGCCGCTACCATCTGGGCGCCGGCATCGGCCTGCTTGCCCGCCGCGCAGCGGTCAACGAGATCGGAGCGCTGGCGCAGCCCGTGCTGATGCGGCTGGCCGAACAGACGGAAGACACGATCTACATTCAGGCGCGAGAGGGCCTGCGCAGTGTCTGTCTCGGCCGTCAGCAGGGCACCTTCCCGATCAAGACGCTGTCGCTCGATGTCGGCCAGAGCCGCCCCCTCGGCGTCGGCTCGGGCGGGCTCGCCATCCTCGCCAACCTGCCGCCGTCGGAAATCGACGCGGTCATCGAGGCCAATGCCCGATGGCTGGCGGAATATCCCGCCTTCAATGCCGAGAAGCTGCGCGGCCTTATCCGGCAGACCAAGGCGCAGGGCTATGCTTTCGTCGAGGGGCTGCGGATTCCCGGCATCAATGCCGTCGCGGTCCCGATCAACGGCGCGGACGGCCGTCCGATCGCCTCGCTGAGCATCACCGCCATCGCCGAACGCATCCATGGCGACAGGGCGCTGTGGCTGGCCGGCCTTCTGCGCGAGGAAGCGCACGAATTGTCGGCCGCCCTGCTGCGCTCGAATTCATAACAATCCAGGGAGTAACCCGAAAATGGCAGATCGCCTGAAGGACAAGGTCGTCCTTTTGTTTGGCGCCGGCTCCTCCGGCGATGGCTGGGGCAACGGCAAGGCGACCGCCGCCCTGTTCGCGCAGGAAGGCGCCCGGGTCGTCGGCGTCGATCTCAGCCTGACGGCCGCCGAGGAAACCAGGGCGCGCGTCGGCGAAATGGGCTTCGAGATGGACGCGCTGAGCGCCGACATCACCAAATCCGCCGAGGTCGAGACCGCCGTCGCCTATACGATCGAGCGCCACGGCCGCATCGACGTCCTGCACAACAATGTCGGCGTCACCCGGATGGGCGACCCGGTCGAGCTGACCGAGGAGGACTGGCAGTTCTCGCTCGACACCAACCTGACCGGCGTCTTCCTGACCTGCAAGCATGTGCTGCCGGTGATGAAAGAGCAGCGTTCGGGCGCGATCATCAACATCTCCTCCCTCGCCTCGATCCAGGTCAACCGCATGCCCTATTTCGGCTATTACGCTTCCAAGGCGGGGCTGAACCACTTCACCCGGGCGCTGGCGGTCAACTATGCCCCGTTCGGCATCCGCGCCAACGCGGTGCTGCCCGGCGTCATGGACACGCCACTGATCTACAAGCAGATCTCGACCGAGTACGACACCGTCGAGGACATGGTCAAAGCCCGCAACGCCGCCTCGCCGATGGGCAAGATGGGCGATGCCTGGGACGTTGCCTATGCGTCTCTGTTCCTTGCATCCGACGAGGCGAAATACATCACCGGCGTCTGCATCCCGGTGGATGGCGGCAAGAGCTGCGCCGGCCGCTGAAAGCGCTTAAGCAGAAAGCGACCACAGCCATGATCCCCGTCCACGAGCTGCTCGAAAACGCCGGCAAGCACGACAACCGCACCGCACTCGTCTTCGGCGCGCACCATGTGTCCTATGCCGAGTTGCGCGGGCGCATCGCCGGGGCCGCGGCGGCCCTTGACGCAATGGTCCGGCCGGGCGAACGCGTGGCGCTGCTCTGCACCAACTCCTGCCAGTATGTCTGGGCCTCGCTGGCGCTCGAACTGATGGGCGCGATTCGCGTTCCCATCAACATCAAGTCCTCGCGCGCCGAGATCGCCAAGATCGTCGCCGACTGCGACCCGACCCTCATTGTCCACGAAGACGCCACCCGTCATCTCGTCCCCGACGACTGCCGGGCGCGCCTCGTTCATGTCGACGATATCGAACCGGGCGAAGGCGACTGGACGCGCTTCCGTGGCCGGTTCGGGGCGCAGGACATCTGCTCCATCAACTACACTTCCGGCTCGACCGGCAACCCGAAGGGCGTGGTGCTTTCCCACCGCAACTGGTCGTTCGTCTATCTCAACATGCTGGTCGACAGGGATATAGAAGGCGAGGACCGGCTGGCCTTCATCGGCCCGCTGACGCATGCGGCGTGGAGCTATCTCTATGCCGGCCTGCTCGCCGGCGCGACCAACATCGTCTTTGCCGGCGGCGACACCGATGCCCTGCTCGCCTATAGCCGCACCAATCCCGTCACCATCGTCACCTGCGTTCCGACCACGCTGTCGCGCATCGTCGAGGCGACGGCCGCCGGCGATCTGCTGGTCAAGACCCTGAAATGGATCGGCATCGGCGCCGCCCCGGTGACGCAGGCCCAGCTCGACCGCGCCGCGGAGGTGTTCGGAAACCGCATCGTCATCAACTACGGCCAGACCGAGGCGATGATGACCTGCACCCATATGGATTTCCGCCGCTACGGACCGGAGCGCATGCGCGCCGACTATATCGGCCGGCCTTACGTGTTCTCGCGCATCAAGGTCGTCGGCACGAACGGCAATCCCGTCCGGCCCGGCGAGGTCGGCGAACTGCATCTCCATGGCTCGCACACGATGGCCGGCTACTGGAACCAGCCCGCCGCCACCGCCGAGACGATCCGCGACGGCTACATTGCCAGCGGCGATCTCGGCGTCGAGGAAGAGCCCGGCCTGTTCCGCCTCGTCGGCCGCATCAAGGACATGATCATTTCCGGCGGCTTCAACATCTACCCCTCGGAGGTGGAAGCGGTGGTGGCGAGCCATCCGGGCATCGACGAGGTCGCCGTCCTCGGCAAGCCTTGCGAGACATGGGGCGAAAAGGTCGTCTGCTTCTACAGCGAGCTTCCGGGCGCGCGCGTCGACCAGGCAACGCTGAAGGCATTCTGCAAGGAGCAGCTCGAAATCAAGGCGCCGAAGGAGTTCCACCGGCTCGATCCGATGCCGAAATCGCCAACCGGCAAGATCGACAAGAAGGCGATCCGGGAGATGGAGGCGATGACGTCATGAGGCGCGTCCATGTCGCGGCGATGGCCCGCACGCCGTTCGGCAAGTTCCGCGGCTGCCTTTCCGCGCTCGACGCGATCGACATCGGCGCCCACCTGATCGACGGCCTGCTCGACCGTGACGGCGACGGCGAGCGCCTTCCCGAAGCCGTCCATGGCGGCGCGGGTCTTCTCGGCGGCTCCCATCTGACGACGCTGCGCCAGAGCATCATCCGCTCGCGCCTGCCGAACACGACCCCGTCGCAGGGCGTCGATCGCGCCTGCTGCTCGGGCATGAGCGCCATTTCCAATGCCACCGCCTGGCTGAAGGCCGGGGCCGGCGACAAGGCGCTGGCGATCGGCGTCGAGAGCCTTTCCAACACCCCTCTCCTGCTGCATCGCGGCAGCGACCGCAAGATCAACAGCCTCGGCCTCGTCGACCCGCTGCTGCTTTCGGGCAGCGTCAGCGAAAAGACCATCGCGCAGTACACGTCGGAAGAAGCGCTGAAGCACGGCGTCGGCCGCGCCGATCAGGATGCGTGGGCGCTGCGCAGCCATGAACGCTATTTCGCCGGCAAACAGGCAGGAATTTTCGCCGATCAGATCATCCCGGTCGAAAACTCAGGCCAGCGCATCGTCGAGGATGAAGGCCCGCGTGAGAATTCCAGCCTCGACAGGCTTGCCGGGCTCGCCACCGTCAATGGCAGCGCCACGATCACCGCCGGCAATGCGCCCGGTCTTTCAGACGGCGCAGCCGGCCTCGTCCTCGTCAGCGGCGACGCCGGATCAGGCGCGGACGACAATGCGCCGCTTGCCGAGATCGTCGACTGTGTCCAGCTCGCCGGCGATCTCCAGACCGGAACCTCGATCCCGGCAGCCGCCATCCTGCGCCTGCTGCAGCGAAACCGGCTCTCGCTCGAACAGGTCGACGTCATCGAGATCAACGAAGCATTCGCGGCGACGCCTCTGGTCAGCACCGGCGTGCTGGCGCAGGAGACCGGCACCGACCTTGCCGCGCTGCGCACACGAACCAACAGCCATGGCGGCGCCGTCGCCATCGGCCATCCGCTCGGCGCCAGCGGCGTCCGCATCGTCATGCAGGCAATCTCGAGGCTGCGCGCACGAGGCGGCGGAACCGCAATCTGCGCCATCTGCGGCGGCTTCGGACAGGGAGAAGCGGTGCTTCTCAGGCTCTGATGCGATGACCGGGCCGCGCAGCGCTCAGACCGGGATCGGGCGGTTCTCGGCGATCGCCTCCATGGCAAAGTAGGAGGTGACGGTTTCGAGGTCGAGCTTCTCGATCAGGCGCTGATAGACGTGGTCGTAGCTCTTCATGTCGCGCGTGACGATCTTCAGCATGTAATCATAGTCGCCGCCGATGCGGTAGAAGTCGATGATGTCCGGGATCGAGCTGACATGGGTGCGAAAGCGCTTCAGCCAGTCGGCCGAATGGCTGCGGGTGCGTATCATCGCGAAGACCACGAGGCCGCAGCCCAGCGCCTGTGCGTCGAGCCGCACCGTTTGGCCACGGATGATGCCGCGCTCCTGCAACAGGCGGATGCGCCGCCAGCACGCATTCTGCGACAGCCCGACCTTCTCGGCCAGTTCGCGCTGCGACTGGGCGGCGTCCTCCTGCAGCTCGCGCAGGATGTGGGCATCAATCTTATCGACTGTCTCGCGCATCTGTCGATCAAACTCACAGCAATTGGCTCTTTGACTCGATTGTCTGGGGTGGAATTCGCTTTCCTGCAAGTAGAATTCTCACATCACGATCCTGTTCGGCGCAGTCCGCCGCCCCGGCGTCTCGACCGGCACCAATTTCATGGCGCTGCTGTGGATCGCGGCGCGGATGATGCGGGAGAGCTTGAGCGCGTCGCGATGTTTCAGATTCGCTCCCTACGCTTTAAGCTCCTATTCTTGCCCATGTCACTGTCCCGAAACCGGTTCCCGCTTTCGGGCGACATGCTTCATCAGCGCCAGGACAGCTGATCTTTGGGCAGGCGGCCGCTGGGGTCGAACACCGCCACCTTGTGCGGCGCCCCCGGCCCCCAGCGCCACAGGACGAGGTTGACGTCCTCCGCCCCGGTGCCGGGCGCGAAGCTGGGCGCGAGGATGCCGGCAACGCCGCGCGCCGCGAGCCGGTCGTGGATGGCCCAGGATGCCGGCCGGGCGCCATCGGCAAGTACGCTCGCCCAGGCGGTGGCCATCTCGGCCCATTCGACCGCATGCTCCCGCCTGCCTTCATCCGTCGTCAGGTCGGCGATGTCCGCGCAGTCGACCTCATAGGAGCAGAGCACGCAGGGATCGATGCGGTGGGCGAAGCCCTGATTGGCTTCCTTGATCGCGGTCATGATGCTCAGGGCCAGATAAAGCGCCGGCACGCCCTTCGGGTTGAAGCGCGCGCCCCTGATCGCCGCGCCGTCACCCGATATCGGCTTGAACGCCCATCGCGGATCGTGCGCCCGGTAGCAGGTTCCGGCGAACCTCACGCAAAGCCGCCGAGCGCCATATGGTCGAGATAGTCGCGCACGGCCGCCGCCTTGCCGTCCTTGACCAGCGCCTCGGCCGTGCGGCCGCCGAACGCCGGCAGCGGCTGGGCGCGATACCAGGCCATGGCCTGCTCCTTGCCGCCGGCCCATTCCGTCACCCGGCTGATGATCTCCAGCATCTCGCGCAGCCGCCCCTGCGTCTTCGGCGCATCGCTGCGCCCGGCGCGATAAAGCGTCTCGCGCGCCAGCCCCGCTGTCTCGGCCAGCTGGGTCTTGGACATGCCGAACCCGTCGGCCAGCCGTCCGATCGCGATCCGCCCGGCCCTGTCCATGAAAGACAGGATCAGCGGCTCGCCCTGAAGCGGCATCTTCATGACCTCGGCCATTTTCGTCACCTTGCCATATCCATGCACATATTTCTTGTGCAGAATATATGGCATCATCAAGGCGTTCGCAATGGCCCCGGCTGGGGCTCCGGCTGGCGGCCGGAATGTTCAGCCCTGGTCCGGACGGCAGCGCTACTCTGCCGCCTCGGCAAATCCCTTCGGGATATAATTGAGGATCGGGCCGAGCCAGCGCTCGACCTCGGCGACGTCCATGCCCTTGCGGACGGCGTAATCCTCGACCTGATCGCGCTCGACCTTGGCGACACCGAAATAATAGCTCTCCGGGTGAGAGAGATAGATGCCGGAGACCGACGAGCCCGGCCACATCGCCATGCCCTCGGTCAGCTCGACGCCGGCATTGTTTTCAGCGTCGAGCAGGCGAAACAGCGTCACCTTCTCGGTGTGGTCGGGCTGGGCCGGATAGCCCGGCGCCGGGCGGATGCCCTGATAGGGCTCGCCGACCAGATCGTCGGGCGTGAACGTCTCGCTCGCGCCATAGCCCCAATAGTCGCGGCGCACCACCTCGTGCATGCGCTCGGCGAAGGCTTCGGCGAAGCGGTCGGCCAGCGCCTTGACCAGGATCGAGGAATAGTCGTCATTGGCGCGCTCGAAACGCTCGGCGATCGCCACCTCCTCGATGCCGGCCGTTACCACGAAGCCGCCGATCCAGTCCGGCTTGCCGCTGTCGAGCGGCGCGACGAAGTCCGACAGCGCCACATTGGCCATGCCCTCGCGCTTGGTCAGCTGCTGGCGGAGCGTGAAGAACGTCGCCAGCTCGGCCTGCCGCGTCTCGTCGGTGAACAGGCGGATGTCGTCGCCAACCGCATTGGCCGGCCAGAAGCCGATGACAGCTCGCGGCGCGAACCATTTCTCGGCGATGATCTTCTTCAGCATCGCCTGCGCGTCGCTGAAAAGCTGGCGCGCCGCCGGTCCCTGCTTCTCGTCATCGAGGATCTTGGGATAGCGCCCCTTCAACTCCCATGTCTGGAAGAACGGCGTCCAGTCGATATAGCGGGAAAGCTCCTCGAGGTCCCAGGTCTCGAACACGCGCGTCCCGACGAACGACGGTCGCGGCGGCACATAGTCCGTCCAGTCGATGCGATGGGGATTGGCGCGCGCCTTGGCCAGCGGCAGGCGCTGCTTCTCGCGCTCGGAGCGCTCATGCGCGTCGGTCACCTTCCTGTACTCGGCGCGCAACCCCTCGACATAAGCCGGTTTCAGGTCCTGCGACAGCAGGTTCGACACCACGCCGACCGCGCGGCTGGCATCGGTGACATAGACGGCCTGGCCGCGTTCGTAGCGCGGATGGATCTTCACCGCCGTGTGGACGCGGCTGGTGGTGGCGCCGCCGATCAGCAGCGGGATGTCGAAGCCCTCGCGCTCCATCTCGGCCGCGACATGCGCCATCTCGTCGAGCGAGGGCGTGATCAGGCCGGAAAGGCCGATGATGTCGACCTTTTCCGCCCGCGCCGTCTCGAGGATCTTCGCGGCCGGCACCATGACGCCGAGATCGACGATCTCGTAATTGTTGCAGGCGAGCACGACGCCGACGATGTTCTTGCCGATGTCGTGGACGTCGCCCTTGACCGTCGCCATCAGGATCTTGCCGGCGCTCTGGCGCGCGGCGACGCCGGTGGCCTCCTTCTCGGCCTCCATGTGCGGCAGCAGCACCGCCACCGCCTGCTTCATGACGCGGGCCGACTTGACCACCTGCGGCAGGAACATCTTGCCGGCGCCGAACAGGTCGCCGACGACGTTCATGCCCGCCATCAGCGGGCCCTCGATGACATGCAGCGGGCGCTCGGCCGCAAGGCGCGCTTCCTCGGTGTCGGCCTCGATGAATTCGGTGATGCCGTTGACCAGCGCATGCGCGATGCGCTTCTCGACCGGCAGCTCGCGCCAGGAAAGGTCCTTTTCCCGCGCTTCCTTGCCGCCCGTACCCTTGTAGCGCTCGGCGATCTCCAGCATCCGTTCGGTCGCCGTGCCGCCCGCCGCAGGCTGGCGGTTGAGCACCACGTCCTCGCAGGCTTCGCGCAATTCGGGGTCGATCGTGTCGTAGACTGCGAGCTGGCCGGCATTGACGATGCCCATATCCATGCCGACCTGGATGGCATGATAGAGGAACACCGCGTGCATCGCCTCGCGCACCGGCTCGTTACCGCGGAACGAGAACGACAGGTTGGAGACGCCACCCGAAATATGCGCATGCGGCAGCGTCGCGGTAATCTCTTTCACCGCCTCGATGAAATCGACGCCGTAATTGTCGTGTTCCTCGATGCCGGTGGCGATGGCGAAGACGTTGGGATCGAAGATGATGTCCTCGG
>JBLJBS010000116.1:0-4447 GCA_047637695.1 Aquamicrobium sp. | reverse complement strand
TCATCAGCCGCTCGAGCACGATGCCGAAGGCGCCGACGACGAGCGGCACGATCAGGAGCGCCCACCAGTAGCCGATGCCGAGATAGTTGAGCAGCATCCACGCCACGAACGCGCCGAGCATATATTGCGCGCCATGGGCGAAGTTGATGATGTTCAGAAGGCCGAAGATGACCGCCAGGCCCAGCGAAAGGATCGCGTAGAACGACCCGTTGATCAGGCCCAGCAACAACTGACCAAACAACGCCTGCGGCGGGATTCCCAATAGTTCGAACATGCTTCTTGTCCCGGCGAGGATGCTGCGAGAATGGCGCGCACCGGAAGGTCCGGTGCGCGCCGCGTCCGGTCGTTGCCTTTACTGCACCAGCGGGCAACCGCCGTCGGCGAGCGGACGGAACGCCTTGTCGGCGGGGATGGTCGCCAGCGTCTCGTAATAGTCCCAGGCGCCGGTCGACTGATCCGGCGACTTGACCTTGAACAGGTACATGTCGTGGATCTTGCGGCCGTCGGCGCGGACCTCGCCCTTGCCGAACAGCGGATCGTCGGTCGGCAGTTCCTTCATCTTGGCGACGACGGCATCGGCCTCATTGGTCTTGGCGGCTTCGATGGCCTTGAGATAATGGAGCACGCCGGCATAGACGCCCGCCTGAACCATGGTCGGCTTGTCGCCGTCCAGCTTCTCGAACCGGGCCGACCATTCGCGGGTGCCATCGTTCAGGTCCCAGTAGAAGCTCTCGGTCAGCACCAGCCCCTGCGCGGTCTCGAGGCCGAGCGCGTGGACGTCGGTGAGGAAGATCAGCAGACCGGCCAGCGCCTGGCCTCCTTGCGTGATGCCGAACTCGGCCGCCTGCTTGATCGAGTTGATGGTGTCGCCGCCGGCATTGGCCAGCCCGATCACCTTGGCGCCGGAAGCCTGCGCCTGGAGAAGGAACGAGGAGAAGTCGGTACCCGGGAAGGGATGGCGCACCGCGCCGACGACCTTGCCGCCGGCCTTCTCGACCACGGCCGAGGTGTCGCGCTCGAGCGCATGGCCGAAGGCGTAGTCGGCGGTGAGGAAGAACCAAGTGTCGCCGCCGGTCTGCACCATGGCCGAGCCGGTGCCGTTTGCCAGCGCCCAGGTGTCGTAGGTCCAGTGGACGGTGTGCGGCGAGCAGGCCGCGCCGGTCAGGTCGGACGAGGCCGCGCCCGAATTGATGAACACGGCGTTGGCGCCCTTGACGATCTCGTTGACGGCGAGCGCCGCCGAGGAGGTGGGAACGTCGACGATGGCGTTGACACCGTCCTGATCAAGCCACTGGCGCGCGACCGTCGAGGCGACGTCGGGCTTGTTCTGGTGGTCGGCGGAGACGATCTCGACCTTGATGCCCTTGGCTTCGGCGCCGAAGTCCTCGACCGCCATACGCGCGGCGATCACCGAGCCTTCGCCGGCGAGGTCGGCATAGATGCCGGAGCGATCGTTGAGCACGCCGATCTTGACGGTCACGTCCTGGGCGAAGGCGGCGGGGGCCAGCGCGCTCGCCGCCATCAGCGACGCGGCGAGGGAGCCCAGCAGAAATCCTGTCTTCTTCATGATGTCTTCTCCTCCATTGCGGCCGGCCTCGCCGGTCCTTTCTTGTTCACACGCCGAGATAGGCGTGTAGCTTGTCGATGTTGGCGTCGAGTTCGTCATTCCTGATCATGTCGACGACCCTTCCCTGCTCGACGACGTAGTGGCGGTCGGCGACGGTGGCGGCGAAGCGGAAGTTCTGCTCGACCAGAACGATGGTGAAGCCCTCCTGCTTCAGCCTTGCTATGGTGCGGCCGATCTGCTGGATGATCACCGGCGCAAGACCCTCCGTCGGCTCGTCGAGCAGCAGCATCTTCGCCCCCGTGCGCAGGATGCGCCCGATCGCCAGCATCTGCTGCTCGCCGCCCGACAGTTTCGTCCCCTGGCTCGACAGCCGCTCCTTCAGGTTCGGGAACAACTCGAAGATCTGCTCGACGCTCATGCCCCCCGGCTTGACCTCGGGCGGCAGCATCAGGTTCTCGCGCACGTCGAGCGAGGCGAAGATGCCGCGCTCCTCCGGGCAGAAGGCGATGCCCGCCCGCGCCACATGCCGCGCCGGCAGATGCATCAGTTCCCGGCCCTCGAACGTTACCGAGCCCTTGCGCTTCGGCAATATGCCCATGATCGACTTCAGCGTCGTCGTCTTGCCGGCGCCGTTGCGCCCCAGCAGCGTCACCACCTCGCCCGGCTTCACGTCGAACGTCACGCCATGCAGCACATGGCTCTCGCCGTACCAGGCCTCCAGGCCCCTGACGTCGAGCAGCGGCGCCGGGGCCGAAGCCGGTGTCGTCTTCGTTGCAACCCCCGCCGCCTCAGATCCAGACAAACTAGCCATGTCCCGCTCCGATATAGGCCTCGATCACCCGCGGGTCCTTCGACACCGTGGCGTAGTCGCCCTCGGCCAGCACCTTGCCGCGGGCCAGCACCGTGATCGTGTCCGACAGCGACGCCACCACCGACAGATTGTGCTCGACCATCAGGATGGTGCGGTTGGCCGAAATCCGCTTGATCAACGCCGCGATGCGGTCGACGTCCTCATGGCCCATACCGGCCATCGGCTCGTCCAGAAGCAGCATCTCCGGCTCCAGCGCCAGCGTCGTCGCCAGCTCCAGCGCCCGCTTGCGGCCGTAAGGCAGGTCGGCGGCCTGCACCGCCTCGAACGCCGAAAGCCCGACATCGGCCAGCAGTTCCCGCGCCCGCTCGTCGAAGCCGGCCAGCACCTTCTGCGAGCGCCAGAAATCGAAACTGTCCCCACGCTGCCGCTGCAGCGCGATGCGCACATTCTCCAAAGCCGTCAGATGCGGGAACACCGCCGAGATCTGGAACGAGCGCACCAGCCCCAGCCGCGCAATGTCGGCCGGCGACAGCGACGTGATGTCCTGGCCTTTGTAGCTGATCTTCCCCCGCGTCGGCGGCAGGAACTTCGTCAGAAGGTTGAAGCACGTCGTCTTGCCGGCCCCGTTCGGACCGATCAAAGCGTGGATCTGTCCGCGCCGAACACGCAGGTCCACACCCTCAACAGCGTGAAACCCGCGGAACTCCTTCGTCAAATCATCAGCAGAAAGGATGATCTCCTGCCCCATGCCTTCCTCATACTCATCTGCCGCGCCAAAGTGGCGCGGGATTGTCGAATGAGCCCTCCTCCCGGGAAGTGCTCGGCCTTCATTGGGCCATCAGGCTTTTTGCCTTATGACAGGAAAACTGCACCACCTCGTGCCTCAGCACAAGCTCGTATAAATACGATGGGCCGCGACGGGGTGGCAATCGACGCGCCCGGCCGGATCGGCGGGCGCGTCGGCAAGGCTCAATTGCCCTTGACGAACGGGCAGGCGCTCTGTTCCAGCGGCTGCGCGGCATCCTCGGCGGGGATGGTGCGCAACACCTTGTAATAGTCCCATTCGCCGCTGGATTCGGCCGGCGACTTGACCTCGACAAGGTACATTTCCTTGACCAGGCGGCCGTCGGCGCGGACGGCGCCGCCCGGCGCGAAGAAGTCGTCGACCGGCGTCGACTTCATCTTCGCCGCGACGGTCGCTCCGTCATCGGTGCCGGCGGCCTCGACGGCACGCAGATAATGCAGCACCGACGAATAGGTGCCGGCCTGCACCATGCCCGGCATGCGGCCGGTCTTTTCCTGGAACCGCTTCGACCATTCGCGGCTGGCGTCGTCGCGGTCCCAGTAGAAGGCGGTGGTGGCGAGCAGTCCTTGTGCCGTCTCGAGGCCCAGCGCATGGACGTCGGAGATGACGATGACCAGACCGGCGAGATTCTGCCCGCCCTGAGCAATGCCGAACTCGCCCGCCTGCTTGATGGCGTTGATGGTGTCGGTGCCGGCATTGGCGAGGCCGACGATCTGCGCCCCCGACGCCTGCGCCTGAAGCAGGAACGAGGAGAAGTCCGGGCTGCCGAGCGGATGGTTGACGCTGCCGGCGATCTTGCCGCCGCCGGCCTCGACCACCCGCGTGATCTCGGCCGCCATCTGGTGGCCGAAGGCGTAGTCCGCCGTCAGTAGGAACCACGAATCCTTGCCCTGCTCGAGAACCGACTTGGCGGTGCCGACCGATTGCGAATAGGTGTCGAACACCCAGTGGAAGCCGGTGGGCGAGCAATCCTCGTTGGTGAGGCGGGTGGTGGCGGGACCGGTCATCAGTGTGACCTTGCCCATCTCCTTGCCGATTGTGTTGACCGCGATCGCCACGGCCGAATTGGTCAGATCGGCGATGGCGTCGACGCCGTCGACATCGAACCAGCGCCGCGCCAGCGCCGAGGCGACGTCGGCCTTGTTCTGATGGTCGGCAGAGATGATCTCCACCTTGATGCCCTTGCCTTCCGCGCCGAAATCCTCGACCGCCATGCGCGCGGCCTCGGCCGAGGTCAGGCCGCCGAAATCGGCATAGGTGCCGG
>JBLJBS010000115.1:0-8005 GCA_047637695.1 Aquamicrobium sp. | reverse complement strand
TCGCACCTTCAGGCGGGGTTCGGAGGTACCTGGCAACAGAAACCTCCACTTTCCTCTCCCATTCTAAAGCCCGGCGCGATCTTCCAGCTTCTTTTACCGCGCTTTGGTTCCCTGTTTTCCGCATGTCTTTATCCTGAAACCGGTTCCCACTTTCGGGAGGCATGCTCTGCCCCTGCCGCGGCCTCTTGTCATCCGGACCTGCTGCTTTTGTGCACCGGTCGATGCGAAACCCGCGCCAATTCCCGCCGGCCTCGGCCCGGCGGCGTTATAGCCGGTTTACGGGCGCGCGAAGCTCGATTACACCATGCCCTTCGAGATTCAGGGAAACGGCCCCGATGGCTGACGATCACATCCGCTACGACATTCTTGCCCAGGACGCGCTGCGCGGGGTCATGCGCAAGGTGCTGGGCGAAGTGGCGCGCACCGGCCTGCCGGGCAACCACCATTTCTTCATCACCTTCCTGACCGGCGCTCCCGGCGTTCGGATATCGACGCGCCTGCGCGAACGCTATCCGGACCAGATGACCATCGTGATCCAGTTCCAGTATTGGGACCTGAAGGTCACCGACGCCGGCTTCGAGGTTTCGCTGTCGTTTTCCGACATTCCGGAGAAGCTCGAAATTCCTTTCGCCGCCGTGCGCGGCTTCTATGACCCGTCCGTCAATTTCGAGCTCGAATTCGACGTCAAGCCCGCCACCGACGAGGAAACCGCCACGGCGGAATCCGGGACGCAGGACGAGCCCGCCATCATCGCGCCGGCCGCCCGCAAGGAAGAGGCGGCAGACGACAAGGCGGACAAGGCCGACAAGGCGGACAAGGCCGTGGAGAACGGCGAGCCGGCCAAGTCCGCCGACGTCGTCTCGCTCGACGCCTTCCGCAAGAAATAACGGCTCTCCGCCATGGCCGAGATCGTCAATCTCCGCACCGCCCGCAAGCGCAGGGACAGGGCCGAGAAAGAACGCAGGGCTGACGAAAACCGCATCCTGCATGGCCGAACCAGGGCCGAAAGGGATGCGCTCGCGACCGAGCGGGACCGTGAGCGCGCAGCGCTTGACGGCCACAGACGCAGCCCTGCTTCAGGCGAAGGCGAGACGCAGTGAGCGGCATTGTCAAGCGCTCCGTCTCGATACGTGGCCACCGCACCTCCTATTCGCTCGAACAGCCCTTCCACGACGAACTCGACCGCATCGCAGCCCTTCGCGGCATGGCGATCGCCGCGCTTGTCAGCGAGATCGACCAGGCGCGCCCACGCCAGACCAACCTGTCGTCAGCGCTCAGGCTTCATGTTCTCGAATGGCTGAAGGCGCGCGCGCCGCACTGACCATGCACCTCAGAGTGCAACATCACCTGCCGATGCCGATCGCCCGCATCAGCCCGTCGATCGACAGGCCGCCACCGGCGGAAGCGTCAGGTGCGGGCGCCACGTCCTGCCGTGGGACGGGAAGCTGAGGAACCGGCGCCGGCGGCGCTTCGGCCGGCAAGGCGTCGCGCGGCGCCGGCATCGGCGTGACGGGAACCACTTCGGGGGTCGCGGCCGCCGCTTCGGGCTCGCCGGGCCGCGCGCCTTCGACCGGCGAAACACCATCGGCTGGCCGGTCGGAAGGAACCGCCACCGGCGCCGCCTCGCGCGCACGCAGCAATGCCTCGACCTCATCGCGCAACTGCTCGTCCTCCCGCCTTTGCCGTTCTGCATCGGCTTCGGCCGCCTGTTGCCGCGCCTGGCGCAGGCGGGTCTCCTCCTCGCTGCGGCGTTCTTCTTCCTGCCGGCGAAGCTCTTCCTCGCGGCGCTGGCGCTCGGCCTCGGCGCGCGCCGCCTCCTCGAGCCGCTGGCGCTCGGCCTCCTCCTGCCGCAGGCGCTCTTCTTCTTCGTGCTGGAGGCGTTCCTGCTCCAGGCGCTGCGCCTCTTCCGCCGCACGGCGGGCTTCCTCGGCCGCGCGCTGGCGTTCGGCATCGAGCGCCGCGTAATAGCGCGCTTCCCTGCGCAGCCTTTGCTTTTCGATCAGCGCGGCCTGCATCGCCTCGACCCGCTGCTGTTCCAGTTCCAGCGCCCGCTGGGTCAGGAACTGCGCCATCGGCACGGTGTCGACATCGACACGAAGCGCATCGGTCGGGCCGGATGCCGAAAACCGCACGGCAGGCTCCGAGCCGGCAACGGCTTCATGGCCCGGATCGAATGTCAGCGTCGCCTCGGCACCGACTGTCCGCCGCGAAAGGTCGGCGGTGACCTCGCCTGCCAGCGCAGCCCCTTGCGTCTCCAACCGGAAAGGCGGCGCCCGCACCGCGCCGTTGACCACCGTGAAGGCGATATCGACGCCGGGCGACGCGAAACTGCCCGCCCGCACCAGCGGCGGGACGAATTCCGCCACCGCGCCCGCGTCGATCTCCGCCCCGACGGCGTCTGCCCGGACGATCAGATCGGGAAACACGTCGGGCGCCACCCCGGAAATCGTCAGGTCTCGCATCGAAACCGTGCCCGAACCCGAAAGCGCGGCGATGACGCCGTCGACGGATTTCCCGCTGGCGGTGAGCGAGGCCGTCAGATCGGCGGTGCCGGTCAGGCCGGCATCGCCAAGCAGTGCCGGCGCATTGGCGCTAATGAGGCGAAGCTGGGCCGAAAACAGGCCCGTTCCCGCATCGTTGCGGAAATCGACGATGCCGGAGGCTTGCCCGCCGAACACAGACGCCTGCAGGTCGGCGACGGCGACACCGTCGCGCCCGACCTTCAGCGTCATGCGGGCATCCCGCGCCTCGGCAAGCCTACCCGCAGCCATCTGCTCGGCGGAAAGATCCAGTTCGGCGGTGAAAGGCATCGCCACCGAGGAAGCGAATGGGCCATCGGGCCAGCTGCCATCGAGATCGGCATCGAGCGCACCCGGGCCGGTCGCGAGTTCGGCGGCGAGCGCGAGATCGAAACTGCCGAGCGCCACCGCCCCGGTCAGGTGCGGCAGCCCGTCGCGAAGCTGGGCGTTGATGTCGCCGCTCAGCGCCGAACCGGCCGCCTGCCCGTGAAGGGCCGACAGGACAAGAAGGCCGTCATCGATGTCGAGCTGGCTTTCGAGCTTCACCGGCAGGCCGAGCCCGAAGCCGGGCAGGCCGATTCCCGCCGTCGCCAGCCAAGGCTCGATGTCGTCGGATTCGACCAGCGCTTCGCCGCTGGCCGAAAGCGCGCCTTCCCTGATGCCCGCGTCGCCCGAAAAGACAAGGTTCAGCCCTTCACCGGCAAAGGTGAGACGCGTCTTTCCTCCCTGTTCTGGCACGCCGTCGAAGGACAGGCTGACTTCGACCAGACCGGCCATTCCGAGCGGCAGCGCCGGCAATCCAAACAGCGTGTAAAGCGCCGCCGCATCGTCGTTGCGCACGGTGACGTTCAGGTAAATCGGTCCCGTCATCGGCGCGGCATCGGGATCGTGCGCGGTTGCGGCAAGGGTGAAGGCGGTCCCGCCCGCCTCTCCCGACACGTCGAGAACAACCCCCTTCGTCTCGCCGTCGTTGCCCTCGGTGGCGGCATGCGCCTTTACCTGGATCGTCGCGTCTTCCAGCAGACCCGGATAGGAGGCCGCGCGGCGGGCCATCCCGCCGGCAACGGAACTCTGGGGAAACCGTGCCGCGAGAACGGCAAACAGCGGCTCGAGATCGGCGGAGATAAGACTGGCGTCGATCTCGCCCGCAAACGGGGCGGAGAGGCGGCCGAGCGTCCCGGTGGCGCTGATATTGGCGCCGGCAAGGCCGCCGATGGCGAGACGGTCGATTTCCAGCCTGCCATCCTTCAGGCGCAGCGCCGTGTCGAGCGTTTCGGCCTCCAGCCCGGCAGCCGAGACCGGGCCGGCGGTAATCTCCAGCTCGACATCGCGCTCGGCCAGGCGCGCCTCGCCACCCTGCCCGACGAACAACGAGGCGAAAGCAGCCATGCCCTCGACATCGAGGCTGTCGCCGTCGAGCGTCAGCGCCAGCGACGGCTTCAGGCCGGCCGGCGTACGGCTTTCGGCCTTGCCGCGAAACTTCGCCTCGCCCAGCACCAGTTCGAGATTGCTGAATATCTGGCTTTCCGGCGATAACGCGACATCGGCGCTGAACCCGGCGGCCGGCAGGCGGCGGATGGCGTCGTCGACATCGCGCGCCAGCCAAGCCGCGAAGCCCGAAGGCTGGCCGACCGCAAGCAGCAGCGATCCGTCGAAACGAAGCGCCTCGCCGACGGCAAGCTCGCCGCTGGCTTCGAGCGTGGTCCGGCCGGGCAGCGTGCCGCCGAGAGACGCGATGCTCCAGCCCGTCTCCGAGGGCTCGGCGAACAAATGCACGTCGCGCGCGGTGGTGTCGCCGGCCACGACCGCCGGCAGCGCGATCTCGATCCGGCCGGGGATGGTCGGGCGCGGCGCGTCGATCAGAAATTCGTTGAGGCCGGCCAGCCTTTGCCGCAGATCGAACCGCCCCCCGGCCTGCGTGGCGTCATCGCCGAACCTTATCTGCGCGCCATCGGCCCGGACAAGGAACCGCGGCGCGGCGCCGAGATCGAACGCCGCGTTCCCTTCCGCGACATAAGGGTCCTGCACCGTGCCGGTTTCGAAACGGAAGGCGTCGACCGTCAATGCCGCATGGTCGAGATTGAACGACCCGGAAAGCCGATAGAGCGGCGGCTCCCGGCTCTCGCCCGGCGCTGCCGGATCGGAGGCGACCGGAGCGTTCAGCCGGAACTGGCCGGAATAGAGCGCGCGACCATCCTCGATGCGGGCATTGCCGTCGCTTTCAAGGGTAAGCGCATAGCGTTCCGGCCTCGCCTGCACCCTCAGGCGCATGCCGCCCGCGCCATCCGCCTGCCCGGTTGAAACGCCGAGCGCGATCTTCATGCCGTCGAGCCGGAGCGACCCGTCCATCCGCCATGGCCCTGTTAGCGCGCGCGCCGAAATGTCGGCATTGACCTCCGTCAGGCGGTGGGTTCGACCGCTCGCGGCATGCCGCAGCTCGACCCTGCCTTCGGTGACGGTAAGCTTTTCCAGCGAGATATGGCTGGCGTCGACCGGCACGGAAGGCCGCACAGCCCAGTCGAGCGCACCGTCCGGCGCCAGATCGACGAAGACCTGCGGCCGCACCAGACGCATGTCGAAGATGTGGATGTCGCCGCGCATGAACGGCGCGAGCTCGGCGTCCATCGAGAAGGTCTCGACCGTCATCGCCGTCTCGCCGGGCCGGACGCCGGCCACCGCGACATCGGTGAAACTGACGGAGGGGAACGGCAGCAACCGCGCCGTCGCCTCGCCGCGTACCGTCACCTGCCGGCCGAGGATGCGGCCGGCCTCGCGCTCGAAATCGGCACGATACGAGGTCCAGTCGACGAAATAGGGCGCGACCAGCGCCGCCGTCAGCGCCAGCACGATCAATCCGCCTATCGCGACGAATAGCCGGGCCACATTTTCTCCCGCCGATTCCTGCCTCAATCAATTGGAAGAGTATTCAGCACGTTGGCGGCAAAGAGGCAAACGCTCAGGCCGGCCGATCACGCCCGTCGTGCAGGACACCCATCATCGCGCCGGCAGCACCTTGCCCGGGTTCATGATGTTGTCGGGATCGAGCGCCTGCTTGATCGCCCGCATCACCTCGACGCCGGGACCGAGCTCGCGTGTCATGAAAGCGACCTTGCCCTGGCCGATGCCGTGCTCGCCGGTGCAGGTGCCGTCCATGGCGATGGCACGCAGATTGAGCCGGGCGACGAACGCCTCGACGGCCTCGACTTCCCCGGGATCGTCCATGTCCATCAGCGCGAGAACATGGAAATTGCCGTCGCCGACATGGCCGACGATCGGCGCGACGAGGCCGGAGGCGGCGATGTCGGCCTCGGTCTCGACGATGCATTCGGCCAGCCGCGAGATCGGCACGCAGACATCGGTCGAGAGCGCCCGCGCCCCGGGACGCAATGTCATCCCTGCCCAATAGGCGTCGTGACGCGCTTTCCACAGCCGGGTGCGCTCCTCGGCATCGGTCGTCCACTGGAAGGGTCCGCCGCCATGGCCGGCGGCGATCTCGCCGAAAGTCTCGGCCTGTTCGGCAACACCGGCTTCGGTGCCGTGAAACTCGACGAACAGGCACGGCGTCTCGGCAAAGCCAAGCTTCGAGTAATTGTTGAACGCGCGCATGCCGAGCGAGTTGATGAGCTCGATGCGCGCCACGGGAACGCCCATCTGCACGGTCTCGATCACCGCCCTGCATGCCGAATCGACATCCGGGAACGGGCAGACCCCGCCGGAGATCGCCTGCGGAATGCCGTAGAGCCTGACCGTCAGTTCGGTGATGATGCCAAGCGTGCCTTCGGCGCCGACGAGAAGCCGGGTCAGGTCATAGCCGGCGGACGACTTACGCGCCCGCCCCGCGGTCCTGACGATGCTGCCGTCGGCCATTACCGCCTTCACCGACAGGACATTTTCCCGCATCGTGCCGTAGCGCACGGCATTGGTGCCGGAAGCGCGGGTCGAGGCCATGCCGCCGAGGCTGGCATTGGCGCCGGGATCGATCGGGAAGAACAGCCCGGTATCGCGCAGATAGGTGTTCAGATCCTGCCGGGTGACGCCGGCCTCGACGGTGACGTCGAGGTCCTCGGCATGGACGGCGAGGATGGCGTTCATGCCGGAAAGGTCGATCGATATGCCGCCGCCCGGCGCGTTGACATGGCCTTCGAGCGAGGTGCCGGTGCCGAAGGGAATGACCGGGACCCGGTGGGCGGAGCAGGCGAGCACCACGTCCCGCACCTCCTCGGTCGTCCGCGCGAAGACCACGCCGTCCGGCGCCTGCGAGGGAAGATAGGTCGTCGTGTGGCTGTGCTGGGCGCGGATCGCCTGTCCGGTCTGGAAGCGCTCGCCGAACCGTTGCGCCAATATTCCGAGGACCGTCGCGATGCCGTCCTCGTTCCGTACAACCTGCTGAAGATCGGCCAGCGCCATCTCGTGCCCATTCCCTCGTCGTCGCATCGCGCGCCAGCGTCATCACCAGCTTGTGCGCGACCAACCTTTCTTCTATCCCCGATGGCAAGAAATGTGCAGATGGCGGCCGCTTTGTCCAGCATGTCGGGCCGCGACAAAGAGGGAGGCCTTGCATGTCGAACCCCCAATCGACCCCCCAGTCGACCCCCCAGTCGCCCTCCACGCCGGAGCCGACGCTGTTCATGTCGCGCCCGCATTCGATCGAGAAGGACTGGATCGACTACAACGGCCATCTCAACATGGCCTATTACGCCGTTCTGTTCGACCGCAGCGTCGACGACGCTTTCGAGTCGCTCGGCATGGGTTTCGCCTATACGCAGGAACGCCGGCTGACCTTCTACACGGCCGAACTGCACGTGTGCTACATCCGCGAGCTGCACGCCGGCGACAGCGTCCGCTGCAGCTTCCAGATTCTGGAATACGACGAGAAACGCCTGCGCGTCTTTCAGGAAATGCGCCACGAGGACGGATGGCTGGCGGCGACAGCCGAGACCCTGGCGCTGCACATCGACATGAGCGGTCCGAAAGTGACCACCTTCCCCGACGACGTGCTGGCCCGCATCTCGCAAATGGCGGCCGCGCATGCCGCCCTGCCGCAACCGGCGCGCGCCGGGCGCAGCATTGCCATGCGGCGCAAGCCGGCAGGTTGAGACAGGCGGGAGGCGGCGGCTTCTGGTCTTTCGCGCCCGAATCACTACATTCCAGAACAAATGTCCGTTTTCCCCGACGATATCCCCTTCTTCGACGAGGGGCCGCAGGATGCGCAGCCACGCCAGGGCGGCGGACTGGCCGCGCGCGCCATGGCGGCGCGCGCCGGCAACCGGCCGCAGCCGGACTATCTTGCCGGGCTGAACGCCGAGCAGCGGCAGGCGGTCGAGACGACCGAAGGGCCGGTACTGGTGCTGGCCGGCGCCGGCACCGGCAAGACGCGGGTTCTGACCACCCGCATCGCCCATATCCTCAGCCAGGGATTGGCTTTTCCTTCGCAGATCCTCGCCGTCACCTTCACCAACAAGGCGGCGCGCGAGATGAAGCACCGC
>JBLJBS010000114.1:0-15278 GCA_047637695.1 Aquamicrobium sp. | reverse complement strand
GGTCGGAGCCGGCATCCGGCTCGGTCAGGCCGAAGCAGCCGATCCACTCGCCGGAGGCGAGTTTCGGCAGATATTTCTTGCGCTGCTCCTCGCTGCCATAGGCGAAGATCGGATGCATGACCAGCGACGACTGCACGCTCATCATCGAGCGATAGCCGCTGTCGATGCGCTCGACCTCGCGCGCCACCAGCCCGTAGGAAACGTAGCCCGCGGCCGCGCCGCCATATTCTTCCGGAATGGTCACGCCGAGCAGGCCGGCCTCACCCATCTCGCGAAAGATGGCGGGATCGGTCTTTTCCTCGAGATATGCTTCCTGCACCCTTGGCGCGAGCCTCTCGGCGGCAAAGGCGGCAGCCGAATCCCTGATCAGCCGCTCATCCTCGGTCAGTTGATCGTCAAGAAGGAACGGATCGTTCCACGAAAACGGCTTCATGCCTGAATCGGCTCCGGCGGCCATGTCTCTTTCCTCCATCCTGTCGACTTCGCCGAGGCACCTATCATGCGCGCGCGCCGGCCGCCAGCAAGCAATAATCGAATGGTAATGAGGAACGCTCATGATATAAGCCCTGATGCGCTATGCCTACCTCCCGACCATCAACGAGTTGCACGCTTTCTGCGCCTGTGCCCGCACCGGTTCGGCGACGCGCGCCGCTGGCGAGCTCAACCTGACGCAAAGCGCGGTCAGCCGCTCGCTCGGCACGCTGGAGGAAAGGCTGGGGGTGCGGCTTTTCCACCGGGTCAAGCAACGCCTGGTGCTGTCCGAGGCGGGTCGCGCCTTCCATCGCGACGCCGACAGCATACTTGCTGAACTCGGCCAGGCGGCGATGACGGTGATGGCCTTCGGCGGCCATGCAAAAATACTGCGCCTTGCCGTGCTGCCCACCTTCGCCAAGATCTGGCTGACGCCGCGGCTGAAGGATTTCCGCGCTCTGGCGCCTGACGTCACCTTCGACATCGTTTCACGCCTCGAAGCCGTCGATTTCGACGCCGACCCGTTCGACGCCGCCATCCAGCGCTCCGACATGCGGTCGGCCGATGCCGAGATGATGGCGCTGATGGACGAGCAGCTCGTGGTCGTCGCCGCGCCCGCGCTGCTGGAAGGACGTGACGGCGGGAGAGGGGGCGAACTGGCCGACGAGCAGCTGGCGCGCCTGCCGCTATTGCAGCAGACGACGCGGCCGAGCCTGTGGCTCGACTGGTTCCGCGATGCCGGCATCGATGCACGTTCGGTGCTGCGCGGCGACCGGTTCGAGCAGTTCGACATGGTCATCAGCGCAGCCATATCCGGCCTTGGCGTCGCGCTGGTGCCGCAGGTGCTGGCGGAGGCGGAGATCGCCGCTGGCCGGCTCGTTCTGGCTTCTGGTCGCCGCCTTGTGGTCGGCGCGCCCTATTCCCTGATCTATCCCGGGCGCAGCGCCGGCATTCCCGGCTTCACCGCGTTCCGCGACTGGCTCGCCAGCGTGGCGGTTGTGAAATAGCGGCTAAGCCTCGCGCAGCCAGCGATCGATGAATTCGACCCTTCCGGTGCCGGAAAACCGCCGCAGCCGCTCCAGCTCGGCTTCAAGTTTCACCTGCAACACCCTGGAAATCCGAATTCCTTTCTCGGGCCAGAAGGCGCGGACGACGAGCGCATCGCGCTCGCGGTCGGTCTTGACGTCGATGCGCCCCGCGACGCGGTCGCCCCGCAGCACCGGATAGACATAGTAGCCGTATTGGCGTTTCGCTTCGGGCACGAAAATCTCGATGCGATAGGAAAAACCGAACAGGCGCTCCATCCGCGCCCGGTCGCGCATCAGCGGATCGAACGGGCTGACGATGCGGACCTTGTCGGGCGGGGCCGGCGCATCGAGAGCCGCCTCGGCCGCGCCGGGCAGGGCGAAGGCGGTGCGCGGCTTTGCCCCGTCCACGGTCTCGACCCTCACCGGCACAAGTTCGGCGCGGTTCACGGCGATCCATTCTTCCACTTCCTGAGGCGTGACCAGCGCCCAGAAGGCGGCGATCTCACCGCGCGTGGCGAAGCCGAGCCGGGAAAGTGCCTGCCGGCAGGCCCAGTCGATGAATGTCGCGCGATCCACTTCCGCCCGAAAGTCCCCGGCCGGAATGACCCGCTCGGTCAGGTCGTAGACCTTCTGGAAGCCCTCGCGCCGGGTGATCGCCAGTTCGCCGGTGCGCCACATATATTCGAGCGCGGCTTTCGAAGGATGCCAGTCCCACCAGCCGCTGCTCGGCTTGTCGCCTTCGAAGTCGCGCGCCCGGACCGGCCCGTCGCGGGCGATCCGGTCATGGACGCGGGCAATGTCGGCATCGAAATTCTCGGACGCGAAATGGCCTTTCCAGCGGCTGCGCAGCCTTGTCTTCTCGTGGTCGAAACGATGTTTCCAGTAGGGAAAGAAGCTGGACGGGATGATCGAGGCATCATGGGTCCAGTTCTCGAACAGGCTCCTGTCCTTCTCGACGAGTGCCGCGAGATCGGCGCGGCGATAGCCGGCCCCGCGCGAGAACAGGATGTGATGGTGGGCTCGCTCCAGCACGTTGACGCTGTCGACCTGAACGAAACCGAGCGCGTGGATGGTTTGCAGGAGTTGCGCCTTGCGCAGGGGCGGAGCCGCGGCGGACAGGCCCGACAGCGCAATCAGATGATGGCGGGCTTTCAGATTGGGAATCGTCAACATCGCCCTAGGCTAGGTCATGTTCCTGTTATGTCCACCCGAAATGTGCGAAGGCTGTTGCTGGGCGAGGGCTTTCAGTTTCCCGAAAACCGGGCAGGGCGCTTTTCACGAAAGGCGGCGCGGCCTTCCGCGTAATCCGCGCTCTCGAACGTCGCATCGCCCAGCGCGATCGCGCCGGCGATCTCTGCGTTGTCGCCGCTCAACACGGCATTGATCGCGGCTTTCGATGCCCTGATCGACAGCGGCGCATTGGTCGCGATGATGGCCGCGAGTTGTTCGGCGCGCGGCTCGATCTCGTCTGGCGGGACGATTTCAAGCAGGAAACCGGCGCCGCGCGCGGCCGGCGCATCAAGGCGGGCGGCCGAGTAGGTCATGTATTTGGCGACCTGCGGCCCCACGGAATGGACGATGTCGGCCATGGCGTCGACGGGATAGGCAAGGCCCAGCCTGGCGGCCGGCACGCTGAAGACGGCATCGGCGGAAGCTATCCTGATGTCGCATGAGGCTGCGAGGCCGAAGCCGCCGCCGAAGCAGATGCCGCCGATCGCGGCGATGGTCGGGACGGGACAGTTGCGGATCGCCGCGAACGCGGCCGAGTTGTCGGCTTCGTAGGCGCGGGCGCTATGGGCGTTGCCGCGCACCGTCTCGAACTCGCCGATGTCGGCGCCGGCGCAGAAGTCGCCGCCTTCGCCGCGAAGAACCACCGCGCGCACCGAGCCGTCGTCCGCGAACGCGGCGAACAGCGCCGCCATTTCACGCCACATTGCCTGCGTCATCGCGTTCTTGCGCGCCGGGCGGTCGATGGTGACGGCAACGACGCCGTTGTCGCGCGAGGCGGTCCTGAGAAAACCGGTTTGCCCATTTTTGCTCATCGAGGCTGCATCCGTCCCATTGAATCCGCGTTAAGCAAAATGCGGTTTGGTTGACCTTGCTTTTGGATTATGGTTCGCCGGTCGCCGAAGCAAGGCGTTTGAGAAGGAAACATCCGATGAGCGGCGCAAACGCGGTCAGGCACAACACGCTGAAGCCGGTCGATCCGATCTGGAGCGCCGTCCGGCGCGAGGCAGCGGAAGCGGTGGAGAACGATCCGCTGCTGGCGGCGTTCATCTATGCCACGGTGCTGAACCACGATCGCCTCGAGGATGCGGTCGTCCACCGCATCGCCGAGCGGCTCGATCACCCGGATCTCGGCGCCGACCTGATCCGCCAGACCTATCAGGCGATGCTGCGCGATGCCCCGGACTGGGGCGCGACCGTTCGCATCGACATTCAGGCCTATTACGACCGCGACCCCGCCTGCGACCGTTTCCTGATGCCCATCCTCTATTTCAAGGGCTTTCACGCCATCCAGACCCATCGCCTCGCCAACTGGCTGTGGCAGGAGGGACGGAGGGATTTCGCGCTTTACCTGCAAAGCCGTTCCTCGGCGATCTTCCAGACCGACATCCATCCGGCGGCGCGCCTCGGCAAGGGCATCTTCATCGACCACGCCACCGGCCTGGTCATCGGCGAAACCGCGGTCGTTGGCGACAATGTCTCGCTGCTTCACGGCGTCACCCTCGGCGGCACCGGCAAGGCGACCGGCGATCGCCATCCCAAGATCGGAAATGGCGTGCTGATCGGGGCGGGCGCCACCATTCTCGGCAATATCGAGGTTGGCTCCTGCTCGCGTGTCGCCGCCGGCTCGGTGTTGCTGCAATCGGTGCCGAACAACCGCACCGTGGCCGGCGTTCCCGCCCGCATCGTCGGCGAGACCGGATGCGATGAACCCTCGCGGGCGATGGATCAGCTGCTCAGCGGGGAAAGCTGAGAGCTGCCGGTCCTGTCCTGTGCATCGGCTGCGAAAGGCAGCGCCCGGCCTTTACATGGCTGTCCCGGCCATGCCACATGCGCCCTCCCATCCCACAGCCGTCCCGGAGAACAGGTTTGAAACCCGAAGAAATCAGGAAGCTCGACGCCTACTTCAAGCGTACGTTCCAGAACCCCCAGCTTCAGGTCAAGGCGCGGCCGCGCAAGGACGATTCGTGCGAGGTCTATCTCGGTGAGGAATTCCTCGGCATCGTCTTCAAGGACGACGACGATGGCGACCTGTCTTACAATTTCTCGATGGCGATCCTCGACGTCGATCTCGAATAGGCACCGCGCCCGCGTTTGGCGGACGCGGCCGCTTTCATGCTAATGCAGCGGGCAGGGGCTGAGCTTTTCGAGTCGGTGAATGCCTGTGCAGCAATCCAAGAGCGACAGACCGCGGCTTGAGATCATCGATCTGGCGCGCGGCGTCGCGCTCGCGGCGATGGCGGTCTACCACTTCGCCTGGGACCTCGAATTCTTCGGCTACGCCCTGCCGGGGATGACCGCCGAAGACGGCTGGAAGCTGTTCGCCCGCGCCATCGCCTCGAGCTTTCTGTTCCTTGTCGGCGTCAGCCTCTATCTGGCGCATGCGCGCGGGGTTCGCTGGGCGCCGTTTCTGAAGCGCCTGGCCATGGTGGCGGCTGCGGCCGCCGCGATTTCCGCCGTGACATGGTTGGTCGTGCCCGGCGGCTTCATTTTCTTTGGTATCCTGCATCAGATCGCGCTTGCCAGCCTTCTCGGCCTTGCCTTCCTGCGCCTGCCTGCCTTGCTGACCATATGTCTCGCGGTGATGGTCGCGGCCGCGCCCCAGTTCCTGCGCAGCGAGGTCCTCGACCATCCGGGCCTGTGGTGGGTCGGCCTGTCCAGCGTGCATCCGCGGTCCAACGACTATGTGCCGCTGTTTCCATGGTTCGCTGCGGTTCTGTTCGGAATCGCGGCCGCGCGCCTTGCCGAGGCTGGCGGACTGTTCCGGCGCATGGCGCGGATTTCGTTGTCGGAGCCGACCCGGCCGCTGCGCTGGGCCGGCCGCCATAGCCTGGGCGTCTATCTGGTGCACCAACCGGTGCTGATCGCAAGCCTCTGGCTGTTCTCGCAGCTGGTTCCGGCGGCGCAGACGCCGCGTGACGTCCAGTTCACCCAGGCCTGCATCGCCCAGTGCGAAGCATCGCATGACGCCCGCTTCTGCGCGGGCTACTGCATCTGCGTGCTCGATGAACTGGTCGGCGAGGGCCGCTTCGACGCCGTCTATGCCGGAACGCCGGACAACGAGACATCGCGGCGCTTGCAGGAAATCGTCCTGGCGTGCACGTTCGCGGCAGAAGGCTCCGGCAGCGAGGGGGAAGCGCAATGAGCAGGATCGAGGAAAGGCCGAACAGCCTGCCATGGCCGCCGATGATCTATCTGGCGGCTGCGGCGCTGGCCATTTTGCTGCATTTTTGGATTTTGCCGGCGCCGTGGCTGCCCGCGCCGTTCTCCGAATTCCTGTTCGCGGTCGGCTGGCTGGTTGTCGCCGGCGCGATCGCCATCGACATCGCGGCCATGCGGGCAATGCGCCGCGCCAGGACCACGATCATGCCGAATCGCGGCTCGGACCATCTGGTGTCGTCGGGACCGTTTTCGTTCACCCGCAACCCGATCTATCTCGGCAACACGATGCTGATGATCGGCACCGGCCTGATCGCTGGCATCGCGTGGTTTCTCGTTCTCGCGCCGGTCGCCGCCTATGCCACGACCAAGCTCGCCATCGAGCGCGAGGAAAAGCACCTCGAAGCGCGTTTCGGCAAGAAATACCGCGACTACCGGAAGAAAGTTCGCCGCTGGCTGTAGGACAGTGACGCGAAGGGTGCGAAGCGGTTTTCCGTTTGGGACCGCTTCAGACCAAACACCAAGACGGTTTCCATGTTGCCGTGAAGCTCGGAAACGGTTCAGGCCACGTGCGGTTCAGGTGTTGACGCCGAGCTCGGCCAGGCGCTCGACGCAGGCTTCCTCGGCATTGTCGAGCTCGGCCAGCGTTTCCTCAAGATCGCGGCGCTTCTGGCGCAGATCGTCGCGCTTCTCGTCGATGCGCTTGATCATCAGCTTCAACTGGCCGACCTCTCCCGGGGGCTCGCGGTACATCTGGATGATTTCGCGAATCTCGTTGATCGAGAAACCGAGCCGCTTGCCGCGCATGATCTGCTTGATCAGATGGCGGTCGGACGGCCTGAACAGCCGCGTGCGCCCACGCCGCACCGGCGCGACCAGACCTTCGTCTTCGTAGAAACGCAAGGTGCGGGTCGAGATGTCGAACTCGCGGGTCAGTTCGGTGATGGTGTAATATTCCCGCATTGCGGCATCCTGTCATGAATCTGTTACAGGATTTGGCACGGCATTTACGTAAAAGTCAATTCACACGGTTGCCGAAGGGTAAACGGCCGGGGATGGCCGATGATCGGACAGGTGCCGCCGCTTCAGAGGAAGCCGAACCACCATGTGGCGAGGCCGAGGAAGGCGAAGAAGCCGACCACATCCGTGACCGTGGTGACGAAGACGGCCGAGGCGACGGCCGGGTCGGCGCCGAAGCGGTCGAGGAGCAGTGGGATCAGGATGCCGGCCAGCGCCGCCACCAGCATGTTGATGACCATCGCGGTGGCGATGATGCCGCCGAGCGGCGGGTTTTCAAACCAGAAGCCGGCGACGATGCCGATCAGCGTGGCGAATATCGCGCCGTTCAGCAGGCCGACGCCGATTTCGCGGCGGATGATGCGGCCGGCATTGTAGATGTCGATATCCTTGGTCGCCAGCGCGCGCACCGTCACCGTCATGGTCTGCGAGCCGGCATTGCCGCCCATTCCAGCGACGATGGGCATCAGCACCGCCAGCGCCACGATCTCCTGGATAGTGGCGTCGAACAGGCCGATGACCGACGCGGCAAGGAAGGCCATGACCAGATTGACCATCAGCCACGGCACGCGCGAGCGCGATGCGGCCAGCACGCTGTCCGACAGTTCCTCGTCGCCGACGCCGCCGAGGCGCATGAGGTCTTCCGCGGCTTCCTGCTGGATGACGTCGACCACGTCGTCGATGGTCAGGACGCCGACGAGACGCTCGTTCTCGTCGACGACGGCGGCCGAGAGAAGGTCGTACTGCTCGAATTCCTGCGCCGCTTCTTCCTGGTCCATCGTGACCGGGATGGCATGCCGCGTCTCATGCATTATCTCCTCGATCCTGACGTCGCGCCTGGTGCGCAGGATGCGGTCGAGATCGATGGCGCCGAGCAGCCGAAACGTCGGGTCGATGACGAAAATCTGGCTGAAGGATTCCGGAAGGTTCTGGTCCTCGCGCATGTAGTCGATGGTCTGGCCCACGGTCCAGAATGGCGGCACCGCGACGAACTCGGTCTGCATGCGCCGGCCGGCGCTCTCGGCGGGATAATCCAGTGCCCGCCGCAGCCGGACCCGCTCGGTGAAGGGCAGCTTGGCGAGGATCGCCTCGCGGTCGTCGTCGTCGAGGTCTTCGAGGATGTAGACGGCGTCGTCGGAATCGAGTTCCTGCACCGCCTGCGCGATCTGCTCGTCGGGCAGGGCCTCGACGATGTCGAGGCGGATCTTGTCGTCGACCTCGGTCAGCGCGGAGAAATCGAAATCCTTGCCCATCAGCCCGACGAGGGCATGGCGCTGCTCCGGCAACAGCGCCTCGAGCAGGTCGCCGACTTCCGATTCGTGCAGGGCGCCGACGTCGTGGCGCAGCGTCAGCGTATCGCGGTCGGCGATCGCGGCGCCGACATGGGCGAGGAATGACGGACGGACAACGCCGGATTCGTCGTAGATCGACGCGGCGGCATCGTTGCGCTGGGTGCCCGCATCGCCACGGGGGCGCTCATCGTGTTCCGGCGACAGGTCTTCCGGCTGCAGGTCATGCGGCTTGTCCAGGATCGTCTCCCTTGCCGGCTCGATTAGCTTTGCTTAGGCCCTTGGTTCAGCTTCGCTTCAGGCCATTAATCGGGTTTGGTGACGGAATCAAAACGATTCGCAAAGGTTCCCGTCTCCCTCGCAAGGAACGCGGTCCGATGCGAGAGGTTGCGCCCCGTCCCGCTAGATCAGAGCTCTTTCAGGCCCGACCTGAACCGTCTGGCGTTGGCGACATAGACCTGCGCCGACAGTTTCAGCCGTTCGACCGCCGCGACGTCGAGCTCGCGCACGGCGCGCGCCGGCGAGCCGACGATCAGCGAATTGTCGGGGAACACCTTGCCTTCGGTGACCAGCGCCCCGGCGCCGACCAGGCAATTGTTGCCGATCCTCGCGCCATTGAGCACGATCGCGCCCATGCCGATCAGCGAATTGTCGCCGATGGTGCAGCCATGCAGGATGGCGCGGTGGCCGATGGTGCAACCTTCGCCCACCGTGAGCGCAAAGCCCGGATCGGTGTGCATCATCGTATGTTCCTGTACGTTGGAGCGCGCGCCGATGGCGATGGTCTCATTGTCGCCGCGCAGCACCGCGCCGAACCAGATGCCGACTTCGTGCCCGAGCCTGACCTTGCCGATGACATGCGCGTCGGGCGCGATCCAGACATCGTCGGCGGTGTCGATCTGCGGCGCTGTTCCGTCGAGCGAATAAACCGGCATGACGCGATCCTCCATTGTCGTTGCCTATCCATAGAGGCAGGGGTCGCGCCGAGGCAAGGCATGCAGCGCCGCCATCCCGGCATTTACCGGGCATTTACCATGACGCCGCATTGTCACGACAGAGGATCATGGAGTCGCCTGCCTTGCCAACGGTCGCTGCCGAACATGCCGACGGGCCTGTGCCGCAGGTCCTGCGCGCCAGCTTCGTGCTCAAGGTGTTTTACGTCTTCTGCTTCCTCGCCCTTGCATCCCTCGGCATCAGCCTTCTCGGAAAATGGGCCGGAAACAGCATTGCCATGGGCGGCCACAGCGACGACAGGGCGCTGCGCGAAATCGTCATCGGCAAGGATGCTCTCGTCGTTCCCGGCAACATGATCCGGTTCGAGGCGGCGCGACGCAACGGCGAGGCCAGCCGGCTCGACCTTTATGTTCGCTGGCCGCAGATGGACGGATACAGCAGCGCCGCGAGCGAAGCTTTCAACCATGTCGGCGGCGAACGCAGCATCCTGTTCCTGTCCTTCGAACCGCGAATGATGTCGCGCGACATGACGAGCCGCTTCGAACCGATCTACCGCAACCTGATCGAGGATGAGGCGCGACCGGGGCCGGGCGGGCTCGGCATCCACCGCTTTTCCGAGAATTCAGGCTATGTCGATGAAGTTCTGGTGGTCTCGCACGAGGCAGGCGAGCCGTTCGTCATGCGATGCCTTGCCGGCAAGACGGCAAGGGAATCGCTGGCGCCTTGCGAACGCGACATCCATCTCGGCAACGATCTCAGCCTGACCTATCGCATGCCGCCGGAGCTTGCCGGCGAATGGCGAGAAGTCGAACGGAAGATACGCCTGCTCGCAGACGGATTTCTCCGCGCGGGCAAAAGGCTCGACTGATAGGGCGCGAGCGGGCGGAGCGATTTCAGGGCGCGCGGCAGCCCTTCTGCTTCTCGATCCGGACGATGCGGTCGATATTGGATTGCTCGTGCTTGTTGAAGCGCAGCTTCGACGTATCGCGGACGAAACAGGCGGAATTGTCGAACTCGGCCTTTCCGGCCTGGGTTTTGAAGCAATAGCCGTTATCGTTGTAGATCGAGTTGCGCACGTACCACAGGTTCTGGCACGACAGCCCGCCGAGATCCGCGCGGCTGAAGGTTTCGAGATGCGTGCAGCCGGTGACGCCCAGATTTTCGAAGCAGCCGGCCGAGGCCGTGGCCGGAAGCGTAAGAAAAAGGACTGCGGCGGCGGTCATGCGCATGGCATTCTCCATCGTTTCAGCCGGCTCGCACCGCATCGGCACCGCTCCGGGCGTCAACGACCATAGCGCGGCGCGGCCGGGCAAAAAAGCGCGATTGTGCTGGCCGGCTTTCAGACCTCGACCCGGTGGCGAACGCGCGCTTCCTCCCCGAACACGCGCAGGTAACGGGCAATTTCCGCCCGATCTCCCGTCGCTTTCTCCGGATTGTCCGAAAGCTTCACGGCCGGGCGGCCGTTGGCGCTCGTCACCTTGCAGACGAGCGAAATCGCCCTGAGTGCATCGTTGTGGGCGGGCGCGCAATCCTTGAAGTCATTGGTGAGGTTGGTTCCCCAGCCGAACGACATCCGCACCTTGCCGCTGAAATGCAGATAGGCCTTGACGATGGTGTCGACGTCGAGACCGTCCGAGAAGATCAGCAGCTTGTCGCGCGGGTCGCGGCCGTGGGCGCGCCACCAATCGATGATCCGCTCGCCGCCCTCGATCGGCGGGGCGCTGTCGGGGCGGAAACCGGTCCAGTCGGCCACCCAGTCGGGCGCGTCGCGCAGGAATGAGGCGGTGCCGAATGCGTCCGGCAGCACGATCAGCAGGTTGCCGCCATAATAGCGCTGCCAGTCCTGAAGCACCTGATAGGGCGAGGCGCGCAATTCGTCGTCGGTCGTCGTCAGAGCCGCGCGCACCATCGGCAGTTCGTGGGCATTGGTGCCGAGCGCCTCGAGATCGGTATCCATGGCCAGCAGCACGTTCGACGTGCCGGTGAAGGACGCGCCGATGCCTTCCTTCAGCGCCTCGACGCACCAGCGCTGCCACAGGAAGGAGTGCCGCCGCCGTGTGCCGAAATCGGAGATGCGCAGGTCGGGATATTTCTTCAGCTTCTCGACTTTTTCCCAGACCTTGGCCTTGGCGCGGGCATAGGTGACGTCGAGCGCGAACGGTCCCATCGATTTCAGCGCGGCGCGGCTGCGTAGCTCGTTGATGATGGCGAGCGCGGGGATCTCCCACATCGTCGTGTCGTGCCAGCGGCCGTGGAAATGCAGCTCGTACTGGCCGTCGCGCCGGGAAAGCTCGTATTCCGGCAAACGGAAGTTCTCCAGCCAGGCCAGGAAATCCGGCTCGAAGATCTGCTTGCGGCCGTAGAAGGTGTTGCCGGCCAGCCAGATCATCTCCTTCTTGGTGAAGCGCAGGGTCCGCGCGTGATCGAGCTGGGCGCGCAACTCCTGCTCGTCGATCTCGTCGGCAAGCCTGACCGATGTCGCCCGGTTGATGAGCGAGAAGGTGGCGTCGACGTTGCGATACACCCCCCAGATCATCTGCAGCATCAAAAGCTTGTAGAAATCCGTGTCGAGCAGGCTGCGCACGATCGGATCGAGCTTCCAGGTGTGGTTGTAGACCCTGCGGGCGATGTCGGTCTTGGGCATGTTCCTGCGCTTCGGCTGAATGGCGCGCAAGCGGACCGGAAGAGACGCCGCTTGTCAATCATTCAAGCATATACGCAGGCGACAATCTCTTGCGCCAGATAAGCGGCGGAAAAAGCCGCCATGGTGCTATTTTCGGGCGAAGATCAGCGTCCGGCCGTCACCATCGCGCACCCTCAACGTCTCGCCGTCCTGGCCGGTGCGCCAGGTCCTGGCCTGCTCGAAGGCGACGAACAGCGCGCGCTCGTGAGTTGCCTGCGGCTCGGGGCAGGCCATCAGGGTCGCGGCGGCCTTGCCGAACGAGATCGAGGCGCCGTCGAGCGTGTAGGCGCCACGGAAGGAGTTGCACAGCCTGCCGGAGAAGGCTCCGTCTTCGCCGAAAGAAAGAGTGGCGTTGATGTCCTCGCGCACCTGCTGGCCGCCGACTTCCTCGATGCGCCATTCGCCGGCAATCAGTTCCTTGCCGTCGATTTCGAAAGGAGGAGGCGCCTCGTAGGGCGAAAGCCTGAGCGTCCCGACGTCTAATGTGGCAGAGGCACCGGTATCGATCGCCACCGGCTCGGACAACCAGCGCATCTGCGAATCGAACAGGATGCCGCCGCGCAACTCATAGGCGGTCCCCGCCTTGAGATGGATACGTGGAACCTCCAGCGCGAATGCCACCGGAACCTGCCGTCCTTCCAGCGGAACGCGCGACTCGGCCGTGACGGACGCCCCGTCGGGCGCATCCGTGGGCTTGAGCTCGACGATCGCCACGGCATCTTCCGGCAGGGCGATGCGCTGCAGGTAAGTCAGTTCGCCCTTGATCCTCAGCATCGGCTCTTCTCCGTCGGCGAGCGCTGGCAGCGCGCCAACCATGCCGGCGGCAGCCAGCGTTGCAAACATGAAGGATCGGCGGGTGGCAATAGAACGTGACACGGGTAAACGCTCCGTTGTGGACGGCAGTTTGCGCCCTATATGGCGTTCGTGCAATGAACGTCCGGTGAACGCGCGCATCGCTGCGGTCGCCCATCGCGGCCTCTATAACAAGTGGAGAAAGTTTCGCACAGTGATTCATGTCTGCGCGATCACTAGCGTCGAGAAGACGATCGCCGCCTCGGGCGCATCGCATCTGGTAACGCTGCTGGCGGCGGGCACGGCGTTCTCGCGGCCTGCCGCGATACCACCCGACAACCATCTGTGCCTGTGGATGAACGACATCGCCGAGATGCAAGCCGGGCTTGTCGCGCCGGGCAGGGCGCATGTCGAGCAACTGGTCGCGTTCGGCCGAAGCTGGGACCGCAAGCGCCCGCTGGCGGTCAATTGCTTCGCCGGCATCAGCCGCTCGACGGCGGCAGCCTATATTCTCGCTGCCGCACTGTCGCCCGACAGGGATGAGGCGGAACTGGCGTGGACGCTCAGGCTGCTTTCTCCCTCCGCCACGCCCAACCTCGCGCTCGTGCGGCATGCTGACGCAATTCTGGGCCGGCAGGGCCGGATGATCGAAGCGATCCGGGCGATCGGCCGTGGCGAGGATGCCTATGAAGGCGTTCCGTTTATTCTGCCGCTTGCCGGTTGACGCAGCGCAACATGGATTAAGGTTTGACTTGCTTCGCGCCTGCGGCTGCGCTAACCCTCGCCGCGTCGCAGCAAGCCTGCGCCGCGCGGGGGCCGGCGGGATGATCTGTCACCATGACGCTTCCCGTTTCGGTGCTATAGTTTGCCCTTCGCGGCGGAACGTCGGCAAGCCAACGGAAAGACCATGAGCGAGCTACTCGGTTCCTATCTGCCCATCGTGATCTTCATCGGTGTGGCGCTCCTTGTCGCTGCGGCGCTGGTTGTCGCGCCCTTCCTGATCGCCTACAAGAATCCCGACCCCGAGAAGCTGTCGGCCTACGAATGCGGCTTCAACTCGTTCGACGACGCGCGCATGAAGTTCGACGTGCGATTCTATCTGGTCGCGATCCTGTTCATCATCTTCGACCTTGAAGTGGCGTTCCTGTTCCCGTGGGCGGTCTCGTTCGGCGAGATCGGCTGGTTCGGGTTCTGGTCGATGATGGTGTTCCTCGGCGTGCTGACCATCGGCTTCATCTACGAATGGAAGAAGGGCGCGCTGGAATGGGATTGAACGACCGCTCCCCGACCCTCGTGGCTCCGCGCCCCAAGGGCATCATCGACCCCTCGACCGGAAAGCCGGCCGGCGCCGACGACCGGTTCTTCGGCGACCTGAACGACGAGCTGTCCGACAAGGGCTTTCTCGTCACCTCCTCCGAGGCGCTGATCACCTGGGCGCGCACCGGCTCGCTGATGTACATGACCTTCGGTCTGGCATGTTGCGCGGTGGAGATGATCCATTCGGCCATGCCGCATTATGACAGCGAGCGCTTCGGCATCGCGCCGCGCGGCTCGCCGCGCCAGTCCGACGTGATGATCGTCGCCGGCACGCTGACCAACAAGATGGCGCCGGCGCTGCGCAAGGTCTATGACCAGATGCCGGAGCCCCGCTACGTCATCTCGATGGGCTCGTGCGCCAATGGCGGCGGCTATTATCACTATTCCTATTCCGTGGTCCGCGGCTGTGACCGCGTGGTTCCGGTCGACATCTATGTTCCCGGTTGTCCGCCCACGGCCGAAGCGCTGCTGTACGGCATTCTTCTGCTTCAGAAGAAGATCCGCCGCACCGGTTCTATCGAGCGGTAGGAGCTGGAGATGAGCGAAGTCCTCACCGACCTTTCCTCCTACCTGCGGGAGCGCCTGGGCGCGAAGGTGACCGATGCGGTCATCGCCTACGGCGAATTGACGCTCACCGTCGAGCCTGCCGACATTGTCGATGTTCTCGCCTTCCTGCGCGACGACGCGCAGTGCCAGTTCGTCTCGTTCATCGACGTCTCGGGCGCCGACTACCCTGCGCGGGAGCGTCGTTTCGACATCCTCTACCATCTGCTTTCGCCGCGCCAGAACCTGCGCATCCGCGTTCGGGTCCAGACCGACGAGGAGACGCCGGTTCCGTCCTCGGTCGCCGTCTATCCCGGCGCGGAATGGTACGAACGTGAAATCTTCGATCTCTACGGCGTCCTGTTCTCCGGCCATCCCGAACTTCGCCGCATCCTGACCGATTACGGCTTCGAGGGGCATCCGCTGCGTAAGGATTTCCCCGTCACCGGCTTCGTCGAGGTGCGCTACGACGACGCGCTGAAGCGGGTCGTCTACGAGAAGGTCGAGCTGAAGCAGGAATTCCGCAATTTCGACTTCCTGTCGCCATGGGAAGGCACCGACTACGTGCTGCCGGGCGACGAGAAGGCCAAGGCGAACTGAGGCCGCTTCCATGGTTGAAACCGCCGTTCGAAACTTCAACATCAATTTCGGGCCGCAGCATCCCGCGGCGCACGGCGTGCTGCGCCTCGTGCTTGAGCTCGACGGCGAGGTGGTCGACCGCGCCGATCCGCATATCGGGCTGTTGCATCGCGGCACCGAGAAGCTGATGGAGCAGAAGACCTATCTCCAGGCAGTGCC
>JBLJBS010000113.1:0-11794 GCA_047637695.1 Aquamicrobium sp. | reverse complement strand
ATGTCCGCCTTCAAGTCCGATTTCCTGCGCACGCTTTCCGAGCGCGGCTTCATTCATCAGATTTCCGATGAGGCCGGCCTCGACGATCTGCTCGCCCGGGAAACCGTGACGGCCTATATCGGTTTCGATCCGACCGCGCCCAGCCTTCATGCCGGCGGGCTGATCCAGATCATGATGCTGCACTGGCTGCAGCAGACCGGTCATCGCCCGATCGCGCTGATGGGCGGCGGCACCGGCATGGTGGGCGATCCCTCGTTCAAGGAGGAGGCACGCCAGTTGATGACGTTGGAGACCATCGCCTCCAACATCGCCTCGATCAAATCCGTCTTCTCGCGCTACCTCGCCTTCGGCGACGGTCCGAAGCACGCGCTGATGGTCGACAATGGCGACTGGCTGCGCGAGTTGAACTACCTCGAATTCCTGCGCGACGTCGGCCGTTACTTCTCGGTCAATCGCATGCTTTCGTTCGATTCGGTGAAGATGCGGCTCGATCGCCAGCAGTCGCTGTCCTTCCTCGAATTCAACTACATGATCCTTCAGGCCTACGATTTCGTCGAGCTGAACCGCCGCTACGACACCCGCCTTCAGATGGGCGGCTCGGACCAGTGGGGCAACATCGTCAACGGCATCGATCTGGGCCACCGGCTCGGCACGCCGCAGCTCTATGCGCTGACCACGCCGCTTCTGACCACGGCGTCGGGCGCCAAGATGGGCAAGTCGCTGTCGGGCGCGGTGTGGCTCAATCCCGACATGCTTTCGGCCTACGATTTCTGGCAATACTGGCGCAACACCGAGGATGCCGACGTCGAGCGCTTTCTCAAGCTCTACACCACGCTGCCTCTGGCCGAGATCGCGCGGCTGGCGGCCCTTGGCGGCGCCGAGATCAACGAGGCTAAGAAGGTGCTGGCGACGGAGGTGACGGCGATGCTGCATGGCCGCGCCGAGGCGGAGGGTGCCGCCGAAACCGCGCGCAAGACCTTCGAGGAAGGCGCTCTGGCCGAGAGCCTGCCGACGGTGGAACTGCCGGCGTCCGAGCTCGAGGCCGGCATCGGCGTGCTTGCCCTGTTCGTCAGGGCGGGCTTGGCCCTCTCCAACGGCGAGGCGCGGCGCCATGTCCAGGGCGGCGCGGTGCGGGTCAACGACCAGCCGGTTTCGGACGACAAGCGCATCGTCGGCTCGGGTGACGTGACGGCCGACGGCGTCGTCAAGCTGTCACTCGGCAAGAAGAAGCACCTGCTGGTGCGTCCGGTCTGAAGCGGAGCGCAATCAGCGGAATTCGAACACCGAGCGGAAGATGCCGGGGGCGATCACCGACAACGGGTTGATCTCCAGCCTCGGCTCCGCCGCCCTTCCGCTCAGGCGGAAGGTGATGCCGATCAGGCCGCGATCCCGGCCGTTGCCGAGAATCTGGCCGATCAGCGGTATTTCGCCGAAAATCCGGTTCAGCCCATAGGCGGGCATGAACGTGCCGGACATCGCCACGTTGCCGGCGCCGTCGTTCAGCGTGCCCTGGAAGCTGACGCCGATCAGCGGGCCGCGCAGGATGCCCCTGTCGAGCGAAAGCGATCCCTGCCCCTTCACGACTTCGGCGAAACCACGCTCGAACTGGACGCGACTGGTGTCGAGCGACCCTCGCACGGCCTGGTTCAGCGATCGACCGTCTTGCGCCGATGGCGTCGAGACGATCGAGGAGAGGCGAGGCTCGTTAACCAGCCAAAAATTGCGCGCATCGATCTGTCCGCGCAACGCGCCTTCGCCGCGCCCGGCGAGGCTGAGCGCGATCTGGCCACCCTCCATCCGTTCGTAGATATCGAGGAAGCGCAGCAGCGCGCCCGCATCGGTTGACTGCATCGTGACGCCCCGCGCCTGCCCTTCCATCGCATCACGGAAGGTGACGCGCTCGCCGCGCGCGGTCGTGGCGGAAAACTCCGTCAGATCGCTGCGCGAGCCGGTGCCTGAATATTTCAGCGTCACGTCACGCAAAGCCTCGCCGTGGAACCCGTTCAGAGCCGCGACCTTGAGATCGACCGTCACCGGAACCGGGGTGGTCTGGGCTTCCGCCGCCGCCGTCCCTGTTCCGTCCATGGTGTAAAGCTTGACGACGGAGCGAGCGTCGAGGCTTCGTCCGCGTACGGTCACCGCATAGCCTGCGCCCTGGCGGGCAATATCGAGCGAGAAGTCGTCGCCCCGGTGCAGGCGCATCGAAGGGAAGCGCACACGTTCGATGCCGTCTCCCCTCAGCGAGACTGTGCCTTCCGCCGCGAAAGTCTCGCCGCGGAGCATGAAATCCGAAAGCTCGGTGCGCTCGCCGGCGGATTTCAGCTTGAAGGAAACGGAAGCGGGAATTCCCGGCCCCTTGCTCCAGCCGATCCACGGGATCGACAGGGACGCATCCTGGAGATTGGCCTTGATCGCGCGCGCCGCACCCGGTTCGCTTCCGTCCAGTTCGAACCTCGCAGCGCCTGTCAGCAACGAAGCGAGGCCGGGCGCGAAGGTTGCGCGCATCTTGTCGTCGGTGTCGACCGCGATGGCGCGCTGCCTCGGGTGGGAGCTGTTGCCGAGCGGCTCGGTCAGGCCGAGCGTCGCCGGCATGCCGTTGAGCTCCGCCTGCGCCTCGATCACCGCCTTCTGCGGGTCGACGACGATCGTTCCCCTGGCGGCGCGCACCATTTGCCCGTCAAACGGTTGGGTGATCGAGAGCTTGTCGTAGGAAAGTTCGACCTTCCAGCCGAGCTGATCGAGCGGAATTCCGCTTTGCAGCGGAATGTCGGCGATGACCGACCCGCTGACCTCGCCTTCGAGGTCGTCGGGCTTCAAAGCGATGAAGCGGCCGACATTGATCGGATCGTAGCTCGCCAGTTCGAGAACCGCATCGGCCTCGCCGGCAACCTCGATGTCGAGCTTGCCGATTGTGGGCTTGATGTGGGCGTTGCGAATATCGAGGACGCCGTTTTTGGCTGCGACGGTGCGCCCGGAGGGCATGTAGACCGTTCCCGACGACAGGGCGATTTCGACATCGGTTCCGAAGAAGGCGATGTCGCCGCTGCCGTCGCGAACCGGCGGGATGCGGCCGGCAACGTCGAAACGGGTTCCCTTGACCTTGAAGAAGCCGGAGACCTCCTCATGGCGCAGCGGTGTTCCGTCGCCAAGCCGGCCGGGCGCGACGCCAAGCTCGACCCAGCCGCCCTCGAGCCGGCCGCCGAACAGGTTGGAAGTTACCCAGCGCTGGGCGGACCCCGCCGCGAACCACGGCCAGAGCTGCTTGGCGTGGCCGACCGGCATCGCGCCGGCATCGATCCGCAGTTCGAGGCCGGGGCTCTTGCCGTTCTCGAAGCTGACTGCCCCCCGGCCCGTGACCTCGCCCTGGCCCCAGCGCACGCCGATTTCGTCGGCGCGTATCGTTTTAACCGTGGCGTCGACGTGACCGGCGATCCTTGCCGCGACCTGCAATGTCGGCTCCGTCGAGTTTTCGGGGGAGATGGTGGAGCCGTCGCTTACCAGCTCGTAGCGGTAGGATGCAGTTGAACCGGGCGTTAGGGCCTCTCGCGGAGCCGGACCGAACGCGCCATGGAAATTCCAGATCGACCGCCCGGAAACGATGTTGAGGCGCTCGACCTCAACCTTGCCGGCGCCGCCCTGTGCCGTGGCGGTGAAGCTCATATCCGCCTTAATACGATCGTTGCGGCTGACGCGAAGGTCGGCCCCCTCGATCTGTCCCGAAAGGGTCAGGCGATGACCGTCCGACGCCTGCGCACCGGCAAGCGTGAGCAGCGCCGCACCGACAGGGAGAATCGCGCCTTCCACTGCGTCCGGCACGGCGTTGCCGACATCGTCGCCCGCAGCGGCATCGACGCGCAGATTGAGCGCGGAAACCCGTCGGCTTGCCCTGTCGAAGGCGGCATCCCCACCGACGGCAATCGCCCGCCCCATGGCCTCGACCTGGGCCGACAGGCGCAACCCCTCGCCAAAACGGCGATGGAGGGAAGCACTGGCGATATGCACAGGCCCCACGGCCTGGCCGGGAAGCACGAGTTCGAGGTTCGTCACCTCGACGTGACGCATGCCCTGCCGGTCGAGCAGGTCGGCAGCATCGCGAACCGCCCCGAATATCACGCCGGCGACGAGGTCGGGATCGACGAGGCCATCGGCATCGAAGATGTCCATTCGTTTGCCGGCTTCCGGCCTCGCCAGCACCGCGACCGCGATGGTGGCGTCCGAGATGCCGAGGCTGCGGATTTTCAGCTGACCGCCCATGAGAGACATCAGATCGAGTCCGAAGCGCGCCGCGCCGACACGGGTCGCGTCCGATCCGCCAGCCGCGGCCTCCCGGGAGGCGATCGTGATGTCCTCGATCCTCAGCGCAAGGCCGCGAAACCCGTCGATCAGGACCCTGACGCCGCCGATCCCGACCGTGAACTCCTCGCCGGCAAGGGCGGAGACGGTCTTCTGCGCCTCGACGCGCAGCCTTTCGTCGCCGAGGCCGGCGATGACGATCGCGACGGCAACAGCGACGACCACACATGCAGCCAACATGCTGGCGAGGATGACTTTCCCCAACTTTCTCGATAGGAGAACGGCGCGGGCGTGGCGCGGAAGAGGCATCGCGGAGGGCAGCGCATCAAGGGACGCTATGTCGCTGCGACGAAAGCGGATCTTCTCGTGGGGAGCAATCTCGCTATGCACGCCGGGCGGGCCTGTTTCCTGTCTGCAAACGAATCTGGCAGAGACACTATAACGCCGCACCGCAATGGCGACACCACAAAGGAGGCCACGGCATGGACCAGATCAAACCCGGCAACCTTGCTCCGGATTTTACCCTTCCCACCAGCGGCGGGAAGGACTTTGCCTTATCTACCCATAGAGGCAGGATTGTGGTCCTGTTCTTCTATCCCAAGGACGACACCAGCGGCTGCACGGCGGAGGCGATCAGTTTCAGCGCCCTGCGGCCGCAATTCGACGCGCTCGATGCCGTGGTGGTCGGGCTTTCCCCCGATACGGTCAAGAGCCACGACAAGTTCAGGCTCAAGCACGATCTGACGGTCGAGCTTGCCTCCGACGAGGAAAAGCGCGTGCTGCAGACCTATGGCGTCTGGGTCGAGAAAAGCATGTACGGCCGCAAATATATGGGCGTCGAACGCACCACGGTCCTGATCGACCGTAACGGCAAGATCGCCAGGGTGTGGAACAAGGTCAAGGTGCCCGGCCATGCGGCCGAGGTGCTGGATGCCGCCAAGGCGCTCGCCTGACACTTCCTAACGGAACGAAACGGCAGACGGAACATTCTTCTCCCATCGGTTCGATCACACCAAAAGGGAGACACAAATGTTCCGTTCGCTGCTTCTCTGGCTCATCGGCATTCCCATCCCCATCATCATCCTGCTCTGGCTGTTCTATTTCTGAATTCCACCCGCTCCGGCGGGTCTCGCGAAAAGCTTTGTTAACCCTAACATTGTGTAATCGCACCTGATCTACTCGCAGTCGGTTGGGTGTGTTCGTGACAGGGATCAAACAGGCTTCCGTGTTCGGCAAGCGCAAGGAGCCGCATACGGTCATCATCGCCAGAGGCGATGAAATCCGGCATTTTACGATAAGGCCATGGCTGGCGGCACTCTGCGGCTCCGTGCTCGCCGCGCTCGCCGTCGGCTATCTTCTTGCCACATCCTATCTCGTGCTGCGCGACGACCTTCTCGGCGCCACTGTCGCGCGGCAGGCGCGGATGCAGCAGGCCTACGAAGACCGCATCTCCGCGCTTCGGGCCCAGGTCGACCGGATCACCAGCCGGCAGCTGCTCGACCAGCAGATCGTCGAAAGCAAGGTGTCCGAACTTCTTGCCCGCCAGAGCCAGCTCTCCCAGCGACATGGGCGGATCGGGCCCATCCTCGACCGCATGACCGGCGCCGGCGCCCCTGCCCTGCCGGCTTCGGGCAATGCGCCGCTACCGGCTGAAAAGCCGGAATTCCGCGCCATGCTGCAGGAGCCGGTCAAGGCAAGTGGCGATGCGTTCGCCGCATTCTGGCCGACGGGAAGGAATGGCAACGACGAGGAAAGCGCGGCAGATCGCGCCGACAAGCTGTTCGTGGCGATCAACCAGTCGCTGCGGGCAATCGAGGAAGAGCAGATCGACGGCATCGACACCCTCGCCGACAACGCGTTCGAGACGGCGGATAGCATTGCAGAGGCGTTGACCGCGGCAGGGCTTCAGATCGCGCCCGATACCGATGTCGACGATGCCGTAGGCGGACCGCTTCTGCCGGTTGAGGCCGGTCGCGCCTTCGATGCGCGGGTGCGGGAACTCGACGAGGCTCTCGACAAGCTGGAGACGGTGAAAGCGGCCGCCCGCGCCATGCCGATCCACAATCCCGCGCCGGGACAGGCGGTGACGAGCAGTTTCGGCGTTCGCCGCGACCCCTTGCTGCGTACGCCGGCCATGCATGCGGGAATTGATTTTCGCGCCGCGCCGGGCACGCCGATCCGGTCCGCGGGCAGCGGAACGGTGGTCAGGGCGGGATGGAACGGCGGGTATGGGCGCATGGTCGAGGTCGACCACGGCAAGGGCCTGACGACCCGCTATGCGCATATGAGCAAGATAAGCGTGAAGGAAGGCGAGAAGATTTCCACCGGCGACATCGTCGGCGAAGCCGGGTCGAGCGGGCGCTCGACCGGCCCGCATCTTCACTACGAGGTGCGGAAGAACGGCGATGCCGTCGACCCGCTGCGCTTCCTGAAAGTCGGCAAGAAGATCGCCGATCTGCTTTAAGCCTGCGACCTCACCTCGTTGCGCTCCAATGCTGAGAGCTGACGGTTTCGTGTGCCCTATAGCAGGGCCGAATCAAAAACCCCTCCGGCGTTCACCGGAGGGGTTTTGTTTTCTGCCTCGAAAAATCAGAGGCCGAGCCCGCCGATGCAGACATATTTGGTGTCGAGATAATCCTCGATGCCCTGATGTCCGCCCTCGCGGCCGAGGCCGGATTCCTTGACGCCGCCGAAAGGCGCTTCCGGTGTGGTGATCAGGCCTTCGTTGACGCCGACCATGCCATATTTCAGCCCTTCCATGACACGGAACGCGCGGCCGAGATCGCCAGTGTAGAAATAGCAGGCAAGACCGTATTCGGTGTCGTTGGCGAGGGCGACCGCCTCTTCCTCGGTCTCGAATTTGAACACCGGGGCGACCGGCCCGAAAATCTCTTCCTTCATGAAGCGCATCTTCGTCGTGGCTCCCGCGATCACCGTCGGCTCGAAGAACGAGCCGCCGAGCGCGTGGCGCTTGCCGCCGGCAACGACCTTGCCGCCCTTGGCCGCGGCATCGGCGATCAGTTCCTCGACCTTCTCGACCGCCTTCTCGTCGATCAGCGGACCCTGCTGCACGCCGTCCTCGACGCCCGGGCCGACCTTGAGCTTCTGCGAGGCCGCGGCGAGCTTCTCGACGAAGGCGTCATAGATGCCGGCCTGGACGAAGAAGCGGTTGGTGCAGACGCAGGTCTGGCCCGAATTGCGATATTTGGCGGTCACGGCGCCTTCGACGGCACGGTCGAGATCAGCGTCGTCGAACACGAGGAACGGCGCGTTGCCGCCCAGTTCCATCGAGACCTTCTTGACGGTGGAGGCGGACTTCTCGATCAGGATCTTGCCGACCTCGGTCGAGCCGGTGAAGGTGATCTTCTTGACGATCGGGTTGGTGCAGAGCTCGTCGCCGATCTCGCCGGCCGCGCCGGTGACGACGTTGACCACGCCCTTCGGAATGCCGACCTCCTCGGCCAGCGCGCCCCAGGCAAGCCCGGAATAGGGCGTCTGCGATGCCGGCTTGACCACGGTCGTGCAGCCGGCGGCGATGGCCGGGCCGATCTTGCGCGCCAGCATCGAGGACGGGAAGTTCCACGGCGTGATCGCCGCGATGACGCCGACCGGCTCCTTGTTGACGAGGATGCGGCGATCCGCCCACGGGCTGGGAACGATGTCGCCATAAGTGCGGCGGGCCTCTTCGGCGAACCACAGCACATAGGCCGCAGACGCGCCAACCTCGCCCCTGGCTTCCGTCAGCGACTTGCCCTGCTCCAGCGTCAGCAGTTCGGCCAGCGCATCCTGATTGTCCATGATGGCGTCATGGAGCTTGCGCAGCAACTTTGAGCGCTCGAGCGCCGAGGTCTTGCGGAAGGTCTTGAAGGCCCGGTCCGCGGCCTCGATCGCGCGCCGGGTTTCCGCCTTGCCCGCTTTCGGTACGGTGCCGAGCTTCAGGCCGGTCGCCGGATTGATGACGTCGATTGTGGCGCCCGAATCGGCCTGCACCCATTCGCCATCGATAAGGATGGCCTGACGCAGGAATTGGCTTGCTTTCTGCAGCATCTGTCTCTCCATTGTGGCGTCTTCACGCCTGATAATGTCTGTCGGCCCTACAATGAGGCCCATTCGCGTCGATTCCAAGTCGTCAGCCAAAAACCGATTGGGCCACGGCAAGCCAGAAGCCGGTCGTCACGATGGCAAAAAGCGTCGAGATCGTCATGGTGTTGGTCGCAAGCACCTGCCCGGTGCCGAAACGCGAGGCGATCAGATAGGGATTGACGCCCGTGGGCATGGCGGCGGCAACCACGATGATCTTGGCGACAAATGGCGGCAGGCCGGCCGCGAGGGCGGTTGTCATCACGACGGCGGGCAGAAGAAGTAGCTTCAGCGCGGCAAGAGCGAGCGCCGGCCTGACATTGCCGGAAATGCCGAACTTGCGCAGGCTCAAGCCCGTTGAAAACAGCGCCACCGTTCCGGCGATCCCGGCAAACGCACCGATGAAACGGCTGCCCAGAGCGGGCATGTCAAGGCCGACGAGCCGCCAGATAAGCCCGGCGGCAATGCCGATTATCAGTGGATTGAGGAAGATGTTGCGCAGGAAATCGCGTGCGACCCTGAGGGGAGCGATGGCGTTGCCCCGATCCCGGCGTGCCCACTCGAAGGTCAGGATAGACGCTGCCATCATGATCGGCAGGTGGATCGCCAGCAGCAGCGAAAGCACTTCGATGCCCGGTCGGCCGAAAACACCCTGCATGAAGGGAAGACCGAGCAGCAGCAGGTTGGAAAACGACGCTGCGACGCCGGCCACCACGCCTGTGGGCGAGTCGCGGCCGAATGCCCGCGTCACCACCAGATGGCCGCAGATCCAGACGACGGGGATTGCCGAGAAATAGGCAAGCCACATCGCCCATGGCGCGGATTCCCTAAAATCCATCTCGATCATCGTGCGGAACAGCAGCGCCGGCATGGCGATCACGATGGCGAAATCGGTCAGCGCGTCGCCGGCCTGCGGCCGCAGCACGCCCGACCAGCCGGCGGCATATCCCAGCCCGACCAGTCCGAAGACGAAAACGATGGTCTCGATCATCGGCGACATCGGCAAGCCGGTATCGCAACGAACCCGGCGCGGCAAGACGCCCCGCGCGCTTCGCGGCGCCGAATGCAGCCCTTGCCTTTCATGTCGCGATCCCTTCCCTATATGAGCAGTTGCACAAGGGGGCCGGATGCTTCGCTTTTTCACCGTCATCGTCGCGCTTTTCCTCGCCGGCCTTTTCCCGGCATCCGCCACCGAGGCGGGTTGGGCGCTGCTGCGGCAGGGCGGGCAGGTCGTTCTGCTTGTCAACGCCAACGCGCCCGGAACAGGCGATCCCGCCAGATTCGACATCGACAATTGCCGCACCCAGCGCAACCTGTCCGATCGCGGTCGCCAGCAGGCGCGCAAGATCGGCGCGCTGTTCGCGGCGCGGGCCGAGCCGGTGGAGAAGGTCTATTCCAGCCGCTATTGCCGCGCGCTCGAAACCGCACGACTGGCCTTCGGCGACAGGCTGATCGAAAAACTTGAGGCGCTCGATTCCATCGCACGCGATCCCGCAAGCGCGGAAACGGCAGAAAAGGCGGTGATCGACATCATCCGCGACTATAGCGGGTCGGGAAATCTCGTCCTCGTCACCCATCCCGAGAACGTGCTCGCGCTCGCCGGCGTCAGGGCGCGCGAGGGCGAGGCCGTCATCGTCGCGCTGCATGGCGAGGCGCTGGCGGTCATCGGCCGCATCGTCTTCAACTGAATGCACTGCAACCGGTTTTTGGCCTTCACCCTTTTCCTGCCGGCAAAAACGGACTAGACAGCCGCCACAGGCGACAAGCTATCCCGATCCCAGCCATCCCGATCATTGAGGGAATCACAGTGACTTCGACATTCGACAAGGTTGCCGACATCATCGCCGAAACGAGCGAGATCGACCGCGACACCATCACGCCCAAGAGCCACACAATCGACGATCTCGGCATCGACAGCCTCGACTTCCTCGACATCGTCTTCGCCATCGACAAGGAATTCGGCATCAAGGTGCCGCTCGAAAAGTGGACTCAGGAAGTCAATGACGGCAAGGTCACGGCCGAGGAGTACTTCGTCATGGAGAATCTCTGCGCCAAGATCGACGCGCTCGTCGCGATCAAGAACGCCGGCTGACCCCGCGCCCGACAACCGCCAGATGAGGCCCGCATGAGCGCCAACGATGTCGTGATCACGGGTATCGGCCTCGTCTCCTCGCTTGGCGAGGGCGCGGACCGACATTGGCAGACGCTGTCGACGCCCGGCGTTCAGCCGGTGATCGAGGTCGAGCGTTTTTCGCCCTACACCGTCCATCCGCTGCCGGAGATCGACTGGAGCCGCCAGATTCCCAAGCGCGGCGACCAGCGGCAGATGGAGACCTGGCAGCGGCTCGGCACCTATGCTGCCGGCTTGGCGCTGGAAGACGCCGGCGTGAAGGAAGACGAGGCGCTGCTGTCGTCGATGGACATGATCGTGGCCGCCGGCGGCGGCGAACGCGACATGGCGGTCGACCAGACCATCCTCGACGCTGGCCGTGTCCGCAACGACCGCGACATGCTCGTCAACGAAAAACTGACCACGGAACTGCGCCCGACCCTGTTTCTCGCCCAGCTTTCGAACCTCCTCGCCGGCAATATCTCCATCGTCCACAAGGTGACGGGATCGTCGCGCACCTTCATGGGCGAGGAAGGCGCCGGCGTCGCCGCCGTGGAAACGGCCGCCGCCCGCATCCGTGCCGGCCAGTCGACCCACGCGCTGGTCGGCGGCGCGTTCCAGACCGAGCATCCAGACATGCTGCTCGGCTACGAACTGGGCGGTCTTCTTCACCGCAAGCGCTGGAAGTCCATATGGAAGCGCGCGGCCAACGATGGCGGCGGTGTCATCACCGGTTCAGGCGCGGCGTTCCTCGTGCTGGAATCGCGGGCGCATGCGCTTGCCCGCGGCCGCACCGCCTATGCCGCCCTGGGGCGCATCGAGGCGGGCAACGCACGCCGCGCGGAAGGCAATCTGGCGCAGGCGATTTCAGGCCTCGTGCGTGCCTTGGGGCTTCCCGGGGAGCGGCTGCTGGCGATCTCCGGCGCTTCGGGCGCCCATGCCGCGACCGGCGCCGAGCGCGCGGCGCTCTCGAGCGTCGGCGACTTCGCTCTGCGCGGCTTTTCCTCGCTGACCGGACACATGAAGGAAGCCCAGTTCCCGTTCGCCATCGCGCTTGCGGCGCTGGCCATCAGCAACGGCGCGGCCTATCCGGCCTTCGACCCTGAAAACGAGGGCGAACTGGCCGGCGCGCCGGATGCCGCGCTGGCGACGGCTGTCGGCTATCGACGCTTCGAGGGCGCTGCCCTCGTGGTCAAGGCCTGAAGACGAAAAGGCAACGCGAATGGCACGCACCACCGATCATCTGGGCAGGCCCATCGTCGCCGTCACCGGCATCGGCGTCGTCACCTCGCTCGGCCAGGGCGTCGAGGA
>JBLJBS010000112.1:0-2064 GCA_047637695.1 Aquamicrobium sp. | reverse complement strand
GCGGTCAGCCATTCCTTGTGGATGCGCTCGTAATCCTCGAGGTCGCGCGCGGCGATGCGCAGGATATAGTCGTATTCGCCCGACATCAGGTGGCACGACAGCACGTTGGGGCAGCGCTTCACCGCCGCCTCGAAATCGGCCAGCGTCTTGCCGAACTGCCCCGACAGTGAAATGTGGACGATCGCCGTCATGCCATGGCCGAGGGCTGCGTTGGACAGCCTTGCGTGATAGCCGCGCACCACGCCTTCCTTTTCCAGGCTGTCGAGCCGGCGCGAGCAGGCCGATTGCGACAGCCCGACCTTTTCGGCGAGGGCGGCATTGGAGATGCGGCCATCCTTTTGCAGCGCCTCGAGAATGGCGATGTCGATCCTGTCGAGCGACATGGGTGCAGATTCCTTCTGTGATGCGCCAATCTACGCAAGAACATGCGGTTTATGAAGCCGAATAGCGCTCGCAGCGATTGAATTGCCCACATGCGGGCTCTGGCGGCCGCAGCAACGCACCTGGCAAACTCTATTGCGGCAGTATCGCCATGCCCGAATGGACAAGCGCCGCATTCTTGACGATCCCGGCGGCAAGTGCCGCGCCTGCTCCTTCTCCGTCACCCATGCCAAGATCGAGCAGCGGGGAAAGATGAAGCGCTGCGGCCGCCTCCGCCATGCCCGGCTCGGTCGAGACATAGCCGAGCAGGCAGTGGTCGATGGCGCTCGGGTCGGCGGCCTTGAGGACGGCGGCTGCGGCGAGGCTGGCGTAGCCGTCGAGGATGACGGGGATCTTTTCCATCCGCGCGGCGAGGATCGCGCCGGCGATCGCTGCAAGCTCGCGTCCGCCGAGCCGGCGCAGCGCCTCGAGCGGGTCCTTCAGATGGCCGGCGTGGCAGGCGAGCGCCTGCTCGACACCGGCGGCGTGCACCTCGCTCCATCGCGCGGCCGGGCCGCCGTGAAGCGCGGCCATCAGGGCAGCTGCGGAAAAGCCGCCGCCGACGCCGATGGCGCCGACGCAGACGAGGTCGATGCCGCCGGCGATCGCTTCCATGCCGAACGCCATGGTCGCGGCGCAGCCGCGCTCATCGAGCGCCGGTTCCTCGGCGATGTTTCCGACCGGCATGTGCAGGGCGAGGTCGAATATCTTCAAACCGAGGTCGTTGGCGGCGCACAACTGGCACACCATCGCGCCGCCGGCGGCGGCATGCTCGACCATTGCCTGCGTCTTCTCGCGCGAGCCGGGGACGCCGCGATGGGTTCCCGCGAACAGCGCGACGAGCGGGCGCACGATCTGCGGATCGCGACCGGTCCAGGCCGCCAGCCATTCGGCGACTTCGCCCAGCCGGCCGAGCGCCGGACCCTGTGCCGAAAGCGCTGCGCTGCGCGTTGCCGCGCGGACACGGGCCGCCTCGTTCGGGCTGGGCAGGACCTTGAGCAGGTTGCGGAAATCGTCGAAAGGAAGGCCGGTTGTCATGACGGCTCCGGTAGGGCTTGAAATTCGCCACGGGCATAGCGCCTTGAAGAATGAAGCACAATGCGAAAGGCTGGCATGCGGCAAAGCGGTCGCTTCCGTTCGCTGTGATGATCACCCCGCTCGGCGAGGGGGCTGGGGAGACGAGGAGGGGCGTTCGGCATGATGACGGCGATCGAAACGCCCTGCATCCTTGTCTGTCGTCTCGACCCGGGCAGCGGGTTCTGCTTCGGCTGCGGGCGCACGCGCAACGAGATCGCGACGTGGATCGCGATGACGCCGGACGAACGACGCGGCGTGATGGAGCAACTGCCGGCGCGGCTGGCGACCATCGAGCGCAAGCCGCGCGACGAACGGGCGCCCACATGATCGCCGACCTTGCACCGGCGAGGCGAAGCCGGCTCGGCCATGCCGCCGGCCCGTCATTCTGCGTCATTTGGAGCCGGGGATTTGATATTCGATATTTGCAAACCCGATGTGCATGATCGTCCTGACCCCATTTGGGAGTAGGCGCGGCCGGGTTCCCCGGCTATTGAATCGACAGTGTGGCGTTGCCTTTTGAGGTTGCGTTGCGTGGATGCGGTTTGTTTCGGGATCGCATGCTTCTAA
>JBLJBS010000111.1:0-21637 GCA_047637695.1 Aquamicrobium sp. | reverse complement strand
TCCAGCCCTTGGGCAGGCTGGCGCGCTTGGCTTCCTTGCCGTCGCCGCGCTGGACATAGGGGCCGAAGCGGCCGCTTTTCAGCACGATCTCTTCCTGGGTGTAGGGGTCCTTGCCCAGCGGCCTGTCGCCGGTTTCGCCGCCGCCTTCGCCATTGCCGCCTGCCGCCTCGCCCAACTGCCGCGTATAGCCGCATTCGGGATAGTTGGAGCAGCCGACGAACGCCCCGAACTTGCCCAGCTTCAACGACAGGTTGCCGGTGCCGCATTTCGGGCATAGCCGGGGGTTCGAGCCGTCCTCGCGCGCCGGGAACACCAGCGGCGCCAGTTCCTCGTTCAGCGCGTCGAGCACGTCGGTGACGCGCAGTTCCTTGGTCTCGTCGACATGGGCCGAGAAATCGCGCCAGAAATCGCGCAGCACGTCCTTCCATGACAACTTGCCATCGGAAATCTCGTCGAGCTTCTCCTCGAGCGCCGCCGTGAAATCATATTCGACATAGCGCTCGAAGAAGTTCTCGAGGAAGGCGGTGACGAGCCGGCCCTTGGCCTGCGGCATCAGCCTGCGCCGCTCGATGGTCACGTAGTCGCGGTCTTCGAGCGTCTTCAACGTCGCCGCATAGGTGGAAGGGCGGCCGATGCCGAGCTCTTCCATCTTCTTGATCAGGGAGGCTTCAGAGTAGCGCGGCGGCGGTTCCGTCGTATGCTGGGTCGCGGTCACCGACTTCCGGGCAAGGGATTCGCCGGGCTTGATCTCGGGGAGGCGGCGGTTTTCCTCGTCTTCCGCATCCTCGTCCTTGTGCTCGGTATAGGCAGCGAGGAAGCCGTCGAAACGCACCACCGAGCCGACGGCGCGCAAGCTGGCGGTGCGGGCACCGTTCGAAGCCTCGATCTCGACCGTGGTGCGTTCGATCTCGGCCGGGTTCATCTGGCTGGCAATCGCCCGCTTCCAGATGATCTCGTAAAGCCGGGCCTGGTCGGCGTCGAGATATTTGCGCACGGTTCCCGGCGTGCGGCGGAAGTCCGTCGGGCGGATCGCCTCGTGCGCTTCCTGGGCGTTCTTGGCCTTGGTGGAGTAATAGCGCGGCTTTTCCGGCAGATAGCGCTCGCCGAATTCCGCGCCGATGGCGGAGCGCGCGGCAGCGATCGCCTCGGGCGCGATCTGGACGCCGTCGGTTCGCATATAGGTGATCAGGCCGGTGGTCTCGCCGCCGATGTCGATGCCCTCATAGAGCCGCTGCGCCACCTGCATGGTCCGCGAGGCGGAGAAGCCGATCTGCGACGACGCCGCCTGCTGCAGGGTCGAGGTGGTGAAGGGAGGGGCGGGGTTGCGCTTGGTCGGCTTGGCCTCGACCGAAAGCGCTCTGAAGCTCGCGCCTTCCAGCATCGCCTTGATATCGTCGGCCTGGGCCTTGGTCTTGATATCGAGCTTCTGGAGCCTTTTGCCTTCGAAGCCGGTCAGCTTCGCCTCGAAGTCCTCGGCGCGCGGGGTGCCGAACATGGCCGCGATCTGCCAGTATTCCTCGCGCACGAAGCGCTCGATCTCGGCCTCGCGGTCGCAGACGAGGCGCAGCGCCACCGACTGCACGCGCCCGGCCGAGCGCGCGCCCGGCAGCTTGCGCCACAAGACCGGCGACAGCGTGAAGCCGACGAGATAGTCGAGCGCGCGGCGCGCCAGATAGGCGTCGACCAGCGGCGCGTCGATGTCGCGCGGGTTGGCCATGGCGTCGAGCACCGACTGCTTGGTGATGGCGTTGAAGACGACGCGGCTGACCTTCTTGTCCTTCAGCACCTTCTTCTGGCGCAGCACGTCGAGGACATGCCAGGAAATCGCCTCTCCCTCGCGGTCGGGGTCGGTGGCGAGGATCAGCGCATCGGCGTCCTTCAGGGCCTTGGCGATGTCGCCCAGACGCTTGGACGAGGGACCGTCGACTTCCCAGGACATGGCGAAATCATCGTCGGGACGGACCGAGCCGTCCTTGGCCGGCAGGTCGCGGACATGGCCGAACGACGCCAGAACCTTATAGTTCGAGCCGAGATACTTGTTGATTGTCTTGGCCTTGGCCGGCGATTCGACGACGACGACATCCATGTGGTGACGCAGTTCCCCTCACGCTCGGCGTTTTCGCCGGCGTCTTTACAGCAAAACAGACCGTGACATGGCCGTGCTTGGCTGTCCGGTCAAGGGTCTTGGTTGTTTTCTTGGAATGCCGCGAAGAATACAACCTGAAATCGTAGTGATAAGGATTGCAATTCCAGATAAATTCATTAGAGTCTAATTCATTCGGTGGTTGCGTAAATGAATTTATACAACCGATGTGCGAATGGCGGAGAAAGGCAGATGCCGCAAGGGCAGAACCGGAGACGCACCGAAACCCTGGATTACATGCAGGCGATGCTTGGGCAGCTTCGCACGATGGCCGAGGCGGAGCGCTGCGACATGCTCGCCTATCTGATCGAAATGGCCTATGTCGAGGTCAGCGACATCCTCCGCGGCGAGCGTCCGCTACGGGTCGGGGAAGACAAGCGAGACCGCCCCGCCGGCGTGGCGTTCAAGGCGCCCGGCAAGATCAAGTTCCAGTAAGATGGTTGCAAGCTGCGCCGGGGGAAGGCCCGTGTGGCGCAGGAGTTCGTCAGTCTGCACCGGCGTGGGGCCGAGCGCCTCCAGCACGACGGCACGGTCGCCTTCTGCTGGAGGCGGCACGGCGGTAAGTTCTGCTTCCTCGAGATGATGCAGAGGCGGCAGGCCGATGGCGTCAGGCAGGGACCGGCTCCCGCCCTGGGGCGCGGGGGAGAGCGGCGTCAGCGCATCGATGATGTCGCGCGCCTCGGTGACCAGCATCGCCCCGTCCTTGATCAGGGCATTGGTGCCGCTGGCGCGCGGATCGAGCGGCGAACCCGGCACCGCGAAGACCAGACGGCCCATCTCGCCCGCCAGCCGGGCCGAGATCAGCGAGCCGGAACGTTGCGCCGCCTCGACCACCACCAGCCCGAGGCCAAGGCCGGCCACCAGCCGGTTGCGCCGGGGAAAATCGCGGGCGCGCGGCTCCCAGCCGAACGGCATTTCTGAAACGAGTGCGCCTTCCTCGGCGATCCTGTCGCACAGGGCGAGGTTTTCCGGCGGGTAAAGCCGATCGAGCCCCCCGGCGAGGACGGCGATGGTGCCGGTGCGCAGGCTGGCCTCATGCGCGGCCGCGTCGATGCCGCGCGCAAGGCCGGAAACGATCACGTAGCCGGCTTGCCCGAGCTCCGACGCGAGCATGCGCGCCATCCGCGCCCCGGTGGCGGAGGCGTTGCGCGCGCCGACGATCGCGACCGCCACCGGACGGAACAGCGCGGCGTTGCCCTTGATCGCGACCAGCGGCGGCGGCAGTTCCATGTGTTGCATCATCTGCGGGTAATCCGGCTCGCCGATGGCGACGATCCGCGCGCCGAAGCGCTGTGCCGCTTCGAGTTCGCGCATCGCTTCCGCTTCGGAGGCAATGCGCGACGGCCTGCGGGCGCCGCCGGCGGCTACAAGCTCCGGCAGCGCGGCAAGCGCGGCCTCGGCCGAGCCGAAACGGTTGATGAGCGCCCGAAACGAGGCGGGCCCGACATTTTCGCTGCGGATCAGCCGAAGCCAGTTCAGTCGCTGCCGGTCGTTGAGCGTCGGTCCGGCGGACGACATCGCGGCTATCCCTTCCGGCCGATTTTCGATTCCGTGCCAGACAGAAGCCGCGAAATGTTCTCGCGATGCTTGATGAAGACGATGATGCTCATTACCACCAGCATCGCCGCGTGGTTCGGCAGGCCCATGAGGTACAATGCCATGGGCGAAGCGACCGCCGCGACCAGCGCCGACAGCGACGAATAGCGGGTGAGGAAGGCGATGGCCAGCCAGACGCCGGCGAACACCAACGCCGCCTGCCAGGCGAAGGCGATCAGTACGCCGAGATAGGTGGCGACGCCCTTGCCGCCCTTGAAGCCGAGCCAGACGGGAAAGAGATGGCCGAGGAAGGCGGCGAAGCCTGCGGCGATGCCTGCCTCCATGCCCCAGCGCTGCGCGATCAGCACCGCGATCGCGCCCTTCAGCGCATCGAGCAGCAGGGTGGCCGCGGCCAGTCGCTTGTTGCCGGTGCGCAGCACGTTGGTCGCGCCGATATTGCCGGAGCCGATCTTGCGCACGTCGCCGAGGCCGGCGGCACGGGTCAGCAGCAGTCCGAACGGGATCGAGCCGAGCAGGTAGCCGAAGGCAAGCGCGATAAGGATCGTCGTCGTCATGCGGCTTGTCCCCCGTGAAGCAGGCGTGCCGGGCGCTACTGGCTGTAGACTGTGCGGCCGGCGACGAGCGTTTGCAAGACCTTGCCTTGCAGGCGCGCGCCCTCGAAGCAGGTGTTCTTGGAGCGCGAACGGATATCTTCTTTAGCCACCACCCACGGATAGTCGAGATCGACGACGATCAGGTCGGCGTTGCTGCCGGGAGCAAGCGTGCCGCCGGGCAGACCATAGAGCCTGGCCGGGGCGGTCGACAGAGCATCGACCAGCCGCATCAGCGGCACGTCACCATTGTGATGGAGCCGAAGCGCCGCCGAGAGCAGCGTTTCAAGCCCGATGGCGCCGGAAGCCGCGTCTGCGAAGGGCAGGCGCTTGGTGTCGACGTCCTGCGGATCGTGCGAGGAAACGAGAATGTCGATGGTGCCGTCGCGCAGCGCATCGACCATCGCCTGCCGGTCTTCCTCGCCGCGCAGCGGCGGCGACAGCCGGAAAAAGGTGCGGTACTCGCCGATGTCGTTCTCGTTCAGCGTCAGGCTGGCGATGGAAGCGCCGGCGGTGACGTTGGCGCCGTCGGCCTTGGCACGGGCAATCGCGGCCGCCGACATCGCGGCGGAAATCTTGGCGGCGTGGTATCGCCCCTTCGTCAGCCGCGCCAGCATCAGGTCGCGCTCGAGCGGGATGGCTTCCGCCTCGCGCGGAATGCCGGGCAGGCCGAGCCAGCTGGCGAAGAGCCCTTCGTTCATCACCCCTGAAGAGGCGAGGTCGGGATCCTGCGTCTCATGGTCGATCACCGCGCCGAAATCGCGCGCATAGGTCAGCGCGCGGCGCATGACGAGGCTGGAGGCGATGGTGTGCCGCCCTTCGGTGAAGGCGACCGCCCCGGCCTCGCGCAGCAGGCCGAATTCGGTCATCTCGCGGCCGTGCAGCCCCTTGGTGATCGCTGCCGCCGGGAACACGTTGACGCGCGCGGTGTCGCGCGCCGTGCGCAGCACGAATTCGACCAGCGCCACGTCGTCGATCACCGGGTCGGTGTCGGGCATGGTGATGATCGAGGTGACGCCGCCGGCCGCCGCCGCCTCGCTGGCCGAGGCGATGGTCTCGCGGTGTTCCGCGCCGGGCTCTCCGACATGGACGCGCGCGTCGACCAGACCCGGCAGGATCGCCTTGCCGGTGCAGTCGATGACGGCAGCGCCTTCCGGAGCGCCCTGATTGAGCGCCGAGGCGCCGGCGGCGCGGATCGTCTTTCCTTCAACGACAACGGTGCCGATCTCGTCGAGGCCGCGCGAAGGATCGACGATGCGGGCGTTGGCGAAAACCGTGACGCTCATGCCGCGTCTCCCTGCCCGATGCCGCCATCCTCGCCGTCGCGACGGGGGTCGAGCAGCGCTTCCATCACCGCCATGCGCACGGCGACGCCCATCTCGACCTGCTCCTGGATAACGCTCTGCGGGCCGTCGGCGATGGACGAGGCGATCTCGACGCCGCGGTTCATCGGTCCGGGGTGCATGACCAGCGCATCTTTCTTCGCCGCCTTCAGCTTTTCGTCGTCCAGACCCCAGTAGCGGAAATATTCCCGTACCGAAGGCACGAAGGCTCCGGCCATGCGCTCGCGCTGAAGGCGCAGCATCATCACGACGTCGGCGTTACGGAGTCCGTCTTCCATGCGGTTGAAGACCTCGACCCCCATCTGCGGGCCTATGCCGGAGGGCAGGAGCGTCGATGGCGCGACGACGCGCACCCGCGCGCCAAGCGCGTTCAGCAGGATGATGTTGGAGCGCGCCACGCGTGAATGGGTGACGTCGCCGCAGATCGCGACGGTGAGGCCGGCGATCGCGCCGCGCGCGCGGCGGATGGTCAGGGCGTCGAGTAGCGCCTGGGTGGGATGTTCGTGGGCGCCGTCGCCGGCATTGACCACCGAGCAGCCGACCTTCTGCGCCAGCAGCGCCGCCGCCCCCGCCGAGGAATGGCGGATGATCAGGATGTCGGGGCGCATGGCGTTCAGCGTCATCGCCGTGTCGATCAGCGTCTCGCCCTTCTTCACCGACGAGGAGGCGACCGACATGTTCATCACGTCCGCCCCGAGCCGCTTTCCCGCCAGCTCGAACGACGACTGCGTCCGGGTCGACGCTTCGTAGAACAGGTTGATCTGGGTCCGGCCGCGCAGCGAGGAGGATTTCTTCTCCTTCTGGCGCGAAAGGCCGACGGCGGCGTCGGCCCTGTCGAGCAAAAGCTCGATGTCGAGCGGCGAAAGGCCGTTGATGCCGAGCAGGTGTCGGTGCGGATAAAGCGGGAAGGGCGCGCGCGATGTCATGGTAAAGCCGTGCTATAGGGATGCGCCGGCCGGCCGGCAAGCGCCTTTGGCGGATTGGAGACGGTTTCCACCTATGATTTCGGGCGGTGAATTTCCTCGCGCTTGGCGGCGATTTGCCTGTAACTGTGCCCAGGCTCCCGAATCGACCGGCCTGACGGAGGCTCGCACGTGACGCACCATGTATTGAATCAAAGCTCGCCGCTGACCGGATCGAGCGCCTGGCGCGCCGACCCGCTGATGGTGCAGCTGGCGGAGGGCTGGCCGGAACCCGTGCGCCGCGATCTCGAACAGGTCGGCCGCTATGTGCGTTCTTCCGAGGCGCAGGAACTGGCGCGGCTGGCCAATGTCGAGACGCCGAAGCTCAGAACCCATGATCGCCAGGGCAACCGCATCGATCTGGTCGAGTTCCATCCGGCCTATCACGCGCTGATGCGCCGTTCGATCGCGCTCGGGCTGCATTCCTCGATCTGGGAGGACGCGCGCGACGAGGCCGGACGCCGCCACCAGATCCGCGCGGCCCGCTTCTTTCTGACCGCGCAGCTCGAATGCGGGCATCTTTGCCCGATCACCATGACCAGCGCCTCGCTGGCGGCGCTGATGGCCGGCCCGCAACTGTTCCGCGATTGGGCGCCGCGCGTGCTGACGCGCAAATACGACCAGTCGCAGAAGCCGATGGCGCAGAAGGCCGGCCTGACCTTCGGAATGGGCATGACCGAGAAGCAGGGCGGCACCGACGTGCGCGCCAACACCTCGCGCGCGGTCGGGGCGGGTAATCGGTTTCACAGCCTCTCGGGCCACAAATGGTTCATGTCGGCGCCGATGTCGGATGCCTTCCTGATGCTGGCGCAGGCCGATGCCGGGTTGTCCTGCTTTCTGGTGCCGCGACTGCGTGAGGACGGCAGCCATAACGGCCTCGAATTCCAGCGCCTGAAGGACAAGCTCGGCAACCGCTCCAACGCCTCGTCCGAAGTCGAGTTCGACGGCACGCTGGCCGAGATGGTCGGCGAGCCGGGCAAGGGCATCAGGACCATCATGGACATGGTGACGCTGACGCGGCTTGATTGCGCGCTGGCCAGCGCCGGCATCATGCGCGCCGCGCTTGCCGAGGCCGTCCATCACACCCGCCACCGCAAGGTGTTCGGCGAGTTCCTGTTCGACCAGCCGCTGATGCAGCGCGTGTTGGCCGACATGGCGCTCGACGTCGCTGCGGCCACCGCGCTTTCGATGCGGCTGGCGCGCTCCTTCGACGAGGCGGCGCGCAATTCGGGCGAGGCGGCTTTTGCCCGCACCATGACGCCGGTGGTCAAGTACTGGGTTTGCAAGATCACCTCGCCGCTGGTCTACGAGGCGATGGAGTGCATGGGCGGCAACGGCTACATTGAGGAAGGCCCGCTGGCGCGCGCCTATCGCGAGGCGCCCGTCAACGCGATCTGGGAAGGTTCCGGCAACGTCATGGCGCTCGACGTGCTCAGGGTTCTGGGGCGCGCGCCGCAACTGTTCGAGGAAGTGCTGGCCGGAATTGGCCGCGATCTCGGCGCTGCCGGCAAGGGTGTGCTCGGCGTGCTGCGCGCCGCACTTCAGGTCGCGTCGTCGGACGAGGGCTCGGCCCGCATCCTGACCGAGCAGCTGGCGCTGTCGGCGGCAGCGGCCGAACTTCGACGCCTCGGGGCAGGGCGCATCGCCGACGCCTTCGTCGAAACGCGGCTCGCCGGCCAGTGGCGCACCAGCTACGGCATGCTCGACGCCCGTCACGATTCGCGCACGATTCTCGAAACGCTCTATCCCGAGCTCGGCTGAGCCTCCGCGTCCGGTTGCCTCGGAGCGATGGCAGGCCGGGTTTTCCCGGTGTGCGCGCGGCCGTTAACCTTAACAAATAGTTTCCGTTGCCGTTAACGGGCCACGGGTTCAGTGTCGGCCGGTCGCGTCATCGGCGCGGCGTCCTTTGACCGAGAGGCCGCGCCATGCGTTACATCCTGATCTTCTGGGCCGTGCCGATGGGGCTGTTCTGGGGCTGGTACTATCTGTCCTACAACGACATCAATTTCGGCTATCTGTTCCTGTCGCGCGCGGTCCACGACTATGCCTTCGGCGTCTACGGCAAGATCCTCGGCATCGATCCCGCCACCATCGGGCCGCTGGTGATGCGCGCCTGCATCATCGACACCGCGCTGATCTTCTCGATCTTCGGCTTTCGCCGCCGGCGCGAGATTGTCGCGTGGTGGAACGGCCTTCGCGTCAGCGCGCCAGCGCCGCGAGCCGGTCAAGCGCACCCTGCAGAATAAAGGCCGCCGCCGCCGAATCGATGCGCTCGTCGCGGCGTGAGCGCGAGACGTCCATCGAGATCAGCGCCCGCTTGGCCGCAACGGTCGACAGCCGCTCGTCCCAGTAGATGAAGGGCAGGGCGGTCAGCCGCTCCATGTTGCGCACGAAGGCCCTGGTGGCCTGAACGCGCGGCCCTTCGCTGCCATCCATGTTCATCGGCAGTCCGATGACGATCGCCGCCGCCTTTTCCTTGCTGACCGCCGTAATCAGCGCCTGCGCGTCGAGCGTGAATTTCTTGCGCAGGATGACGGGGCGCGGGTGAGCGAATGACAGGCCCGCGTCGGAAACCGCGAGCCCGATTGTTTTGGTGCCGAGGTCGATTCCTGCCAGCGTCGTGCCGGGTGCCAGCACGGCGGGCGCCTCGGTAATGTCGATCACCGGCATTTTTCGCCTCGCCCCTTTGCCTCGCCGTTTCCCGCTTCTATCCTGCCGCCCTGCTGAAGAACAGAAGGGAGCCTGCGATGAAACTGACCTGGTACGGCCATTCGGCGTTCGCCGTCGAGGCGGAAGGGGCAAGAATCCTGATCGACCCGTTCCTGAGCGGCAATCCTTCATGGGGCAAGGGTTGGGAAGAAGCGGCCGAAGGCGTCACCCATGTCCTGCTGACCCATGGTCACAGCGACCATGTCGGTGACGCGGCCGCCATCCTCAGGAAGACCGGCGCGCAGCTGGTCGCCAATTTCGAGCTCTGCATGTATCTGGTCGGCCAGGGCGTCAGCAGCGACAACATCAACCCCGGCAACACCGGCGGCACGGTCGATTGCGGTGGCTTCACCGTCACCTTCGTGCAGGCGCTGCATTCGTCATCGTTCGGAACCGATGGCGGCGGCAACGTCTATCTCGGCAATCCGCTCGGTCTGGTGCTGCATTTCCCCGACGGCAATTCGCTCTATCACATGGGCGACACCGACATTTTCTCCGACATGGCGCTGATCAACGAATTGCATGCGCCGAAGGTCGGCATCGTTCCGATCGGCGACCGCTTCACCATGGGCGGCGCGGTGGCGGCTCTGGCCTGCCGGCGGTTCTTCAGCTTCGAGACGGTGATCCCGGCGCATTACGCGACCTTCGGTTTGCTCGACCAGACGGCCACGAAGTTCGTGGAAGGTCTGGACGGTTCGTCGACGAAGGTGCTGGTGCCGAAAATGGGCGAGCCGTTCGAGGTCTGATCGCGGCTGCGTGGCGCAAGCGTCGGCCTCGCGTGTTGCGCTCGACCGGCCGCGCCGCTATAGCCCGATGAAGCATTTCCCATCCCTTCGCCGGAGCGAACAATGTCCGTCGATCTCGACACCGTAAAGCGCGTGGCGCGGCTTTCCCGTATTGCCGTGACCGAAGAGGAAGCCGGCCGCATGACCGGCGAACTGAACGTCATCCTCGGCTTCGTCGAGCAATTGTCGGAGGTCGACGTCGAAGGCGTCGAGCCGATGACATCGGTCATCCCGATCGCGATGCGCAAGCGCGAGGATGTCGTCACCGATGGCGACAAGGCGGCCGACATCGTCGCCAACGCCCCGGCGAACGAGGACAATTTCTTCATTGTTCCCAAGGTCGTTGAATAGAAGGCTCTGCCTTCCGGCCGTCCGCTGTTTTTACGAAAAGAAGCTTCTCCGATGACCGACCTGACGACACTGACGATTGCCGAAGCGCGGGCAAAGCTGCGCGGCAAGGAGATTTCCGCCGTCGAGCTGGCGGACGCCTATCTTTCGGCCATCGACGCCTTCAATTCGACCTTCAACGCCTATGTCGCCGTCACCCACGACAAGGCACGCGAGATGGCGCGTGCCTCGGACGCGCGGCTGGCTGCCGGCAGGGCCGGTGCGCTCGAGGGCATCCCTCTCGGCATCAAGGACCTGTTCGCCACCGAGGGCGTCCACACTCAGGCCGCGAGCCACATCCTCGACGGCTTCAAGCCGCGCTACGAATCGACCGTGACGGCGAATCTGTGGGCCGACGGCGCGGTGATGCTCGGCAAGCTCAACATGGACGAGTTCGCCATGGGCTCGTCCAACGAGACCTCGTTCTACGGCCCGGTGAAGAATCCGTGGCGCGCCACGGGCTCGAACCGCGACCTCGTGCCGGGCGGCTCGTCCGGCGGCTCGGCGGCGGCCGTGGCGGCGCGGCTTTGCGCCGGCGCCACCGCCACCGACACCGGCGGCTCGATCCGCCAGCCGGCCGCCTTCACCGGCACGGTCGGCATCAAGCCGACATACGGCCGCTGCTCGCGCTGGGGCATTGCCGCCTTCGCCTCGTCGCTCGACCAGGCCGGACCGATCGCCCGCGACGTTCGCGACGCCGCGATTCTCCTGAAATCGATGGCCTCGGTCGATGCGAAGGACACGACTTCGGTCGATCGTCCGGTGCCGGATTACGAGGCCGCGCTCGGCCGCTCGTTGAAAGGCGTGCGCATCGGCATTCCGAGAGAATACCGCGTCGAGGGCATGCCCGACGAGATCGAGGCGCTGTGGCAGAAGGGTATCGCCTGGCTGAAGGATGCCGGGGCCGAGATCGTCGACATCTCGCTGCCACACACCAAATATGCGCTGCCGACCTACTACATCGTCGCGCCGGCGGAAGCCTCGTCCAACCTCGCTCGTTATGACGGCGTGCGCTACGGCCTGCGCGTGCCGGGCCGCGACATCGTCGACATGTACGAGAACACGCGGGCGAAAGGCTTCGGGCAGGAGGTCAAGCGCCGGATCATGATCGGCACCTATGTGCTGTCGGCCGGCTATTACGACGCCTATTACGTCCGGGCGCAGAAGGTACGCACGCTGATCAAGCGCGATTTCGAGGACGCATTCCATGCCGGCGTCGATGCCATCCTGACGCCTGCGACGCCGTCGGCCGCGTTCGCCATCGGCGACAAGGAACTCGCGGCCGATCCGGTCAAGATGTACCTGAACGACGTCTTCACGGTCACGGTCAACATGGCCGGCCTGCCGGGGCTCGCCGTTCCGGCTGGCCTTGACGGGCAGGGCCTGCCGCTCGGCCTCCAGCTGATCGGCCGGCCGTTCGACGAGGAGACGCTGTTCGCCGCCGCCCATGCCGTCGAGCAGGCCGCCGGCCGCTTCCAGCCGGAGAAGTGGTGGTAGGGGGCGCTCCCACCACGGAAACCGCAGGCGATCGCGCCGACGAAGCCCTTGCGCGCATTGGTGAATTGGGCGGGCAGCGCCTCACAGCGGCGAGAACCCGGGACGGTCTCGTTGTCGTCGTTCCGCTGGCCCGGCGGCGGGTGTCGCTGGTCTTCATCTGCGTCTTCCTCGCCGCCTGGCTTTTCGTGTCGGCTTGCGTCGTCGTCGCCCGTGTTGGCGAAGCGCTCGCCGTTTCCGACCTGAGCATCTTGCTCTGGCTCGGCCTCTGGGTGGCCGTCGGCGGCATCTTGCTCTGGTCGATCCTGTGGCAGCTATCCGGCGAGGAGCGGCTGTCATTGGACGCCGGCAAGCTCACCCGCGAATGGACGCTTCTTGGGCTGCGCGGCAGGCGCGTCGTCGGGTATGATCAAATCCGTGACATCATCGTCGAGCACAAGAGCCAGAACAATGTCGCCGGGCGCGGCACCATCAGGATGCTGACCGCCGACGCGCCGATCCGGATCGCCGCCGGTTTGCCGGCCTATGAGGCGGAACTGGTGGCGAGGCTGGTTCGCGGTTTTGCCGCCCCCGCGCCGACAAAGCTTGAACAGGGACAGGGATAGGGCAGAGCAATGGCGCGTGTGCCGCAGGTAAGGGAAAGACCGGGCCGTAAGGTCGAGACTTCCGAGAACAGGATCACCATCCGTGAGACGCTCGACGGCCTCGGCATTTACAACCCGGCCCGCAGGAACATCGTCCTTGTCCTTTTCCTGATGCTCTGGCTTACCGGGTGGTCGTTCGGCGAGTATTTCGCGCTCTCCGAAATTCTGCGCGGCGGCAACATCGCTGCCTCGGTCTTCCTTCTGGTCTGGGCGACGTTCTGGACGCTCGGCGGGCTCGGCGCGCTCACGGTTCTCCTGTGGAACCTGTTCGGCTCGGAGCGGCTGTTCATCACCGGCGGCATGCTGATCCATACCAAGGGGTTCGGTCCCTTCCAGCGCAAGCGGGTGTATCCGGTCGGGCAGGTCAACAGTTTCCGCATCGATACGCGCGGCAATCCGGCGACGAACGCCGTTCCGCTCGGAGCGGTCGAATATCAGGCCGGGGGCGTCCGCTACTTCGGCATCGGCATGACCCGCGAGGAGGCGGAAGCCTCGCTTGCGGCCATCCGCAGGGCATTGCCTTTCCCCGACAGCGGCGATTTCCCGCCTCCCTCCATGCCGGAAGAATGAGGCCGTATGTTCTTCTATCTGTCCAAGATGTTCTGGATTTTCGCCCAGCCGATCAACCTGATCGGCATCCTTGTCCTGACAGGCATCGTGCTTGCCCTGCTGCGCTTCCGGCGCGCGGGTCTGCTGTTTTCGTTTCTCGGCCTTGCCGTTCTGGCGCTCGGCGCATGGACGAGCCTCGGCGCGATCCTCCTGCATCCGCTCGAGGATCGTTTCCAGCGTCCCGCGCCGGCGCCGACGCAGGTGGCGGGCATCGTCGTGCTCGGCGGCGGCTTCGAGGGTGGGGTCAATCTGGCGCGCGGCGGCTATGAGCTGAACGCCTCCGGCGACCGTTTCGTCGAGGCGGCGATTCTCGCGCGCCGCTATCCGCAGGCCCGTGTCGTCGTCACCGGCGGCACCGGCGCGCTGATGCTCGGCGGCGAGGGCGATGGCGACACCGCGCCGCGCCTGCTTGCCGCGCTGGGCGTCGCGCCGGAGCGGATGGTTTTGGAGACGCGTTCGCGCAACACCCACGAGAATGCGCTGTTCACCCGCGAAATGGTTGCGCCGGAGCAGGGCGAGACCTGGCTGCTGGTGACGTCGGCGTTCCACATGCCCCGTTCCGTCGGCCTGTTCCGCAAGGCGGGATTCGACGTGGTGCCATGGCCGGTCGACTATCAGACGGCCGGCACCGAGACCTTCGGCCCGGCGCAGGACAACCCCATGGATTCGCTGCGCAATCTCAGCATTGCGATTCGAGAGTGGATCGGGCTCGTCGCTTATCGCGCCACCGGCCGCATCGACCATATCCTGCCGGACTGAACGGTCACGATCGCGACATAAAGGTTTAAAATCCGTCAACACGAAACCTATGATCTAATCGTTTGATTTTACATTGATTTGTGCTTTTCAACCGTTTGATGTTAACGATCCTGCCTTGGTTCCGCCGTTTTGTGCGTTGCGAAAGCGCACCGAAAGGGCTAATTAGCCGCCCTTGACGGGTAAGGCCGTCACGGTTGTCTCGAGCCGTTTTCGTAATCGAGAGGAAACTGAAGACAGGGAAAAAATGGACGAAGGCGTTCAGAAATCCTGCTGGGGCGTCACCGCCAAGGCAGTAATCGGTTTCGCCGGCATCATGATGCTGGCCTGGCTTTTCGGAGGCTCGGAAGTCGCGACGGTCGTCGCCGGCGGCTGACAGCCCCAACAGACAGAGGATAGGGTTTTGCAAGACGCGGCTTCGGGCCGCGTCTTTGCTTTTTGGGCTCCTGTCGATGACCGCATGCCGGCATCGCTGTTGCGAAATGCCGGGAAAGGCGCGAAACATCGTTGATCGTTCTGGAGATCGCGATGTTCCTTTCCGTGTTCGAACTGTTCAAGATCGGGATCGGCCCTTCCTCGTCGCACACGATGGGGCCGATGACGGCGGCGGTTCGTTTCCTGAACGAGATCGTTGCCGGCGACTGGCCGCGCCCGGCGCAGGCCAAAATTCATCGGCTGAGCGTCAGCCTGCACGGTTCGCTCGCCTATACCGGCGTCGGTCACGGCACCGACCGGGCGGTGATCCTGGGTCTGACCGGCCTGACGCCGCTGACCGTCGACCCCGACGCTGTCGACGGCGTGCTCGACGAGGTGGCGCGGACGAAGAGGATTTCGCCGCCCGGCCATCCCGCATATCGCTTCGATCCGGCCGCCGACCTCGTCCTCGACAAGAAGACGCCGCTGCCCGGCCATGCCAACGGCATGGCGTTCGCCGCCTGGGACAAGCAGGGGCGGATGCTGCTGCGCCGTGTCTATTTCTCGATCGGCGGCGGTTTCGTGGTCTCGGAAGAGGAGTTGCAGCGCCTGAAGGCCGAGGGGCCGGTGCGTGGCAGCGGCGACAAGGGCGTGCCCTATCCGTTCAGGACCGCCAGGGAGATGCTGGCGATGGCGGCGAGGAGCGGCCTTTCCGTCGCCGCCATGAAGCGGGCCAATGAAGAGGTCCAAATGAGCCGCCAGGAACTCGATGCCGGACTCGATCGCATCTGGGAAGCGATGCGCGGCTGCATCGAGCGCGGCATTTCGCGCGAGGGCATCATGCCGGGTGGCCTGAAGGTGAAACGCCGCGCCCGGCAACTGTATGAAAGGTTGCAGGAGGAGCGCAGCCGCAATGTGCCCAACCCGCTGCTCGCCAATGACTGGCTGTCGGTCTACGCCATGGCCGTCAACGAGGAGAACGCCGCCGGCGGCCGGGTGGTGACGGCCCCGACCAACGGCGCAGCCGGCGTGCTGCCGGCGGTTCTGCGCTACTGGCTGCATTTCCATGTCGAGGCCGATGCCGGCTCGATCCGCGATTTCCTGCTCGCCGCCGCGGCAGTGGGGGGCATCATCAAGCATAACGCCTCGATCTCCGGGGCCGAGGTCGGCTGTCAGGGCGAGGTCGGTTCCGCCTCGGCCATGGCCGCCGCCGGCCTGTGCGCCGTGATGGGCGGAACGGCCGAACAGGTCGAGAACGCGGCCGAGATCGCGCTCGAGCACCATCTCGGCATGACCTGCGACCCGGTCGGCGGGCTGGTGCAGGTGCCGTGCATCGAGCGCAACGCGCTGGGCGCGGTCAAGGCGGTGACGGCGGCCTCGCTGGCGATCAAGGGCGACGGCAGCCATTTCGTGCCGCTCGACGCGGCGATCGAGACCATGCGGCAGACCGGCATGGACATGAACGAGCGCTACAAGGAGACCAGCCTTGGCGGGCTCGCCGTCAATGTCGTGGAATGTTGAAAAGGAAGGCAATCGGCAGCATGGAATAGGCAGAGGCCCTTTTCCTGTCGTCCGCTGCCCTGTAAAGCGACCCCATGCCCCTGCACCTGATAAAACTTTGCGTCGGTTGCGACAGCGTCGAGGATCTCGAAGCGTGGATTGCCGAGACGCGCGAGGACAAGCGCGTCAAAGGACTGGCCGTTGAACAGTTCCACACCACGCGCATGGTCCCGAAGCGCGTCGACGAGCTTGTCGACGGCGGCTCGCTGTACTGGATCATCAAGGGCGGCGTGCAATGCCGTCAGCGGCTGACCGAAATCCGGCCGTTTGTCGATGGAGAAGGCATCAGCCGGTGCCGGCTGATGCTCGATCCGGCGGTGGTGCGCACCGAGTGGCAGCCGCGCCGGCCGTTCCAGGGTTGGCGCTATCTCGATGCCAAGGATGCGCCGGCCGACCTTGCGGGTGCGGGAACGAGCGAGGAATTGCCGCTGGCCTTGAGGCGCGAGCTGACCGAGCTCGGACTGTTGTAAGCCCCACTTCAGGCAGGCGCAGGGCTTGCAAGCGCGGCGCGGCAGTCACATCTTGCCAGTTATGAGCCGAGACAACAGCCGAGACAAAGCCACCGAACGGACGCCCGCCCGGCGGGACGATTCCCGATGGGACGATCCCCGGCGGCGCGATGCCGTGCGTTCGGATGCCGCCGCCATCGACGCCTTCGTGCGTCAGGCGCGGGCGCTGGCGACTCCGTCTTCGGGACAGGACGGTCGCCTGATCCTCGCCCTCGACGCCACGATGAGTCGCCAGCCGACATGGGATCTCGCCTGTTCGTTGCAGGGCGAGATGTTCGATGCGGTGGCGAAGGCCGGCGGACTTTCCGTCCAGCTCGTCTATTTCCGCGGGCTCGGTGAATGCCGGGCGTCCCGCTTCGTGCGCGACACCGGTTCGCTCAAGGACCTGATGACGAGGATCGACTGCCAGGGCGGCCATACCCAGATCGGCAAGGTGCTGGCGCATGCGCTGAAGGAAACCGGGCGGCAGAAGGTCAACGCGCTGGTCTATATCGGCGACGCCATGGAAGAACGGGTCGACGATCTCGCCGAGAAGGCCGGCCGTCTCGGTTTGCGCGGCGTGCCGGTCTTCGCTTTTCAGGAGGGGCGCGACCCGGTTGCCGAGACCGCGTTCCGCGAAATCGCCCGCCTTTCGAAAGGGGCCTGGTTCCGTTTCGACCGCAATGCAGCCACGGCGCTGTCGAAGCTGCTGTCGGCCGTCGCGGTCTTCGCCACTGGCGGGTTGCGGGCGCTGGAGGCGCGGGGGCGGCCCGAGGATATCTTGATGATCGAACACCTGAAGCAATCCGGCGGGCGCGGATGATCGTGCTGTTCTATGTCGCGGGCGCCGTGCTGCTCGCCGGCCTCATCGGCGGCGCGTTCCTGCGCCTCGATGCCGCCCGGCTCGCTGCCGGCCTGCGCATGGCCGGGCCGCTGGCCGTCGGCCTCGTCGGTATCGTCATGCTGCTGGCTGGCAGAGCCGGTGCGGGCGGAATGCTGATATCGGGCGCGCTCGCCTGGTATATGAATACCAGACGGCGGCAGTCGGCGCGTCCGGCTCCCGGCCGGCGTTCGACGGTGCGCACCGCCGCTCTCGAAATGGAGCTCGACCATGACAGCGGGACGCTGGAAGGCATGGTCCTGACCGGAAAGCGCGAGGGCAGGCGGCTTGCCGAACTTCAGCTTGACGAATTGCTGGAACTGGGGCGGGAACTCGCGTCCGACGCCGAGAGCGTGCAGCTACTCGAAACCTATCTTGACAGCCACTTTCCCGTCTGGCGCGACCACGCGAAGGCGGACGCGGGCAGGCGGCAGGCTGGCGCGCCAGCTTCTGGCGCCATGACCAAGCAGGAGGCCTACGAGATCCTTGGTCTTGAAGCGGGCGCTTCCACGGCGGATATCCGCAAGGCGCATCGCCGCCTGATGCAGCGCCTGCACCCCGATCTCGGAGGTTCCTCGTTCCTTGCGGCGCGGATCAACGAGGCCAAGGAAATTCTGCTGGATGGTCACAGGTAGGCTCCCCTTCGACGCGTGACAGACCGGGCGTGATCGTTTTCAGAGCTGCGCGGCGAAGCAGTCGATCTTCTGCTTCTTGAGCGCGTTGCAGGCATTCCATGCCTGGTTCTTGGAACCGAAGCCGCCGAAGCGGGCGCGGTAATAGACCGTTCCCTTGTTCTCGAACGGCTCGATGAAGGCATTCGCCGCCCCGACGATGCCGGATGCTTCCTTGCCGGTGCGCACCAGCGCGGCGAAGGCTTCCGACTGCGACGGCGACGACGCGATCTGCACCGCCCAGCCGGAAGGCGCGGTCGAGGCGGTCTGCATCGGATCGATGGCATTGGCCGGGAAGCGGTCATCGGCGGCAATGGGCGTAGGAACGGGCGCCGATGGAACCGGCACAGCCTGTGTCGGCATCGGTGCGGTCTGGCGCGGCGTTGGCGCATAGGCGGCCATGGCGGGCGCCATGTCGACGGTCTCGCCCGTCGGGCGGAAGGCCGGCATCGGAATGTTGGTGCGCGGCAGCGCGACAGCGGCGGCGCTGGCCGAAACGGCGGTGGCGCCGGGAGTGAGCTTGCGCGAGGCGACCACCGGACCGGTGTCCCTGCGCGAGGCGCGTGGCAGGTGCTCGCGGATCAGCGCCGCCATGTGGTCGTCGCGCGAGCGGCCGGACAGGCCGCCCATGACGACGGCGACGACGGAGCGTCCGTCGGCCCGCACCGACGAAACCAGGTTGAAACCGGAAGCGCGGGTGTAGCCGGTCTTGATGCCGTCGACGCCCTTGACGCGCCCGAGCAGGCGGTTGTGGGTGTTGATGCGCTGCTTGCCATAGGCGAAGGAACGGGTGGAGAAATAGTCGTAGCGACGCGGGAAGTGCTCGCGCAGCGCCACGCCAAGCAGCGCCATGTCGTGCGCGGTGGTGTATTGCTGGGTGTTGGGCAGGCCGTGCGCATTGCGGAACTGCGTGGACCGCATTCCAAGCTGTCTGGCCTTTGCCGTCATCATCCGCGCGAAACCGGCTTCCGAGCCGCCGAGCATTTCGCCGACGGCGGTGGCGACGTCATTGGCCGAGCGGGTGACGAGGGCGCGGATCGCCGTCTCGACCGTGATCGAGCCTCCCGCCCTGACGCCGAGCTTGGTCGGCGGCTCGGAGGCCGCATTGCGCGAGAATGGCACCTGCGTCTTTTCGGTGATGCGGCCGGCCTCGATCGCTTCGAAGATCATGTAGATCGTCATCATCTTGGTCAGCGAGGCGGGATAGCGCCGCTCGTCGCCATTGCGCGAATAGAGCACTTTGCCGGTATTGGCGTCGAGAACATAGGCGGCATAGCGCGAATTCGCCGACGCTCCGCCGGTCGATGCGGCGAGGGCGATGCCCAGCGCGACGATGAAGAAGCCGATATATCCGGTGAGTCGAGAAAGAAGACCCGCTGACGCTTTACGCACAACCATACCTGTTACGCCCGATCGTTACCGAAGAAATTCGGAGCGCCCTGTCCGCACCCTGAGTCCCGAAGATATGGGCGAGCCCGTTACCAATCCGTTTATGGTAACCGTGCTGTTCACCATTTCGGTCAACTTCAAATTAAGATGGGGCGGCCGCAATCGGCGCGGCGAATCGGCGACGGTCAGGTTGCTCTTGACAAATTGTGCAGTGCAACATAAATAGGGTGCAACGCATTCAGGCGGCCTGCCCGATGCGCACGGTCCCCAGATCCCAAGGAAGAGAAATCCCATGGTTCAGTCGTTTGAAGACGCCGGCAAGGCCGGCAAGGAATTTGTCGACGCCGGCCTCAAGAATTTCGCCTCGCTGTCGAAGAACGTCCAGGCGCTCGCCGTCGAGGCCACCGACTATTCGCGCAAGGCTTTCGAGGATGGCGCGTCCGCGCTGGAGAAGCTGACCGGCGCCCGTTCGCTGGAGAAGGCGGTCGAGATCCAGACCGAATATGCCCGCCAGGCCTATGAGGGCTTCGTGGCCCAGGCGACCCGCGTGAGCGAGCTCTATGCCGAGATCGCCAAGGACGCCTACAAGCCGTTCGAAACCGCGATCGCCAAGGCGAAGTAACGCCACGGCGCGATCCGTCCGCTCGCGGGCGTTTCGGCAACTCATCGAACCCGGCCCGCGATGCGCGGCCGGGTTTTTGCCTTTGGCAGCCCCGTTTGCCCCCAAGCTGACGATTTCCCCCGACATGATGGGGCAGTTCATATTGTCAGCCGGCAAGAAGGGCTTACAATTCGCGCAGGAGTGCCTACATGTCGCACCCTGCGCAAGGTGTGAAGGAAGACGATTTGAAGACCGGCGGGCAAACCATGCCGAACTTTGCGGCAAGGATGCAGGGCGACGACGAAAGCGGCGGCGGAACAGGCCGGGGGACCGCGGTCATTACCCGCACCCAAACCAAAACGAAGAAGCCGTCGCTCTATCGCGTCCTTATCCTCAACGACGACTATACGCCGATGGAGTTCGTCGTTCACGTTCTGGAGCGTTTTTTCCAGAAGGACCGCGAGGCGGCGACACGCATCATGCTGCATGTCCATAACCATGGAGTGGGGGAATGCGGGGTCTATACATACGAGGTTGCCGAGACCAAGGTAACCCAGGTGATGGACTTCGCCCGACAGCACCAGCATCCGCTTCAATGCGTGATGGAAAAGAAATGAGGTTCTGAATGCCGGCATTCTCCCAAGGCCTCGAGCGGGCGCTTCATCAGGCGCTCACTTTCGCCAACGAGCGTCACCATGAATATGCGACGCTCGAACACCTGCTTCTCGCGTTGCTCGACGATGTCGACGCGGCGGCGGTCATGCGCGCCTGCAACGTCAATCTCGACGAACTGAAGCAGACGGTCCTGACCTATATCGACACCGAGCTCGACAATCTCGTCACCGGATATGACGAGGATTCCAAGCCCACCGCCGGTTTCCAGCGCGTCATCCAGCGCGCGGTGATCCATGTCCAGTCATCCGGCAGGGAGGAAGTGTCCGGCGCCAACGTGCTCGTCGCCATCTTCGCCGAGCGCGAAAGCCATGCCGCCTATTTCCTGCAAGAGCAGCAGATGACCCGCTACGACGCGGTCAACTACATCAGCCACGGCATCGCCAAGCGGCCCGGCGTTTCGGAGACGCGCGCCCCGCGCGGCGCCGAGGAGGAAAGCCACGGCCAGCAGAACGGCGAGAGCGACGACGGCCGCAAGAAGCAGCAGGACGCACTGACGGCCTATTGCGTCGACCTGAACGCCAAGGCGCGGGCCGGCAAGATCGATCCGCTGATCGGGCGCGAGAGCGAGATCAACCGGACGATCCAGGTTCTTTGCCGCCGCTCCAAGAACAACCCGCTCTATGTCGGCGATCCCGGTGTCGGCAAGACCGCGATCGCGGAAGGGCTGGCCAAGCGGATCGTCGAGGGCGACGTGCCGGAAGTGCTGCTGGACGCCACCATCTTCGCGCTCGATATGGGCACGCTGCTGGCCGGCACCCGCTATCGCGGCGACTTCGAGGAGCGCCTGAAGCAGGTCGTCAAGGAACTCGAGGAGTTTCCCGGCGCGGTGCTGTTCATCGACGAGATCCACACCGTGATCGGCGCCGGCGCCACCTCCGGCGGGGCGATGGATGCCTCCAACCTTCTGAAGCCGGCGCTGTCCTCCGGCGCGATCCGCTGCATCGGCTCCACCACCTACAAGGAGTTCCGCCAGTTCTTCG
>JBLJBS010000110.1:0-13229 GCA_047637695.1 Aquamicrobium sp. | reverse complement strand
AAGAGAATCACAATAGACCCGGTTTGTGAATCCTGTTTATGGGTATGTGACCTAGTCTCCTGACGGACGGCCTTTCTTCGGCGGAATGCGCGGCAGTTCCGGCTATGCGAGCCTCGCCGAAATCCAGTCCCTTCGCGGTCCTATGCGGCTTCTGGTCGAACGCGACCGTCATTTCCGGGCCGACAAGCCACTGTCGGAATGCGCCAGTGAAGCACGCCAATCCGTCCACACCGCTTAGCGCATTGCCGATGACAAGCTTCTCGGTTATTTACAAGGGTCAACCAACTTGTCGCGACCATTTTATGGATTGCGACGATTTTTATCGGGTCAGCCACTAACATCAATGTCCAGCGAAACAAAAGAACGCATCAGAGAGGATGTGCGTAGTCTAAAGAAAGAAATTATTCTTCAGGCTGCAGCGGAATTATTCATTTCAGTAGGTTATAATAAGACTAAAGTAGACGATATAGCCGCAAAATGCGGCGTCACGAAGCCATTTGTCTACTACCACTTCAGTTCTAAGAATGAGATACTCTGCGAACTATGCATCCACGCTACCGGGGGCGCTTACGCAGCGATTGAAGACGCGGAAACAATCAAGGGAACTCCCGAACATAAGTTTAGTTTCTTTGTTCGAACCTTCTCTGAAATCGCCCTTCGAAATTACAGCTTTGTTGAGCTGTACTACCGGGAGGCGGTAAATCTACCACCAGACATCTCAGCCAAAATTCTCGACATGCGGATACGGATAGAGGAAATTCTCGTCAACATCATCCGCGAGGGCGTCGCTGCCGACCGGTTCAATGTCGATGATATCCGAATGACGGCCCGATCGATCCTAAGCATGGCTAGCTTTTCATTCGCCTGGTACGGGCGAGCGCGAAAGATGAATGTGGACGAGGTCGTCGATCGCATGGAAACGATCGCTCGTAAACTGGTCGCCTGACGCGCGGATCACCGACCGGGTTCCGGGATCGGGCCCGGACGCCGGCCAAGTGCCTGCTCGCCATTTTTTTCATCGTACTGTTCCGAGAAACCAATCACCTCCTTGACTGCCCCGTATCTCTGTACCAATAAGAATTAAATTATACTGCGTAGTATGACCCCGTCGCGCGCCTTGCGCGGCCGGGACGGGAGGAACCATCCGTGAAGAAATCCAGGCGCCGACTCAACAACGCTCCGGACAAGGAGCAACTGCTTGCCTATCTGGAGCAGATGGAGCTCATCCGTCTGACCGAAACCCGTCTCGGTGCGTTGTTCGCTGACGGTGAGATTCCTGGCTTCATCCACTTGTCTGTGGGACAGGAGGCAGTCGCGGTTGGAATCCTGGCCGCTCTTGGTCCGCACGACACTGTTGCTTCCAATCATCGCGGACACGGACACGCCATAGCGCGAGGTGTCGATCTCAACCGACTCGTCTTGGAAATCATGGCGAAGGAAGAGGGCTATTGCGGCGGACGAGGAGGCTCCATGCATGTCGCTGACGCTTCGATCGGCATGCTGGGAGCAAACGGGATCGTCGGAGCGGGAGTTCCCATTGCGGTGGGCAGCGCGCTCGCGTTGCAGCACCGCAAGACGGGCGGCTTGGCTGCGGTCTTCTTCGGTGACGGCGCGATAGCCGAGGGCGTTCTCCACGAAAGCCTCAACCTTGCGGCCTTGTGGCGATTGCCGGTCCTGTTCGTCTGCGAAAACAACGGGTGGTCCGAATTCTCGCCCTCGTCGAGACAGCTTGCCGTCAAGACATCCGCATTCGCCTCTGCGTATGGAATTCCCTATCTGCACGCGGACGGCAACGATGTGGTCGCCGTGGCGACTGCCGCGCGAGAAGCGGTGGCCCACATCCGGTCTGGCGAGGGCCCCTTCTTCCTCGAATGCAAGACACACAGGGTTCGTGGGCATTTCGAAGGCGATCCACAAAAGTATCGCGACACGGTCGACGGAGAGATCGGGTTGGCGGACAACGATCCGATCATGCGGATTCGGAACGAGCTCGAATCGCTCGGTGTCGAGGTAAGAGAGCTTGACGAGATGTCCGAGCGGGTTGCTGGTCGGGTGGAGGAGGCGGTGGTCATCGGGCGAGGTGGACGCGATCCCGACTTCGCCGCCGCCTCCGCCGATGTTTACGCTAGCTGAGGTGCCCATATGACGGAGGTGAGGTTCGGCCAGGCGATCAACATGGCGATCGTGGATGCCATGCTGGGAGATGAAACCGTTATCGTGCTGGGCGAGGACGTCGCCCATTCCGGCGGGCCGTTCGGCGTCACGCGCAACCTCATGGACCGTTTTGGTTCAGACAGGGTCCGCGACACTCCGATCTCCGAGGCTGCCATCACGGCAGCATCTGTGGGAGCGGCGATGAGCGGTCTGAAGCCCGTTCTCGAAATCATGTTCATGGACTTCCTCACCTTGTCGATGGACGCCCTGGTCAATCAGGCGGCAAAAGCGCGCTTCATGTTCGGTGGCCAGTTCTCGCTGCCGATGGTAATTCGTACACCGCATGGTGGCGGCATTGGCGCAGGGCCGCAGCATTCGCAGTGTCTGGAATCCTGGATCGCGCATGTTCCGGGATTAAAGGTCGTTTGCGCGGCCGATGCCGTCGACGCCTATGGGCTGCTGCGGGCTGCAATTGCCGATCCCGATCCCGTGGTATTCATCGAGAACAAGGCGCTATACGCCCAAAAGTTCGAGCTGCCCGCACGCCCCGAATTGCTGCCGATCGGCAAGGCCCATGTGGCGAGGCCAGGCCGCGACGTCACGCTCGTGACCTATGGTGCGATGTTGGCTGCCGCCAGAAAGGCCGCTGACCAACTCACGCGGGAAGGTATCGAGGTGGAGATCATCAATCTTCGGTCGATCCAGCCCTGGGACGAGGCGGCAATACATGAATCATTGCGCAGAACGCATCGTCTCGTGGTGTGCCACGAAGCGGTAGAGGCCTTCGGAGTGGGAGCTGAGATCGTTGCGCGCATGGCGGCCGTCGCTTTCGACGAACTTGACGCGCCTCCCCTGCGCGTTGGCGCGCCCTTCATGCCGCCGCCATATGCGAAGTCGCTGGAAAGCCGTTATGTGCCTGACGCGAACCGGATAGCGGCCGCGATACAGGAAACGATGAGGTGAGGAGACGACCATGGAAGACCCAATCGTCCTTGTTGAAAGGCGCGGCCCGATAGGCATTATCACGCTCAACCGGCCGAAGATTTTCAACGCCATCGATGCCGCGATGCTTCTCGAGATAGAGAACAGCCTGACAGTACTGGAGAAGGACGCCGAAATCCATGTCATCATACTGACTGGCGCAGGGGACCGCGCCTTCATGGCCGGCGGGGATATAGCGCATCTCAACAGCCGGCGCGGCCTTGCGCACTACGAGGAGTTCGCCGTCCTCGTTCAGCGCGTCTTCCGGCGCTTCGAACTCTCTGACAAGCCTATCATCGCGGCAATCAACGGCTATGCATTCGGCGGCGGGATGGAACTGCTGCTGGCCACCGATATCCGGTTGATGGCAGACACCGCCCGCGTCGGGCTGACGGAAATCTCGTTGGGCCTTTTTCCAGGCGGTGGCGGAACGCAGCGGGCGCCTAGGCAACTCGCTCCTCATATAGCGAAGGAACTGATGTTCACCGGCGACCATATCGACGCGAAACGGGCGCTCGACATCGGTCTGATCAATCACGTCGTGCCGGCTGCCGACCTGATGCAGGAGACGATAAAACTGGCCGAGCGCATCGCGGCCAAGTCGCCGCTCGTTCTCAAGCTCATGAAGCGTACGATCGAGCACGGCTCATCCATGCCTATCGATGCCGCGCTGGCATATGAGGCGAGTATGATCAGCCTGGTGCTGGACAGCGATGACGCGCATGAAGGCTGCCAGGCGTTTCTCGACAAGCGGACGCCTCGCTTTACCGGGCGCTAAGAATGTCTGCAGCGGTGCAACATATCATCACGATGCCCAAGCTCGGTCTGACCATGACCGAGGGAACAGTGGCCGAGTGGCTGGTTCAGCCCGGCTCGCGCTTGCGCAAAGGCGATATCTTCGCGATCATCGAGACGGATAAGATAGCCAATGAACTGGAGGCACCCGGCGACGGCGTGCTGACGGAAACCTACGTCGACGCCGGTCAGGTTGCCGAGGTCGGACAATCGCTCGCGGCGTGGCGCGACGACCTCGGCTCTCAGCCGGTTGCCGGAGACGGAAACGAGCCGAACCCGCCGCAAGGCGCGGAGCTTGACGTGCAACCACGCGCCGCTCCTGCTGGGTCTCCGGTCGTCGGCCAACTCCCGCAGGAGCTTCGACCCGCCGCCGAGATTTCAGCCGGACCGAAGATTGCCGGGGGGCGGATTGTCGCAACACCCTATGCGCGGCGCATCGCCGCCGAAGCCGGCATCCGTCTTGAGGGAATCGCGGGGTCTGGCCCCTCCGGAAGGATTCGTGCCTGCGACGTCGAAAGGGTTGTTGAAGCGGACAAGGCAGAGGTGACCCGGCCAGAGCGGGAGGAGACGATGCAGCTTGCGCCGCTCGTCCCGTCCTCCGCCGCGCCACAATCGCTGGCCGACACGGCCGTGTTCGTCCTCGATATCGATCTCGGGCCGGTTCTCGAAGTCCTGGGTGAAATCGAGCGGGCGAGGCCCGGGCTCGCTTCGGGCATCGACGGCATGGTAGTGCTTGCGATCTTGCGGGAAGCCGGCACGCAACCCGAATTCGCCGGCTGGCGCGTGGGTGTGACCGATCTGCCGCCGACGGCGAGTGTCGGCGGCGGCGCAGTCGCACTCGACACCGACGCCGGCTTCGGAACCGTGCTCGAAGGGCTGAAATCCTGCCGGTCGGGCCAGGGCTCGGCAGAGGCCAGTTTCGACGCGCTGGTGTTCGCGCTCGATGAGCCAGCGCCGGCGGTTTTCGTTCCCCCGCTTGCCCACGGATGCAGGCTCGCCTTCGGCATCGGTCACATACGCAAGGCGTTGGTCATGGACAGCGGCGGGCAGCCGGTGGAGAAGACACTCGCGTCGCTGGCGGCCAAGACGACGACCGACAACCTTGCGGCAACCAGGATACTTCTCGATAGCGCTGTGCGGCAGCTTGCCAGACCACTCAGCCTGCTGGTCTAGGCCAATTGGGGAAACTGCGATGAGAACTTTCGACTCCACGATCTTCACATTGTTCGCGGCCTCGGCTGCGGAAGCGGGCGGCGGCGCTTTTCTGTGTGTTCCGCAGACCGACCAGGGTCCCCAGCGCGACATATCATACGAAGATGCGCTCAAGGCGATCGGGGAGGTTCGGGATCGATACGCGCGCGCTGGGTTCGGTCACGGCCACCGGGTCGCGCTTGTGCTGAAGCAGCGGCCTGAGTTCGTCCTTCACTTTCTCGCGCTGAACAGTTTGGGCTGCGCCGTGGTCCCGATGAATCCGGACTACACGCAGGACGAATTTGCCTACATCCTCGAGCACAGCGAGGCTGATGTCGTCATTGCACTCGCCGACGCAATGCGCGTGCTCGCGGCAGCGGCATCTTCGCTGGCCGTCTCGATCGAAGCCGTCGACCTGGCACGATTCGACGGGGACTTGCCGGATGCGCGAAGGGCACCGCCGTCCGCAAGCCTTCCAGACGGTCGGACGATCGCCAGCATCCTCTACACCTCTGGAACGACAGGCCGCCCGAAAGGGTGCGTGCTCACCAATGAATGCCACTTTATCGCCGGCAATCGCTATGCGACGATGGGCGGCGTGGTCATGTTCACGCGAGGCGAGGAGCGCATCTACAATCCGACACCCTTCTACCACGTCAACAATCTGCTCGTGTCGCTGACATGCGCGATGCTTTTGCGCAGTTGTCACGTGCTGCCGGAGCGATTCAGCCCGTCGAAATGGTGGCAGGAGGTCTGCGCGACGGGCGCGACGGTTCTGCATTATGTCGGGATCGTTCCGTTGATGCTGTTCAACCAGCCAGTGGATCCCTTCGAGCGCAGGCACAAGGCGCGTTTTGCCATCGGCGCCGGCATCGAGGCGACGCTGCATCGCGCGATCGAAGAGCGTTTCGGACTGCCATTCGTCGAAATCTGGGGCATGACCGAGATTCCCCGCGTAACGGGAGATACGCATGAGCCCCGAAAGGTAGGCATGCGCGCAATCGGGTCGTCCGACGACGAATACGAGATCGTCGTCGCGGACGACCAAGGGCGCCCAGTCCCGGACGAAACGGACGGTGAGTTGCTGATCCGTGCCCGCGGTGCAAATCCTGGGCTGGGCTTTTTTGCGGGATACCTGAAGGATCAGGCGGCCACCGATCATGTCTGGCGCGACGGCTGGTTCCATACGGGCGACGTGGTGAGGCGCGCACCTGACGGGATGGTTCACTTCGTCGACCGGAAGAAGAACATCATTCGACGCTCGGGGGAAAACATCTCCGCCGTCGAGGTCGAGGCCGCGATCGCCACGCATGAGGCAGTTGGACAGGTAGCGGTCATCGCCGTTCGCGACGAGCTGCGCGAAGAGGAGGTGATGGCGTGTATCGTGCTGAAGCCGGACGTCACCGCTTCCGGGCAGCTTGCCGAGGCGATTCAGCAGTGGAGCGCCTGCACCCTAGCCTACTTCAAAGTGCCCGGCTACATCTCTTTTCTTGAATCCCTCCCGATGACAGCTTCGAACCGGGTCCAGCGTGCGCAGATATTTGCGTCCGACGTCGATCCACGCGCTCACGCAGCCACCCACGACCTTCGGCACCTGAAACGCCGTGTATCCTGACCGGTCGGGCGGAACACGCTGCTAAAAGGTGCGGAATACAAGCAACCGACGCGTATTGACATCGAGATACCGATAAGACAGAAGATTATACCGTCGGGTAAAAATTTCATGGATTGGAGAGATTGCGCCGCTGCACCCCGACATTCGCTCGCTAAGCGAACACCTCAATCCGGAATGGTTACAGGGAGGAAATGATGACCAAAAATCGCCAGGCCGGCATCAGCCGCCGCCAGTTCTCCAAGCTCGCATTCGGACTGGGAGCCGTCCCACCGCTGATGGCTGCCATGCCGCGATTGGCCAGCGCGCAGGCGGAGCCATTCAAGATCGGCGTCCTGAACGACATGTCGGGGCTGGTCGCGGATCTTTCCGGCCGCGGTACTCTGACTAGTGTCCGCATGGCCGTCGAGGATTTCGGCGGGTCGGTGCTCGGCCGGCCGATCGAAGTGCTTTCCGGCGACCACATGAACAAGGCCGACGTCGGCATGGGAATGGCTCGCAAATGGTATGACGAGGGCGTGAACGCCATCTTCGATATCGGGCTGACCACGGTCGCGGTCGGCACGCAGGAACTGGCGCGTGAGAAGAACAAGCTCGTCGTTCTGCTCAGCACCGCCAGCAGCGATCTGACGGGCAAGTTCTGCGGCCCGAATGGTATCCATTGGGCCTACAACAGCTACTCCCAGGCGATCGGCGTCATTCGTCACCACCTCGAGGCGCAGGAGAAGAGCTGGTACTTCCTGACTGTCGACTACGCCTATGGTCACAATATCCAGCGCGACACGACGGCGCTGATCGAAGCGGCGGGCGGAACTGTCGTCGGTTCGACTCTGCATCCGTTCGACACCACCGACTTCTCCTCCGATATCCTGAAGGCCCAAGCGTCCGGCGCGCAGGTCATCGGCCTTGCCGCCAACCAGTGCGCCAACATCATCAAGCAGGCTTCCGAGTTCGGCATCGTTGAAAGCGGCCAGAAGCTTGCGCCGTTAAGCCTCACGCTCCATGACGTGAAGGGACTTGGTCTGGACAAAGGGCAGGGTCTCCTGCTGACCTCGCCCTACTATTGGAACCAGAACGACGGGACGAGGGAATTCGCGGACAGGTTCATGAAGGCGTTCGGCAAGATGCCGAACATGATTCAGGCGAGCGCATATGGCGCGGTCATGCACTATCTGAAGGCGGTGGCCGCAGCCGGCACGGACGACACCGGTCCGGTTCTTCAGCTGATGCGCGACACGCCGGTCAACGATTTTATGACCAAGGACGGGACGCTCCGCAAAGACGGGCAATTGGTGCGTGACAACTACACCTTCCGTATCAAGCGCCCCCAAGATTCGACCGGGGAGTGGGACCTCTACGAACAGGTGGACACCGTTCCCGCCGCCGACGCGTTTCAGGCGCCGCGTCCGGACGTCTGCGCCTTCACCTGACAGGGTCTGGGCCTTGCTGGCTTGCTTGCCGGGTCATGGCGTCCGGCAGTAATGCCTCAGATCAGGCGTGAGATGATATGAGCAGCAACATCCTTGAGGCGGAGAACATCGCCATCGACTTCCGCGGGTTCCGCGCTGTCGATGGTGTGTCGCTGGCTGTTCGCGAGGGCACCGTTCATGCCCTGATCGGGCCGAACGGTGCCGGCAAGACCACCTGCTTCAACCTTCTGACCAAGTTCCTGACGCCCACGGCCGGCACGCTGCGATACCGCGGAGAAGACATTACAGGATTTCGCCCGGCTCGCGTCGCGCGCCTGGGGCTCGTTCGCAGCTTCCAGATATCGGCCACCTTCCAGAGTCTGTCGCTGCTTGAAAACGTGCGGTTGGCGTTGCTGTTCCGGCGGGGCCGGTCGTTCCAGTTCTGGCGGTCACAGGAGACTCTTCGCGACCTCGATGAGGACGCGATGCAGCTTCTTGATCGGGTTCAGCTCAGTTCCCTGGCGACTAAGACGCCGGCCGAGCTATCCTACGGCCGCAAGCGGGCTCTGGAGATAGCCACGACACTTGCGGCGCAGCCGAAGGTGCTGCTGCTCGACGAACCGACGTCGGGCATGGGACACGAGGACATCGATCCCATCGTTGACCTGATCAGGGACGTATCGCGCTCGACCACGGTGCTGATGGTCGAGCACAACCTCAAGGTCGTCGAGGCCCTCTCGGACCGCGTAACGGTCCTGGCGCGCGGCAAGGTGCTCGCCGAAGGCTCCTATCAGGATGTCGCCGGCGATCCCCGTGTGATGTCTGCCTATCTGGGGGAAGGCGATGACTGACACACCTGTGCGGATGCGGGTGCGCGATCTGGATGCGTGGTACGGCCCGTCACGCGCTCTCAACGGCGTTTCCCTGCACGTGCCAAAGGGCGAGATTGTGACGCTCATCGGCCGCAATGGCGCCGGCAAGACCACGACGCTGAAGTCGATGATCGGCTTGATGGACTCGCGAAAAGGTTCCATCCTGGTCGGCGATGTCGAGACGATCGGCAAGAGGCCGGAGCAGATCGCCAGGCTCGGAATGGCGTTCTGCCCGGAGGAACGCGGCATCTTCTCAGAACTGACGGTGGCGGAAAATCTCGTCCTCCCCCCCGTGCTGAGACCGGGCGGACTGGCGAAGGAAGAGATCGACGGCCTGTTCCCCCAATTGAAGGAGCGGGCCGGCAGCCCGGGTACCAAGCTGTCGGGCGGAGAGCAGCAAATGCTGGCGATAGCGAGGATTCTGCGGACCGGTGCCGATCTCCTGCTTCTCGACGAGCCGACCGAGGGTCTGGCTCCGGCGATCGTCAAGCAGATCGGCTCGCTTATCGAGAACCTGAAGCGGCGTGGCTACACAATCGTCTTGGTCGAGCAGAACTTCTCCTTTGCGCTGCGCCATGCCGACCGGCACTTCGTCATGGAGAGCGGCAGCGTCGTCGATGAGTTCGACCGTGAGATAGCCCAGCGGCGGCCCGAGTCGCTGAAGCGCTACGTGCAAGTCTAGCATAAGGGGAGCGAGGCTTATGACCGCCACACTATTCGGCATGCCGGTCCAGGCCATTTTCGGTCAATTGCTGCTCGGTCTCATCAATGGCGCATTCTACGCACTGCTGAGCCTCGGTCTGGCGGTGATCTTTGGGTTGCTGAGGGTCGTCAATTTCTCTCACGGTGCGCTCTACACGCTCGGCGCGTTCGCGGCCTATCTGCTGCTCCAGCATTTGGGGATCCCATACTGGGGCGCACTCGTCATCGGCCCGCTGCTCGTCGGCATCTTCGGTATCGCCTTCGAGGTGTTTTTCCTGCGGCGCCTCTATGGTGTCGACGATATCTACCAGCTGCTGCTGACGTTCAGCGTCGCGCTGATGATCGAAGGCACGCTGAGGGCGACCTACGGCTCCTCCGGGCTCCCCTACGCCAATCCGATTCCCGGAGGCGTCAATCTCGGCTTCATGTTCCTCCCCTTCTATCGTGGCTGGGTGGTTATGCTGTCGTGCGCCGTTTGCGTCGCAATCTGGCTGGCGGTGGAAAGAACACAGATCGGGGCCTATCTGCGGGCGGCAACGGAGCGCCCGGAACTGGTCCGCACGTTCGGACTCAATGTCCCGCTTCTGTTTACGCTGACCTACGGCGCCGGGGCCGCGCTCGCGGCTCTGGCCGGCGTGCTGGCGGCACCGATCTACCAGGTGAACCCCGGCATGGGGTCGAACCTTTTGATCATCGTCTTCGCGATCGTCGTCATAGGCGGCATGGGATCGTTGCTCGGTTCCATCGTCGCCGGCTTCGCGCTCGGAATCATCGAGGGATTGACAAAGCTGGTCTACCAGCCCGCTGCGACCACGGTGGTGTTCGCGATCATGATCGTCGTGCTGCTGGTCCGGCCGGCCGGACTCTTCGGGCGAAAGTCATGAACGCGGTGAGGCGGTACGCATTGTGGCAAAGGGGCACCGGCATATGAATCTCAGGCATGTGATGCTGGCGGCGGTGGCGCTCGCTGCGCTGGCGGCACCCCACTACCTCTATCCCGTTTTCCTGATGAAGGTGCTCTGCTTCGCGCTGTTCGCAAGTTCGCTGAACCTGCTGGTCGGTTATGTCGGCCTGTTGTCGTTCGGCCATGCGATGTTTTTCGGCTGCGGCGGCTATGTAGCCGGCTACCTCCTGCTGAACTACGGGCTGACGGCGGAGATCGCGATCGGCACGGCGGTTCTCGTCGCCGCCGCGCTCGGGGCCATCGGCGGGCGCATCGCTATCGGCAGGCACGGGATCTATTTCGCAATGATCACGCTCGCGCTCGCGCAGATGTTCTACTTTCTTTGCGTGCAGTCACCTCTCACGGGCGGCGAAAACGGGCTGCCCAAGGTGCCGCGCCCGCCGCTCTTCGGCTTGATCGACATCCAGAGCGATATGAGTCTCTACTACTTTGTGCTGGCAACGGTGTCGCTTGCACTCTTCGGTCTGTACCGGGCCGTCTATTCGCCCTTCGGCCAGGTGCTCCGCTCCATCAAGGACAACGAGACCAGGGCGATCTCGCTCGGCATGGAGGTGCAGTCCTACAAGCTGCTCGCGTTCATCCTGTCCGCGGCGGCGGCGGGTCTGGCCGGGGCGCTGAAGGTGCTGGTGTTCCAGTTCGCCTCGCTTGCCGATGTCCACTGGATGACCTCGGGAGAAGTGATCCTGATGACGCTCGTCGGCGGCATCGGCACGATCGCGGGGCCGATCGTCGGGGCCGTGGTCATAGTGACCATGCAGAATTACCTGTCGTGGTTCGGCGAGTGGGTGCTGGTCATCCAGGGCGCGATCTTCTTCTGCGTGGTGCTGGTCTTCCGCCGCGGCATCGTGGGCGAACTCCTGCTCATGCTGAAGCGAGCCAGGTCTGCATGACAAAAAGGCGATGCCGAGGATTGAGGCAATGAGGAGGGAACGCAGATGAAGGACGAATTGGCGGTCGTCACCGGTGGCGCGAGCGGGATCGGGTTCGCCTGCGCCGCAAGGCTGGTCGAGGCCGGCGCCACGGTCGTGATCGCCGACCGGGACGAGGAGGCCGGGCAGGCTGCCGCCTCGAGGCTTTCGGCGCACTTCATTGCGATCGACGTGGCGAGCGAGAGCTCGATCGAGGAAGCAGCACGACAAATCGAGGCTGAAGTCGGTGCGGTCTCCATGCTGGTGACAAGCGCGGGGATTCTTCAACCTCCGCTAGGCCCCCACGAGTTGCCGGTCGAAGTCTGGGATCGTGTCGTCGACATCAACTTTCGCGGCAGCTATCTGACTTGTCGCGCCTTCGGCCGTGGAATGGTCGAACGCAGGCGCGGGAGCGTCGTCATGGTTTCGTCGATAACAGGACTGCTGTCGACGCCGCTGCTCGCCTACGGCCCGACAAAGGCGGCCATCATATCGCTGACCCAGTCGCTCGCCACGCGCTGGGGAAGAACCGGCATCCGCGTGAACTGTATCTCACCGGGCATCACCGCTACTCCGGCGCTCGCCAACGCCGTGTCAAGGGGCGAGCGTGACGTCGATGTGTTCCTGAATGCGACCCCGTTGGGCCGACTGCTCGAACCGCGCGAGATCGCCAACACGGCCTGCTTCCTGCTCTCCCGCGAAGCCTCGGCTATAACTGGTGCGAACATCGTGGTCGACGGCGGTTGGGTCGCGGCCGGCACATGGCACACCTATGGCGGCATTCCGGGCGATCTGCCGTAGTCTTCAGCCGTTTCATCGTCCCCATTCAGGGAGTTGCGACCATGCAGCACGATCTTCTGGCGAGCAGCCTGGATGGAAACCAGGTGGCAATCGTCGGCGTCGGAGGAATCGGAGCGCAGTGCGCGATGATTGCCTCCCAACTCGGCGCAGCGCTCACATTGGCCGACATCCGGACGCCTGCTGAGCTGGCCGGCAAGCTGGTAGAGGAGAGCGGGCGCGCCGTGTCGGCAGTCGAGCTGGAGATCTCGTCGCGTGCGGCGATCGACGAGTTCTGTGCAGCGCATGCCGAACTCGACGCGCTGATCGTTACGTCGGCGATCCTCCCCGAGGTTGCGCAGAAAACCGGCAGTCCGGAATGGCGGGAGACGTTCGAAGATGTCCTGCGCACGAACGTGATCGGTCCCCTTCAGCTTGCGCAGACGGTAGCGGAGCGAATGATCGAAAGGGGGACGGGCCGGATAGTCCTGTTTGGATCGCTGGGAGGCCGCAACGGAGGCCTGCGCTCCGGCTTGCACTACATTGCGAGCAAAGGCGCCATCCACTCCGGTGTCAAATGGCTGTCGCAAAAGACCGCACCGCACGGCGTCTGCGTCAATGGCCTCGCACCGGGCGCAACTGCGACGCCGATGCTGGAGGGCAAGTTCGTGGACGTGAGCCGGATTCCGATCGGACGGCTCGCCGATCCCGTGGAGATAGCGCGTATGGCGGTCTTTCTGGCCAGCCCGGCGGCCAGCTACATCCACGGGGCAATGATCGACGTTAATGGCGGTGCTTACCTGTCCTAATTAGGTGTTTGATCCCACGGTTTGATGGTGCGATCCTTTCTCTGGAATGGAAGGA
>JBLJBS010000109.1:0-2419 GCA_047637695.1 Aquamicrobium sp. | reverse complement strand
ATGCTGATGATCCGGCCCTACGGCCTGTTCGGCACCAAAGAAATCGAGCGGCTCTGACATGCGCATCGCGACCGCCAACGAAACCTATCTCGCCGACGAGGCGCTGATCCGCACCCGCACCCAATGGGCGTGGATGGCCGTGCTCATCGTCGCCCTCGTCGCCGCGCCCTTCGTGCTCAACAGCTACTGGCTCTATCTCGCCTGCCTCGTCGCCATCAACGTCGCCAGCGCCACCGGCCTCAACATCCTGACCGGCTATACCGGGCTCGTCAGCCTCGGCCAGGGCGCGTTCATGGCGGTCGGCGCCTACACCGTCGCCTGGTTCGACCGCAACCTCGGCGCGCCGTTCCTCGTCAACCTGCTGGCCGGCGGGCTGATGGCGGCGCTGGTCGGCGTCTTCGTCGGCCTGCCCAGCCTGCGCGTCAAGGGGCTCTACCTCGCCATCGCCACCATCGGCGCCTCGCTGATCCTGCATTTCGTGTTCCTGAACTGGTCGTCGGTGACGGGCGGCTCGCGCGGCATGAACGTTGCGCCCGCCACGTTCTTCGGCACGCCGCTGACCACCTATTTCCAGCTCTACTGGGTGCTGGTGCCGGTGGCGGCGCTGATGGTGCTCGGCGCGGCCAACCTTTTCCGCACCCGCATCGGCCGCGCCTTCATCGCCATCCGCGACCGCGACATCTCGGCCGAGGTGCTGGGCATCCCGCTGTTGCGCTACAAGCTTCTGTCCTTCGCCGTCTCGTCCTTCTATGCCGGCGTCGCCGGCGGCATGTGGGCCTATTTCTTCCGTTCGGTCGGGCCGGAGAGCTTCACCCTCGTCGAATCGATCTTCTACCTCGCCGCCGTCATCGTCGGCGGCATGGGCTCGATCCTCGGCGGCATCATCGGCGCGACCTTCATGACGCTGGTGCCGGAGATCCTGCGCTTCGGCGTCGAGGCGATCGCGCCCTACGTCGACAATGCCGGCACGCTTCTGTCGCCGGTGCGCACCGTCGTCTTCGGCGCGCTCATCATCCTGTTCCTGGTGTTCGAACCCCAGGGCCTGGCCGAGATCGTCCAGAGGGTCCGGCGCTTCTTTCATCTCTGGCCATTCCGCAAATAAACCCAACCCGTGGAGGAGCTGACATGTTGGGCATGACGAAAAGGACTTTCATGGCGCTGGCGGCGTCGAGCGCGCTGATGGCCGCCGCCCCCGCCTTCGCGCAGGACAACGAGGAAATCGTCCTCGGCGGCTCGCTGCCGCTGACCGGCGTGTTCGGCTTCGCCGGCGTCGCCATCGAGGCCGGCATCCAGGACTATCTCAAGATCCTCAACGAGGACGGCGGCATCAACGGCCGCAAGGTGCGGCTGGCCTATGAGGACACCGGCTATCAGGTCGACCAGTCGGTGGCCGTGTTCAACAAGCTGACCAGCCAGAACAAGAACCTGCATCTCTATTACGGCGATTCGACCGCGTTCTCGCGCACCATCAATCCCGAACTGGTGCGCCGCGGCGACATCCTGATGGCCGGCGCGTCCTTCGCCACCGAGATCAACGATCCGCAGAACTTCGCGCCGCAGTTCATCGCCGGACCGGATTACACCGAGATGTATTCGATCCTGCTCGAATACATCGCCAAGGAAAAGCCGGGCGCCAAGCTGGTCTTCGTCAATTCCGACAGCGAGTTCGGCCGCGACCCGATCGAATCCTCGACCGCGCTGGCCAAGAAGCTCGGCCTCGAGGTGGTCGAGCAGATCATCACCCCGCCCGGCGCGGTCGACGTTTCGACCGAGGTGCTGAAGCTGCGCCGCTCGCGGCCGGACTACGCCATCTTCCACGGCTACATCCTCGCCCCGCTGCCGGAGTTCATGACCCAGGCCAAGCAGCTCGGGCTGGAGACGAAGTTCATGGGCACGTTCTGGTCGATGGATTCCTCGATCTGGGACAGCGTCGGCGAGGTGGCCGACGGCTTCATGGGCGTGATGCCCTACCGCTACTACTATGACGAGGAAGAGGCGCCGATGCTGAAGCGCATCCGCGAGATGCGCCCGACCTACCAGGCCACCGGCTACATGCAGGGCTTCCTCACCGCCATGCTGATGGGCGAGGCGGTCAAGCGCACGCTCGACGCCGGCCAGGAGCTGACCTCGCAGAACATGAAGGCGGCCCTGAACTCGATCGAGAATTTCGACACCGGCGGCATCATCGGCACGCCGATCTCGATCCCCGGCAACACCGTGCCGGTGGGGCGCATCTACCAGTACGACGCGCAGGCCAAGCAGATGAAGCCGGTCTCCGACTGGATCAGCCTCAAGGAGTAGAAGACGTGGCCGCGGACACCATCCTTTCCGTCGAGAACATCGAGGTCGTCTACAACAAGACGATCCAGGTGCTCCGCGGCCTGTCGCTTTCCGTCGAGCGCGGCAAGGTCGTCACGCT
>JBLJBS010000108.1:0-32360 GCA_047637695.1 Aquamicrobium sp. | reverse complement strand
ACATTGCCGCCCGAGGGCGAGAAGATCGCGGTGTTGATGCCGACGACCTCGCCGGACAGGTTGAAGGCCGGGCCGCCGGAATTGCCGCGGTTCACCGCCGCATCGATCTGGATGAAGTCGTCATAGGGGCCGGCGCCGATGTCGCGGCCGCGCGCCGAGACGATGCCCGCCGTGACCGTGCCGCCAAGACCGAACGGATTGCCGATGGCCACCACCCAGTCACCGACGCGGACCTCATTGTCGTCGGCGAAGGCGACATAGGTGAAGTCGCGATCGGCGTCGACCTTCAGCACCGCGAGATCGGTGCGCTGATCGGCGCCGACCAGCTTGGCGTCAAGCTCCGAGCCGTCGTCGAGAACCACGGTGAAGGTCTGGCCGCCCTGGACGACATGGTTGTTGGTGACGATGTAGCCATCGCCCGAGATGAAGAAGCCGGACCCCTGAGAAACCGGGCGGGTGCGCTCGCGATTGTCGTGGCGGCGATGATCGCGCTCGGCGCGGCGCTCGGAACGCGGGCCGCGATCGCCATGGAATTCGCGGTCGCCGCGGAACTCGCGGAAGAAGCGCTTCAGCGGATGATCGTTGGGCAGATCGTCAAAGCCGGGCATGTCGAAACCGAAAGATTGCGAACCGCCTCTGTCCGACGCCGCCTCGACCTTGGCGTTGACACGCACGCTGACCACGGCGGGCGTCACCTTCTCCACCACGTCGGCGAAGCCGGTCGCCTGGACGCCTTCGACGCGGACGGCATCGGCGAGAACGGGCGCGGTCCCGGTCGTCACCGCACCGAAACCGATCGCGCCGGCGATGGCAAGCGAGGCGGCGGCCGCCATCAGGCGGCTGCGGGTCTTCGAAGGGGAACTGGCTTGGTTGTGCATTTCTGATGTTTCCTTCCTGAACAGGGATGATGCGGGCAGGGATCGCATCGTTGGAAACACAGATAGGATGTCGAACCTTACGGCACAGTTGCCGCCAAATGAAACTTTCGTAATGTTGCCGGGAACGCGCCGCAGCCCTATTCGGACTTGTCGAGGATGTCGCTGAGGCGCGCCTCCTCTTCGGGCGTCAGCACCCCGGTTGCCGGCCTTGCGTTGCGCTTCCTGCGCATCGCATGAACGAGCAGAAAACCGCCGCCGAAAGCGAGCAGCAGCGCCGGCGTCGCCCACAACAACGCGTTGCGGACGCTGAATCGCGGCTGAAGCAGGACGAACTCGCCATAGCGCGAGACGATATAGCCGATCACCTCGTCGTCGCTCTCGCCGGCCGCAATCCGCTCGCGCACCAGCACGCGCAGGTCGCGCGCCAGTTCGGCGTCGGAATCGTCGATCGACTGGTTCTGGCAGACCATGCAGCGAAGACCGGCCGAAAGATTGCGCGCGCGTTGCTCCATCGCCGGATCGTCGAGCATCTCGGAAGGCTGAACCGCCAGGGCCGGCGCAACCAACGCGAGAGCCAGAAGGGCAGCGGCAAGGATGCGTCTCATTCGGCCGGCGCCTCCGCAACGGTCGCGGCGGGACGCTGTCGCCGGCGCGCGGGCGCGCCGACGCGCAGCCGCCTGTCGAGCAGGGAGACGGTTCCGCCGGCCATCATCACCAGCCCGCCGATCCAGATCAGCAGGACCTGCGGCTTCCACCATGCCCGCACGACGATGCCGCCGTCGGCGGTGGCGTCGCCAAGCGCGACATAGAGCTGGCTGAAGCCACGGGTTGCGATTCCGGCTTCGGTGGTCGGCATCTGGCGGGCGGTGTAAAGCCGCTTCGAGGACACAAGCTCTCCTGCCTGTATGCCGCCACGGAAATAGGTGAAGCGGCCCTGCTCCTCGGTGAAATTCGGGCCGCGATGCGGCTGAAGCCCCTCGAACCGCAGGGTATAGCCGGCAACCGGCATGGTGTCTCCGGGGCGCATCACCGCGATATGCTCGCTTTCCAGCGAGGTTACGGCGACGATGCCGAGGACGGTCAGCCCGAGCCCGAGATGGGCGAGCGCCGTGCCGTAGATCGAGCGCGAAAGCCCCCGCAAGCGCCGCCATACGACCGTTGCGCCTTCCTTGCCGGCCCCGGCCTTGATCGCGAGATCGGTCAGCGCGCCGAAAATAAGCCAGAAGGCAAGCCCGACGCCGAGCGCCGACAGAACGCCGGCGCCATCGATGAAGAAAAGGACGACAGCGACGGCGATGAGCGCAGCGCCGAACGCAGCATAGAGCCGCTGGGCGACGGCCCAGAGATCGCCGCGCTTCCACGCCAGCAACGGACCGAAAGGCACCGCGATGAGCAACGGCACCGCAAGCGGGATGAAAGTCAGGTTGAAGAACGGCGCGCCGACCGAAATCTTGTCGCCGGTGACGGCTTCGACCAGAAGCGGATAAAGCGTTCCGGTCAGCACCGTCGCTGCCGCCGTGGTCAGGAACAGGTTGTTCAGGACCAGCGCGCCCTCGCGCGAAATCGGATGGAACAGGCCGCCATGGGTGAGCGTGCCGGCGCGCAGCGCAAACAGCGACAGCGATCCGCCGATGAAGAAGACGAGGATGAGCAGGATAAACAGGCCCCGCGCGGGATCGGTTGCAAAGGCGTGGACGGAGGTGAGAACCCCGGAACGGACAAGGAAGGTGCCAAGCAGCGACAGCGAGAAGGTGAGGATCGCCAGAAGCAGCGTCCAGATCTTCAGCGCCGAGCGCTTCTCCATCACGATCGCCGAGTGAAGCAGCGCGGTTCCCGAAAGCCATGGCAGGAACGAGGCGTTCTCGACCGGGTCCCAGAACCACCAGCCGCCCCAGCCGAGCTCGTAATAGGCCCAGTAGGAGCCCATGGCGATGCCGCCGGTCAGGAACACCCAGGCGGCCAGGGTCCACGGCCGCACCCAGCGCGCCCAGGCCGCGTCGATCCTGCCCTCGATCAGCGCCGCGACGGCGAAGGAGAAGCAGACCGAGAAGCCGACATAGCCGAGATAGAGCAGCGGCGGATGGACCGCGAGGCCGATGTCCTGAAGCACCGGATTGAGATCACGCCCCTCGACCGGCGAGGGGTCGAGCCGCGCGAAAGGGTTGGACGTCATCAGGATGAACAGGAGAAAGGCAGCACCGACCAGTCCCTGCACCGACAGGACGTTCGCCTTGAGGGTGTCCGGCAGGTTCTTGCCGAACCAGGCAACGAGCGCTCCGAAAAAGGTGAGGATCAGCACCCAAAGCAGCATCGAGCCTTCGTGATTGCCCCAGACGCCGGTGATCTTGTAGAGCATCGGCTTGTCGGAATGCGAGTTCTCCCAGACATTGGCGAGGGAAAAATCGGACTGGACATAGGCCGCCGTCAGGACGACGAAGGAAAATGCGGTCAGCGCGAAACCGGCAATCGCCGAGGGGCTGCCCACGGCGACGAGCCGGGGGTCGCCCATGCGGGTTCCAGCCAGCGGCACCGCGAACTGGACGAGCGAAAGCGCGAAGGCCAGAACCAGTGCGAAATGTCCGATCTCGACGATCATCGCCCACACCCGTTTCGCAGATCGGCCGGAGAGATTATTCCGCGTGCTGCCACAGGCCGCTCTCCTTCAGGCCTTCCGCGACCTCCTTGGGCATGTAGTTCTCGTCATGCTTGGCCAGCACGCTGTCGGCAACGAAGACGCCGTCGGCACGGAACGCACCTTCGGTGACGATACCCTGTTCCTCGCGGAACAGGTCGGGAAGAATGCCGCTATAGGCGACCTGGACGGAATGCACCTCGTCGGTAACGGAGAAGGCGATCTCGGTCCCCTCGCCGCGCACGACGGTTCCCTTCTCGACCAGGCCGCCGAGACGGATGCGCTGGCCCGGTTCGACGGAAGCGGTCTGCAATTCCGCCGGCATGTAGAAATAGGAGGTCTTCTGCCCGAGCGCGTAGAAGACGAGCATCGCCGCGACAGCCAGAAAGCCCATGGCCCCGCCGATCACCGACAGTCGTTTCTGCTTGCGCGTCATGCCTGCCTTACTCCTTTGCCTGCAACCCAAGCGACACGGCAAACGCCTGAAGCTCCGCCGCCGCCACGCTCGTCGTCCCCAGGGCCGCCACCCCGCGCTTCAGCGCATCAGCGGCCTCGTCGGTCCGATTGAGAACGACATAGGAGCGCACGAGCCGCTGCCAGCCTTCCGGATCGTCCGGATTGTCGCGCAGCCGCTGGTCCAGCCCCTGCACCATATCGCCGATCATGTCGGCGCGCTCCTTGTCCGAGATCAATCCAGCGGCGTCGACGTCCTCCGCCGTCGGACCGGGAGCGGAAGGGGCGCCAAGATCGGCAATTGCCTGGGCGATGGTCGGCTTCCAGGGGGAACCTTCGGGCAGATCGTCCAGGAGCGCACGGAACGCCGTGATCGCTTCCGCATTCCTGCCCTGATGGGCAAGGGCGGCGGCGAACAGAAAGCGGGCCTTGGGGTTCTTCGGTTCGAGGGCGAGCGCGCGCTCGAACGCCGCGCGCGCCTCCGCTGAAATTGAGCCTCCGCCTGCCGAGGCGATGGCCTCGCCGAGGGCGATCTCGCGTGCCGCGGTCGAGCCGAGAAGCCTGATCACGTTTTCATGGGCGCCGACGGCATCCTGATAGCGGCCGATCCGATAATAGATGGGCGCGATGACCTCCCAGCCCCGCCCGTCTTCCGGGTTCGTTGCCAGATGCTGCTCGGCCTTCGCCACCAGTTCCAGGATGCTGCTTTCGGCAGGGCTTCGCTCCAGACGAGCGCTCAACGGCTGTGCCGGCAGCTCCGGCGAGCCCGTCGCCGCGTAGATGCCCCAGCTCGTCAGCGGAATTGCCAGCACGGCGACGGAAGCGACGATGCGTCCGCCACGGGCGAAGCCCTTAGCTTGCTGCGTCGAGGGCTTGGCCGATGTCTTGAGGATTCGCCTGCCGATCTCGGCGCGGGCCTCGGCGGCTTCCGTTTCGCTGATGGCTCCCCGCGCGACATCGCGCCCCAACTCCGACAGCTGGTCGCGATAAACGGCAAGGTCGAACCCGGAATCGTCGGGTATGGGTTCCTTTCGTCTGGCGAGCGGCAGAAGCACCGGCAAGGAGGCAAGAAAGGTCAGAAAAGCGGCAGCGATCCAGAAGGGCATGACTACCAGATAGTCGTTACGTCACCTCATGCCAATGACGAACGAGTGCGGCTTTTTGGCGGTAACGCAAATGCTATCGCCTGCCTGGCGGCCCTATGCGAGCGGCGTCCAGCTCCCGTCCGGATTGCGGCAGGCAGCACCCCGTGCCGTCTGGGCGCGGCCATCCAGATTTACCGTATGCGTGTATTGCCGGCAGTTCTGCGAGCCGACGCGGTAGGGAGACCCGGCGACGACCTCGCCCTGATGGCGTCCGCCGGCCCGGCCCCACGCCACCTTCTGTCCGGCGGGCGTGTATTCCAGCGCGCGATACTCTGCCTCGAGCGCCCTGCGGCGGTCACGAGAATCAAGACCCGAGCCGATGGAGCCGCCGATCAGCCCGCCCGCCATGGCTTCGACGATCGCAGCGCCGACCGGCGGCTGGACTGCGGTTTCTGCAAACGCCTTCGTGGCCGAGCCTGAAGACCCCGCCCCCGTCGTCGAGCACGCCGAAAGCACGATAGTCGCTATCGCTGCTCCAACCTTCCAGTTCATGCCACCCACGCCTTTCGTTTCATCTGCGCCAGAAACCGGAAGTCCGGCTTTTGGTTCCACGCTTGTCGCCGCCGAGTTTGGCAAATGGAAGATGCGGGCGGCGACGCTTCGAATCATTCCTGAGTGCACCGCAACGATACGGTGGCCTTCAATCCTCCAAGCGCCGAACGCGACAGATGGAGCCTGCCGCCATACTCCTTGACCAGATCGGCGACGATCGCCAGTCCGAGGCCGGTGCCCGGCTTCGTTTCGTCGAGCCGGCGGCCGCGCGTCAGCGCATCGCGCGTCCGTTCCTCGGGAATGCCGGGTCCGTCATCCTCGATGGTAAGGGTGAACATTCGGGATTGCGCCTCCGTCGCATCCGCCGCCACGGTCAGGGCAACCGTGCTGCGGCCCCACTTCATCGCGTTTTCGAGGAGGTTTCCGGCGATCTCCTCGAGATCTTCCTTTTCGCCGGTGAACACGATTTCCCCGTCGGGCATCGAAAAGGTCAGGTCGGCATCGGGGTTGAGCTTGGCCATCACCCGCACCATGCGCCCCAGTGTCGCGCCCACCGGCGTCCGGAACACTATGGTGTCGCGTTGTGCGGCCATGCGCGCGCGCTGAAGGTAGTGCTCGACCTGCTGGCGCATGGCCGCTGCCTGATCGGCGATCAGGTCGCCCTTCGCTCCGCCGATCGCCCGCGCCTCGTTGGTCAGCACCGCTAGCGGCGTCTTCAGCGAATGCGCAAGATTGCCGACCTGGGTGCGAGAGCGTTCGACGATGCGCCGGTTGCTGTCGATCAGCTCGTTGGTTTCATTGGCCAGCGGCGCGATCTCGCGCGGGAAATCTCCCTCGAGCCGCTGTGCCGCGCCGGCCCGTATTTCCGCCAGCGACCGGCGTACGCGGGCGAGCGGCCGAAGGCCGATCAGGATCGCCAGCGCATTGATAGCGATCATGCCGATGCCGAAAAGGCTGAGATAGAGGTAGAGCGTGCGATCGAAGGCCGCGATGTCGTCTTCCAGTTCGCTGCGGTTTCCCATCACGCGGAACCGGGCGACGCTATTGTCCTGATCGAGCACGAACTCGCTTTCGAACACCTCGATTGCCTCGCCGGCCAGGCCATCGGCAAGATAGCTGCGCTGGAACTGGGTGTTGAAAGGCACCTCCTGCGGCGTTGGCGAGCCGAGCGGCTGGGTCAGCGACAGCGAGGCCAGCCGGCCGGTCACGCCGGAAACCGGCTCCACCGACCAGTACCAGCCGGAGCGCGGCACGGTGAAGCGCAGATCGCCAAGGTTCGGCTCGCCCTGCAATGCGCCGCTTTCACTCACCCCGACGGAGCTGATGAGATTGAAGAGGTGAGCGGTAAGCAGGCTTTCGAAGCCGCGTTCGCTGGCCTGCCGGAACAATGCCGAGATGATCGTCGCGATGACGATCAGCGCGACAAGAGCCCAGAGAGTGGAAAAGGCGACAACACGGAACGCGAGCGAATTCGCCCGCCGGAAAAGCCCGCCGAGGAAACCCTTCCCCGCTATCGCCGGAGCCATTGCCGACCCGTCACGACTGGGCCTCGCGCATGCGATAGCCCATGCCGCGCACGGTCTCGATCAGGTCGATGCCCATCTTCTTGCGCAGCCGGCCGACGAAAACCTCGATGGTATTGGAGTCGCGGTCGAAATCCTGATCGTAGAGATGCTCGACCAGTTCGGTGCGCGACACCACCTCGCCCATATGGTGCATCAGATAGGCAAGCAGGCGAAATTCATGCGAGGTCAGCTTCAACGGCACGCCGTCGAGATCGGCCTTCGACGTCTTGGTGTCGAGCCTGAGCGGGCCGCAGGTCAGTTCGGATGAAGCATGGCCGGCGGCGCGGCGGATCAGCGCGCGCAGGCGCGCCAGCACCTCTTCGATATGGAACGGCTTGGCGACGTAATCGTCGGCCCCGGCGTCGATGCCGGCGACCTTGTCGCTCCAGCGGTCGCGCGCCGTCAGCATCAGCACCGGCATCTTGCGCCCGTCCCGCCGCCAGCGCTCTACAACCGAGATGCCGTCCATCTGCGGCAGGCCGATGTCGAGAATGACGGCGTCGTAAGGCTCGGTGTCGCCGAGGAAATGCCCCTCCTCGCCGTCAAAAGCGCGGTCGACGACATAGCCGGCATCGACCAGCGCGTCAGATACCTGGCGGTTGAGATCCTTGTCGTCTTCGACCACGAGTATGCGCATGCGTCACCATTCGTCCCTTTGACCGGCTATATCTGAAGTATGCCGGGATTCTTCCACAGCGTCAGCCGGCCGGAACGACTATCTCGTTGCGGCGCGGCCGCTGGCCATCCTTGCCCGGCATCAGCACGACGATGACGCAGACCTGCTGCCCGCCGCGCACCTCCGGCGTCGCCTTGGCGAGCTGACCACCGGCCTGGGCAGCATATTGCTGGCCGACCGCATGGCAGTCGGGCGCGGCCAGAACCGGCCCGGCGGTCGGGCCGGCCAGCAGCAGGCTGGCGAGAAGCGCGGTCAGATATGGTCGAAACGTTTTCATGACAGCGGTTCTAGCGCAACACGGCTGAATGCGAAATGAACAAACGCAGACTGAACAAACGCCTGCGGATTCTAACCGATGCGCATGCTCGCCGACAGCCGTGCGAGGATGGCGACGACGCCGGCCACCGCCGCGATGGCCTGCAGGATGGCGTCGGGCAGCGCCGAAGCGTCGGCCGCATCGAGCGGAACGCCGAGCGCATTGGCCAGCGTCGCGATGACCGCGACGGCCGATGCCCAGATAGTGCGCGAAAAATACCAGGGTTTGAAGGCGTCCATGTCGCTTCTCCTTTGCGGTTTCAATCGAGTGTGAATGCCATTTGCGCCGGCAAGCCAGGTCCCGTCACGGCGCTGATCTGCCGGATCGTGACCGAGACTTCAGCCGGCCGGGCCGGAAAATCCTCGACCTGCAACGCGGTCGGATATGTCCAGCGCGATGTGTTGGTTTCGACGACACGCGGGACCGCGCCGCCGGGACCGGCGAATTCCAGCCGGTAGCGCTCGCTCTCCTCGCCGAGCGGTATCTCCTCGCCGAGCCACGAATCCGCGTCGATACGGCCGCGCCGGACCCAGGAGAGATCGCGGTCGCCATTCGCTCGCCGCGCCGCGCGCAGATGCACCGGCGACAGCGGCAGCCGTGCCCTGATGCCGCCCGCCATCGTCAGTCCGGCGAAATGCGGGCCGCCGAAATCCCGCCCCGAAGGCCCGATCCGCCAGTTGAGCGGCATTGCGGCCAGTTCGGTCGCAAGGCCCGCCTTGACCACGGCATCGTCGATGAGGACGAACGCGCCACCGGCCTGCGCCCCGGATGCGGCCGCGTCGCCGGTTCCGAACTGGCCGCGCAGCAGCAGGCTCAGTTCCCACACCGAAGGCGCGATCTCCTCCGCCTGTGCGAATTGCAGCACTTCCCATTGCCCGTTTTCGCCCTGCATCGCCGCCGCATTGGCACCGTTCAGCATTGCGGCAAGCGACACGCTCGACAGCGCTCCGCTGTGAAGGGCGACGACTATCCTGCCGGTGCGGTCGCAGCGCCCCTCGTAGAAGCTGGCATCGGCCACGACCACTTCGCCGATCGCCGCCGGGAACGGCACCGTGGCCGTGTGCGCGAAGCCGTCATCTTCCGCAGAGGAAAACACCAGTTGGCTGCGCCATGGCCGGGCGAAAGCCGCCACCTTGAATTGCTCGTGGGTGAACTGCGCTCCCGGCATCATCGGCAGGTCGAGCAGCAGCGCATGCGGCGGGCCATAGACGAACGGCGCGTCTGGCCTGGCAATTGCCGTCCTGCCCGCACGCCATGGTGCCGGCACGATGCGATGGACCCGGCGGGCGCTCGCCTTGCGCGCAGCCCCCGTTTCCACCTCGGTAACGAGAAATTCTTCCGTCCCGCTGACGCCGGGAACCGAAACGAGCGCGCCAGGCGCGACATCGACCTGCGCGGCCGGCACGGAAAAAGCGACGGTTTCGCGGGCTGCCCGCCCGCGTTGCATCCAGTCGGCAAGCAGAGCTTCGGCCGCACCGACCTCGATAAAGCCGGGAAAGGAAACCGTCTTGCTGCCGCTGCCTTCATCGCCGGGCTGCGCCAGGCGCGTAACCGCAGCCTGATAATCCCGGAACGGGTCGGCGAAGGAAAGCTCCACCTCGTTGACGACGTCGCGTTCCGGTGCGCGGCTCCGCTCGATCACCGCGCCATCTTCCGCCAGCACCAGTTCGGACAGCGCGATGACCGTATTTCCGGGCGCCAGCTCGTCCGACAGTTCAAGTACGCCACCATCGTCGCGGACCGCAATCCCGAACAGATCGGCAAGCGGCTCCAGCGCAGCGCGCGCGGTCAGCGGCCGGTCGACGACATAGCCGGCGATGCTGCCGCCGCCTTGTGTCCTGTCGATGCCGGAAAGCCCGTGATCCGCCAGTATCGCGGCAAGAAGATCGCCCGCCAGCGCGGTCGAAAGCCGGCCGTTCAACCAATGGCCGCGATGCCAATTGTCACCGTCGCGCCAGGTTCCGGCCAGCGTGGGGAAAGCGGGAAACGGCCGTGCGTCCCACGCCCAGACGCAGATGTGAGCAGGATCGAGCATTCTTCCGCCATAGACCGGCGACACCGGATTGGCAGACGGGTCGAAATGCGGGCTTTGCGGATTCCAATGCTCGAAATGCGCCTGCAGGAAGCGCGCCTGCGCCATGTCGGAGCGCCCGCCGGAGGAGAAGTAAGGCACGGCGTCTTCGGACGATTTCGCGTCGGGAAAGACGTTGGGCTGGTTCGCGCCCTTGTCGACGGCCGGACAACCCAGTTCCGTGAAGCGAACCGGTTTCGAGCGCGGCTGCCACGGTGTCGGCACCGCCTTCTCGACGCCGCCGATGCGGTCGAAATGCTCGTTCTCCCACCAGGCGCGAATGTCCTTGTAGCGAAACACCCATGGCTTGCCATGAGCGCCGTCGGCAATGGCCGAGCGGGCGCGTTGCCGCCGCGCGGCGGCACCGGCATAGTACCAGTCGAAGCCCTCGCCGGCCGCGATCTGGCCGCGCAAAGCAGGGATGTCGTATGGTCCGTTGAAGCCGTCGGTATTTCCTCCGGCATAGTCGCTGTCGCGCCAGTCGGAGAGCGGCATGTAATTGTCGATGCCGACGAAAGTGATGGCGGGATGCGCCCACAACGGATCGAGATGAAAGAGGACGTCGCCCGAACCGTCGGCCGGCTGATGCCCGAAATACTCGGTCCAGTCCGCGCCATAGGTGATGTCGGCGGCAGGCCCTAGGATGGCGCGCGCTTCGCCGGCGAGCCCACACAGCGCCTCGACGAAGGGGAATGTGCCGGCATGGTCGCGCAAGGTGGTCAGGCCGCGCAGCTCCGACCCGATCAGGAAGGTATCCACCCCGCCCGCCAACATGGCGAGATGTGCATAGTGCAGGTTGAAGCGCCGGTAGCCCCAGTCGGATTCAGCACCGGAGAATCCGACCTGTCCTCCGACCGCCGCAAAGTCGCCCGGCGCCGCCGCTCCGCAGAATGCCTCGATCTGCATGCGTGCGGCTGCGGTCCTGTCGGCGCTCCCGGGCCGGCCGGGAGCGGGGTCGGCGGTGATGCGGCCGCGCCACGGAAACGCCGGTTGATACCCGCCGCCATAAGGATCGGCCAACGTGTTTCCGGACGCGATGTCCATCATCGCGAACGGATAGAGCGCGACCTTCAGCCCCCTTTTCCTGATTTCGGCGATGCATTCGATCACCGATTGATCGGAGGGCGTCCCGCCATAGCTCGACGATCCGTCCGTCTTCGACACCGCGACCGCCGCATCGCGCGAAAGACCGGAGACTTTCCAGGCTTGCGACCATCCGGCGGGATCGGCATCGACGACCTTCGGCCGCAGCGTGCATTGCCCGGCGCGCAAGTCGTCGCCGAACCAGGCGACGATCACCGCTACTTCCCTAAGATTCGGACACAACGCCTGTAGTTCGTCGAGCGACGCGACAAGATCCGAAGGACCATGGAGCATGTTGCGGTTCAGCGATTGCGTGATCCCGGGCTTCGCTCTGCGTGTCGCCGGGCGCGGCGACAGCCCGTATTCGGTCGAGCCGGGCAGCAGCGCGACCGACCGTATCTCGCGGTGCAGTTTCCCGATCGGGCGGATGACCTCGAACTGGAACTGGGGGATGCGATTGCCGTAGTCACCGATCGGCAGGCGCTCGAACACCACATAGGCGACGCCGCGATAGGCCGGCGCATTGCTCACCCCTTGCTTCGCGGCGATCAGCGGGTCGACCGGCTGGTCGCCGCTGCCGCGATAGACGCGCAGCGTCACCTCGTCCTGATCGAGCTCGCGCCCGTCGACCCATATCCGGCGCACGCCGCCGATCTCGCCTTCGCAAAGCGCAAGGGCGACATTTGCGAAATAGGAATAGGTCGTGACTTTCGGGCCGCCCTTGCCGCCCTGCCGCTCGGTCTTGCGACTTTCCTCGAAACGGGTCGCCCAGATGATGTTTCCACCCACCCGTACGGTGCCGTAGACGCGCGCGAGCGGCGCTCCTTCCTCGGCGGAAAACGGCCGCATCCCGGCGAGCCGCGGCCCCTCGATGCGCTGCGTGCTCATGAGCAGGCTGCGGTCGACGGCGTAGCCGGCCATCGCGCCGAGCGCGGAACCGATGGCGCTGCCGACAGGGCCGAACAGGCTGCCGATGAAGGCGCCGGCTGATTGCAGGACGACTGTGGACATCTATCGGATTTCCGGGAAAGCGAAGACACCGGCGACCTTGCGTCGCCATTGCGGCACCAGCGGCGAAACCGTCACCGCATGCCCCTCGTAAGCATGGAGAAATTCATCGCCGAACATCAGTATGCCGAGATGCTTTGCGGCATGATGCGGACGCCAGCGGAAGACCAGAAGGTCGCCGGGCCGCGCGTCGCCGAGGGCCTTCTCCGCACAATGACGCTGCGCCGCCGCCAGCAGCGCATCTCCGGTGCCGGCTTCGGCCCAGTCGGGCGAATAGGGTTCCGGACGTTCTGGTTCACGCCCGTAAACGCCACGCCACACGCCACGGACGAGACCGAGGCAGTCGCAGCCAACGCCTTTGCGCGCGCCTTGATGGCGATAGGGCGTGCCGAGCCAGGTCAACGCCTCGGCAATGATTGCCGCGCCGGCTTCGGTCGGCATGCGATCAGGAGCATTCATTCGACCAGCGCTCCGCCGTCGAGTTCCATGCCTTCGCCGACGTAGGAGTAGACGGCGTCGTTGCCGGGCAAATGCGGAAAGCCGCGGAAATTCGCCGGATTGGAGAATTTCGCCTTGCAGGTCGCGAACCGCTTGTCGCATCCGGCGACGATGGTGAAGCCGTCGCCCGGTTGCGGCGACCGCGCATCGGCCGGCAGCGTAACCAGCACTTCCTCGCCGTTTACCAGATGATCGCTCGCTGAGACGGAGCGACCGGCCAATGCCCCCGATGTAAAGGTCAGTCTGCCGAAGGCGAACCAGCCGGGCACGAACCCTTCCAGCCCGCCGACAAGCATGGTCGAGGGCGCGGCGATCGCCAGGACCTCACCGCTGGCGTTGAAGGTGGCGGGCGAAAGATCGACGCCGCATCGCGCATCGCCGAGAGCGGCATCGCAATTGCGCCTGAGATATCGTCCGTTCGGCCTGTCGAGGCTGGCCGCCACGCTTTCCATCTGGGCGAGGAAGCGGCCGTCGGCGCGCACGATGCGGCCGATCACCGCCTTGCGGATAGCGGCGAAACGCTCAGGCGCGCTCCAGTCCACCAGCAATGTCTCGACCGTCGCGCCGTCGAAAAGGCCGGCGGCAATGTCTTCCTCGGACAGGATATCGGACGACAACGCGCCCTCGACGTCGACCGCATCGACGGCCATGCCGAGCGAGCTGCGCGTCTCGCTCGGGGTGAAGCCGCTTTTGGGCTCGAAATCCAGGCCGCCGACCTGCAACCGCCGGTCGTGGTCGGTGAAGCCGAAGACGTGCCCGTCCTTCCGCTCCAGCCGCCAGCAATGGCAGAGCGTGGTGCAGTCGCGCTCCAGCCGTTCGCGCAGTTCCGGCGAAACGCTTGTCATGGCTCGACCTCGATGATGGGAATGGAAGGGATCTGGCCGGCCTTGAACGCCGAGAGGTTGACGGAAAGGCGTTCGGTGTCGAAACGCACGGGTAGATCGAACTCGAATCCGGCCGTGACCTGCGCTCCGGGCGGCGGGATCGCCCCCGACGCGAACGTGATGCCCCCGGTAGCGTGATCGACGGAATAATCCGCCGGGCTCATTTTCTCGATCCCACCGACCGCGATGCGCACCGTCGCCTGCACCGGTTTCAGGATCGGCCGTGAATAGGCGTCGCCGCCTACGCCGTAGCGCTTGACCAGCCGGAAGCCCGCCGTCGCGCCGTCACCAATGCCGAGAAGCTGATCGGAGGGCGAAGGTGCGGCGTCCGGCGCGCAAGACTTCATGTCGAACGGATCGCGGAAGCGGAAGCCGTGATACGAACCGCGCCGCGCCTCGAAGAAGGCTATGATCTCATAGAGGTCGGCAAGCGAGCGAACGCCCGTTCCGGCATCGAAGTGGCGGCGGGAATGAGCGAGCCGCAGGTTGCGCTTTTCGCGGCCCGAAGTCAGCGCCACGATCTCGACGCGCCGCTCCGGCCCGCCGGTCGCGCCGAAGGAGATCGCCGTCGGAAAGCGCACCTCGTGGAAACTGTCCATCGCGGCCTCCGTCACAGCCCGCGCGAGCCGCGGGCGACGGCTCGCGCCAGCATGCCGGTGATCTGCGCCTCGGATTTGCGGAACGAGGCCGCGTCCTGCGCCGTGACGTTGAAGACGACGTTGACCGCTCCGCCGCCGCTGCCGCCGGCCGCCACACCGAGCCGTCCGTCGGCGCCCCGCTGAAGCGGCAGGATCGCCTCCGCGCCGGCCTCGCCCATCACGCCGAGCGACCGGCCGAGCGGGAAATAGGTCGGCGACGCAACGACGCCGCCCGAGGCGAACGGTGCGGCCCCGGCGACGACACCGCCTTTGGCGAACGGCATGATACCGCCGATCAATCGCGAAAGCAGGCCGGATGTGAGGTCGCCCAGTGGCTTCAGCCCTTGCGACAGCGCCATGCTGGCAAGGTTGAGGCCGATCCGGCGCAGAATGTCATCCAGTGACTTACCGCTCAGCGTCGCATCCTTCAGCGCGCCGGTAAGCTGGCTGCCGAACGAGGCAGCGAGCTTTTCGAGATTGGAAAGCGCGTCGGCAAAGGGCCGTGTGTCCGCCTCCAGCCGCACCTGCACCGGCGCGATCGTGTCCGTCATTGCTCAGCACTCCATTGTCCGGTGTTTGGCCGGCGTCAGCTGTCGGGAAACAGCGCCATCAGCGCCTCGACGCTTCGCCGTGCCGGCGGAAAGGTTCCCGTGCCCTGCCCCGCGCCATGAAAGCGCAGCGCATGAGCCACCTCGCGCGGCGTCGCGTTCCAGAAATCGCGCGGCGAAAGCCGCAGCAGGCCCAGCCCAAGGGCGATGACGTCGTCCCATGGAAACCGGCGCGCTTCGCCTGCCGCGGCGTTCAGGGGTCCGTGTCCGCTCCCTCGCCGCCGCTGCCACCACCAAAGGTCGCCGTAAGTAGTTCGCCGGCGATGGCCGCGAAGCCGGCCGCGCCGCCATCGGCCTTCATCGCAGCGACCTCGCTGTCGACCACCGCCATGCCGCCCCCGCGCAGGCCGGCTCCCACCACCCTCGTCAGGTCGTGAGCGGAAAGCCGCCCCGTCGAGAACCGCTCGGCAAGCGCGTTGAGATCGCCGACGGCAAAGGCGGTTTCGAGTTCGGCAAGAGCGCCCAGCGTCAGGCACAGGATGCGCTCTTGTCCGTCGATGATTGCGGCAATCTCGCCGCGTCTCCTGTTCGCCGCCATCACAGGCTTGCGAAGCTGAGTGCGCCGGCCGATTCCAGTGCGATGTCGAAGGTCACCTCGCCGTCGTGATTGCCGGTATATTCCAGTGCGGTGATCTGGAATGGCCCCTGGACGACGCCGAAATCCGGGATCGCAAGCTGCCAGGCGGCAATGCTGCCGGAAAAGAAGCCGGTGCGGATCAGCCCGTCCGACTGCGCGTCCTTGAAGATGCCGGCGCCGCTCAGCGCCGCGCGCTGCACGCCCGCCCCGCCGAGAAGCTCGCGCCAGCGTCCGGCCGAATCCGCGTCGGTCACGTCGACCGTCTCGCTGTTGAAGGCGAGGCGCTTGGTGCGCAGGCCCGCCACGGTGACGAAGCTGCCGCCATTGTCGATCTTCAAAAGAAGATCCTTGCCCTTCTGTGCTGCCACAGCGAGCCTCCTTGTTTCTCAGGAATGATGGAGAAGATCAGCCGGCCGGCTCTGTCACGGCCCTGAACTGCATGGTTCCATGATAGACGTCATGGTCGTCGTCGAAGCGGATCTCGGCGAACTCCTCGCGCAGATTGACGAGGACATGGCCGGAGAGCGAAAGTCCGGCATCGTGCAGCCGCGCCCGCGCCAGCGCCATGATCGCGGCGGCCTGCGCCTTTCCCTTTGTCTTCGACCAGACATGTAGCGTGAAGACATGCTCGGCGCCGTCCTCGCTCGCCGTGCTCCAGTCGTAGCAAGAGGAGCGACCGAAGGTGATGTAGGGGAAAGGTACATGCGCCGGCGCGTGGTCGTGGATGCGCTGACCGCCGAGCGCCGCGACCAGCCCGCCATCGCCTGTCAGCGCGGCGAAGATCGCCTTCTGCAATTCAATCGCGGCTGCGGTCATGATCCGTCATCCTCGCATCGCTTCGCGCCTGCGCCGTTGGTCGCCTTCGCACAACCCTCTCCGCCGGCGGCTGTGGCCGGCCGGCCTCGGCCTTCTCGAGGCTGCGGTGGGCATGGGCGCGCAGGGCGCGCATCAATCCGTCGAGCGTCAGTTTCAGGGACAGCTTCATGCTCCCTCCTCCTGCACCCGGCAGACGAGATAGCGCCCGGTCTCGTCGGGATCGTGCACAGTGACGATCCGGAACACCCGTCCGAGCCGGCGCAGCCGCATGCCGCTCGCGACGCCGTCGCGGTGGCGCATGGTGATGCGATGCGTCACCGTTTCCAGCCGCTGGTCGGCGCCGAAACGGCTGACCGCCGAAACCGGCTCGATGCGGGCAAAGAATGTCGCCGCCTCGCTCCAGCTTTCTCCATGCCCGCCGCTTGCGTCGGGTATCAGGGTTGCTGTCTCCAGCGCGACCTCGTGGCGGAAAGCTCCCGGATCGATGAACTCGGCGCGCATGTCAAAGCCTCCGCGAGCGCCACGGCGCGATCAGCCGTTCATAGCCTTGCGGGAACGACACCGGCTGCTCCCCCGCGCCGAATACGGCGCGGAACTCGTACCAGTGGGCGACGAGGACGAGGATCGCCCGCTTCAAGAGGTCGGGGACGTCGGTCCCGGCCTCGCCGAAGCCGGCGGCGAAGTCGATCTCGATCCCGTTCATTGCGATGCCTGGCGCCGGCGTCCGGTGGAAGTGAAGTCGCGCCGGCCGCCCGGCCCGGTCGAGCGCATAGTCTGCCGTGTCGACCAGCGACGCCTCGCCGGCCGTGCCGTAGACGGTGACCGACAGCACTTCGCGCACGGGATGGCGGCGCAGCAGCACGCGGCCGGAATGCGGGACGCGGTCCAGACAAAGCCGCCAGCTCTGGTCGATCAGCGCCAGCCCGCAGGCAGCTTCCACCTCCTCGCGCGCGGCGCGGATCAGGCCGCCGATCAGCTCGTCCTCGCTGTCGTGGTCGGCGCGCAGCATGCGCTTGGACTCGGCGAGCGTTACCGGCTCGGCAGCGGGAGCCATTGTGCGGAAAAGCGTCATGCAGAGCCTCGAAAAATATGTTGCTTCGAAAGGTGACGGCCCCGGCAGGGAGAACCGGGGCCGTCGCGGCTGGCAGCTTGCGGGAGGGGCGCCCGCTTACGGTGCGCCAGCCGAACCGAACTTCATGAGCTTGATCGCGTCGAAGTCCTGCACCCCGCCGCCGACGCGCTTGGTGATGTAGAACAGCACGTAGGGCTTGGCGGAATACGGGTCGCGCAGCACGCGCACGCCGGCCCGGTCGACGACGAGATAGCCGCGCTGGAAATCTCCGAAGGCGATCGGCGTGGCGCCCGCGGCGATGTCGGGCATGTCCTCGGCCTCGACCAGCGGGAATCCCATCAGCATGGCGCGGCCGCCCGGCGTCGCCGGCGGCTGCCACAGATAGTTGCCGTCGATATCCTTGAACTTGCGGATCAGCCCTTGCGTCTTGCGGTTCATCACCCAGTGCGCGTTCTGGCGATAGCCCGCCTTCAGCGCGTAGACGAGGTCGACCAGCTTGTCGGACGGGTTCGTGGCTGGAAACGCGCCGTCCACCTCGGTGTCGACGGTTCCGATCCTGCCCCAGGCCCAGCTCGCCTCGGCGACCTTGGTGTATTGGAGAAAGCCCTTCGGCTTGTCGCTGCCGTCGCCATTGATGAAAGCAGAGGTCTCCTTTTCGGCGAAGGCGGTCTCGACCTCGCCGACGATCCACTGGTCGAGATCGACCACCGAATCGTCGAGCAGCGACGGCGTCGCAGCCGGCAGGGCATAGAGTTCGGCGGTCGGAAACTGCAGCTGATCGAGCACGGGCGAATTCGTCTTGGTGCGGGCGCCGGTTTCGCTCGCCCAGTTCGCCACCGGCCCGGTGACGGTGAACGGTTTCTTCAGCACGGCGGTCGAGATCTGCCGCACCGAGGCGATCGAGCGGATCGGCGAGATGGTTCCGAGCCGCCTGCCGATCTCGGCCTCGATGGTGTCGGTCACCAGATAGCCGCCATCCGGTCCAGAACCGTAGGACATGTCCTTGATCTCGATCTGGCGCAGCAGCCGCTCGTCACCCGAGCGCATGTAGCTCTCGAAAGCCTCCTTGCGTTCGAGCGCCGCCACGGAGAGCCCATCCCCCCGCGAAAGCGCCGGCCGCGCCCGCTTCAGCGCCATCTCGTCCAGCACCTTCTTCTGGCGGTCGAGCGCGTCGGAGATGCGTTCCACCTTCTCGACGGTGACGACGTCGGCGCTTTTTCGGGTCTCGATCTGCGACAGACGGCGATCGTTTTCCTCGCGAAACGCTTCGAACGCGCCCATGAACTCGTCGAAACTGTCGGCAAGCGCGGCGTGATCGGCGCCGGCCGACTTGGTCTCGGGAGCGGTCTGAATGAAATTCATGTCTTCTGTTCCTCTTGTGCGATGAGTTTGGCCGCCTCGCGGATTTTCGCCGCGAGCGCCTGCGGTTGGCCCCGCGCGGCGTCCCGCTCGCGCACAAGGCTGGCAAAGCCGCGCGCAACCACGGCGCGCGCCTCAATTCGCGTCAGCTTCGCGTCCCGCGTCAGCCAACGCTCGAATTCACGGATCGACGGCAGCGGCCGCCCTCGTCCAAGCCCCTTGACGCTTTCCACCCGCGCCCCGGGCTGCATCGGAAAGGTCACGATCGAGATTTCCCAAAGGTCGGCCTCGACGATCCTGCGCACGCCGCTCCGCGGGTCCTTGCGTGCCCTGACCGTGCGGAAGCCGATCGAAAGCCCGTCGAGGGCGCCTGCGCGCATCAGTTCCAGCACCTCGCGCGCCCGTGCCACGCCGGGCGTCAGCCGGCCGCGAACCAGCAGGCCGCGCTCGTCCTCGGAAATATCGGTCCACGTCCCGATCGGCTCGTTGGGATCGTGCTGGTAGAGCATGCGGATGCCGCCGGTCCCGCGCCGTCGGATGGCGCGGGAAAACGCTCCCGCCTCGACCACGTCGTTGGCGAGGTCGGGGTTGCCGAACAGGCTGGCATAGCCGCAGAAGGTGCCATCATGCTCGACCTTGCCGATCACGCTGTCGGCTGCGAACTTGCGCTCGCAGGCGAGGATGGACGCCGCCTCAGTCATCATTGTCGCTCCGCTTGTCGGTGTTTGCCCTGAATGCCCGCATGATCGGGCCCAGCGCCCACCAGGCGCACAGGCTGGCGGTGGCCGATCCCATCAGCATCGCCTCGAACGGGCCGATCATGCCGCCGATGCCGAGTTCGGCGGCGAGCTTCAGCCCGGCCGAGCCGCCGAACACCAGCCCGCTCGCCACGCCGACGCCGAAGCGGATGCCCGCCTCGCGCCGCCCGGCCGGCAGCATGTAGGCGAGCGAGATCGCCGAGCCGGCCACCGCGCCGGCCGCTCGTGCCAGCCACAGCCAGGCCGCATCCGCCATCTCGGTCACGTCGATCTCCATTTCGGATTTGCCGGATTCAGGCGCGCGGGCCATAGCCCACCGCCTCACGCTTCTCGTCGTCGGTCAGGAAGTCGGCGGCGTTGATCCGGGCCCACAACGCCTCGCGCTCGACGACAAGCCCATCGATCCTGTCGGCATCCGGTTCCAGCCGAAGCTCCCCGCCGAAGCGGGGACCGAGCCAGGCAGCGACCTCGTTGGCCGTGCGCGCCACCAGCGGCAGCACGGTCATGCGGTAGAAGGCGCGGTTGGCCTCCTGATAGTTGGAATAGGTGTTGTCGCCGGGGATGCCGAGGATCATCGGCGGAATGCCGAAGGCGAGCGCGATGTCGCGGCAGGCGGCGTTCTTGGCCTCGATGAAATCCATGTCCTTCGGCGTCAGCCCCATCGCCTTCCAGTCGAGGCCGCCCTCGAGCAGCAGTGGACGGCCCGCAGCGCGCACGCCGGAATAGCCGTCCTCCAGTTCGCTCTTCAGCCGCTCATACTGGTCCTCGCTCAGGTTGCCGCCATCCTTCGGCGCATAGACCAGCGCGCCGGAGGGACGCGCGGAATTGTCGAGCAGCGCCTTGTTCCAGCGCCCGGCGGCGTTGTGGATGTCGAGCGCCATCAGCGCCGCCTGCAGCGGCGGAAAGCCGTAATGATCGTCGAGCGGATGGAACAGCCGCAAATGCAGCGCGCTTCCATCGCTGCCCAGCGCGATGCGGCGCTTCGCCCCGCCCTCTCGATGTTCGAGCGCCACCGGCCAGCCGGAGGCGTCAGCCGAAACCGCCACCCTGTCGGGGCGCAGCAGGTGAAGCTCGCGCGCCTCGCCCGCCTCGACCAGTTCGACATAGGCGTTGCCGGACATCAGCAGATGGCCGTACAGCGCCTCGGTGAAACTCGGTCCCGTCGCCTGGCGGTTCGGACGAACCAGAAGCGCCAGCAGCGGATGATCCGACAGTTCGGCGGCCCCTTCATAAAGCAGCCACGGCACGGCGGCGGCGGCTTCCGCGATCATGCGCACCGCCCGGTGCACGACGGGATTGCGCATATAGCCCTCGCGGGAAAGCGCTGCGTAATCCCCGCGCGTCCACAGCGCGTCACCCTGCCCGTGCAGCGCGACGAAGCCAGCACCAAAGCTCTTTCGCTCCGCGCCTTGCGTTCCGGCGCGCGCCGGCGCGCCGGCCGGACGCTTCGCCCATGGCCAGTTCCAACCCATCATTCGTTCCCGTTCAGCTCAGGTTTCGGATCCGTGGCCGCCTGGCGCGGCCGAGCAGCAATTCGTGAACCGCCCAGACCAGCGCATCCATCCGGTCGGGCGAGCGGCCGCCGGAAAGCCCGTCGGGGCCGAAATCGCACATCTCGTCCTCGAGCTCCGGCATCCGCGCGGCATGCACGACCCGGCCCTGCGCATAGAGCGCGGCCACCGGCTCGGCCCGCAGCCACTTGCCGCGGCTTGCCCGCACCTCGCGCACCGGCACGTCCGGATCGACGGTCTTCAGTACCGCCGCCACCATCTCGCCGCCCTGGTTGACCTCGGCCACGATGCAGTCGGCCTCGTGCCGGCGATAGAGCGAAACCGCCCGCGCCGCCCAATCCTGCGGCCGCGCTGCCTTCAATGTCGCATCCTGCAACACAACGGCCCGGTCGTTTTCGTCGAGTGCCGCGACAACGATGCCGCAGGAATCCGAGGTGCGCCGCGAGGTCGCCGGCGGATCGACCGCAACAACGATGCGCGTGAGCGCGCCCCCGGCCGCCCCATGCGCGCCTGTCGCCGCCTCCAGCATCGCCCGGTTCCACAGCGCGTCCGGCCGGTCCTCGATCAGGTCGCCGTCGAGTTCCTGCCGCGCCAGCCGCGTCCCGGCATAGCGCGCCCTCACCGCTTCGATGAAACCGGCGGCGAGATTTGCAGCGTTTTCCTCGGTGCGCATCCGCGTCACCATGAAATTCGGGTCGGCCAGCAGCCGCTTGAACAGCGGCATCGGCCGCGGCGTCGTGGTCACCAGCTGGCGTGGCTCATCGCCCAGCCGCAGCCCGAATTGCAGCATGTCAAAGCAGGCGTCGGCATTCTTCCATTTGGCCAGCTCGTCGCACCAGGCGGCCTCGAATTGCGGTCCGCGCAGGCTTTCTGGGTCTTCCGAGGAAAACGCCTGCGCCACCGCGCCGCTGTCCCACAACAGCCGGCGTCGTGTCGGCTCGTAGCGCGGCCGGTTCCAGCGCGAGATGCTGGCGATGCCGGAAGGCCCATCGACCATCACCTCGCGCACGTCGCCCAGCGTCTCGCCGACCAGCGCGATCCGCATATGCCGGGCGCCGGCGGAGAAAGGCGGAAAACCGCGCACCAGCGCGTTGACCCATTCTGCGCCTAGCCTCGTCTTGCCGGAACCGCGGCCGCCGACGACCAGCCAGTTGCGCGCAGCGCCCTGCGGTCTCCATGCAGGCCGATACTGGCGGGCGCGCGCCAGCGCCACCCATTCAAGACTCGCCAGCAGCAGTTCCCGCGCCGTGAAGGTCGCCTCCAGCCATTTCCGCTGCGAGATGCCGGGCAAGATCGACGATCTGCCGGTCGAGCCTGTCGAGAATTGCTGCAATGTCGGCGTCCCGTTCGAGTTGTTTTTCCTTCGCGCCGTCTTCGTCGCGCGTGATCTCGCTTATCTTCGCAAGGATGCGGGCGGTGGCGGCAAGCTCCGCCATGCCGGTCTTGTCGAGCGGGACCTCGCTCGTCCGGTCCTGCAATTGCTCGCGCTCGACCCGCTCCAGCAGCCGGTCGTGCACGCGGGCAATGCGCTCGATACGGGTCAGCCGCGCTTCCTGCGGAACAAGCCACTTTTCTTTTGTGGCGCGATCGCCGAGCGTACGCGGATTCACGCCGCTCGCCAGCGCCACGCGCTCCATGGTCGGCGAGGCGCCTTCCACCAGCGCACGCCTTGCCGCCCAGGCGGCTTCCGCCTTGCCCGCACCCATTGCCGATCCTGTATGATTGAAGCCTGTCGCCGCTTCACATCGTCACCACCGGGTCGTTCCGGTGTGTCGACGCAGTTTCCCGACGATAAACGCACTCTATCAAAGCTCCGTCACGGTGTCAAGAAAATATTCCTATTTATTTTTTTCTCCTGTTTATTTTTCATTGGCCATCGCGGACGATTTAACGCACGGTCCTTGCCGCCGATGGCGAAATCGGCAAAAACTCCCCCCGCGACCGGCGCACGGTATTCAATGCCCTGAAACCGCCCCGATGCGGTCGGAAACAGATGCGGGGCCGCCGGGCACGGGCACTGAGGCGATGTTCAATCCGTTTCGCAGACGCAGATCGAGAGTACCGCGCGCGACGTTCTTCCTCGCCGTCGATGCCTGGATCGATTCGACCCTCTATGAAGCGGGCTTCCGCGCCCGCGAGAAATGGGAAGCGATCACCATCTTCTTCCGCCGTTTCCGGGTGAAGGGCTGGCGGCGCGGACTGATCGAGATTCTGAGCGAAGGCTTCACGATGGGAACCGCCGGTTCCATCGTCCTGCTGGCGCTTGCCCTTCCCGCCTTCGAGGAAACCGCCAAGGACTGGCGCAGCCAGGGTGACTACGCCGTCACCTTCCTCGATCGCTACGGCAACGAGATCGGCCAGCGCGGCATCATCCAGCGCGATTCGGTGCCGGTCGACGAGATCCCCGACCACGTCATCAAGGCGGTGCTCGCCACCGAGGACCGCCGCTTCTTCGAGCATTTCGGCATCGACTTCATCGGCCTTGCCCGGGCGCTGAGCGAGAACGTTCGCGCCAATTCGGTGGTGCAGGGCGGCTCGACGCTGACCCAGCAGCTGGCCAAGAATCTCTTCCTCACCAACGAGCGTTCGATGGAGCGCAAGATCAAGGAAGCCTATCTGGCCCTGTGGCTGGAATGGAACCTGCCCAAGAAGGAAATCCTTCAGCTCTATCTCGACCGCGCCTATCTCGGCGGCGGCACGTTCGGCATCGCGGCGGCGGCCGACTTCTACTTCAACAAGGGCGTCAAGGAGCTGACGCTGGCGGAAGCGGCGATGATCGCCGGCCTGTTCAAGGCGCCGGGCAATTATGCGCCGCACATCAACCTGCCGGCGGCGCGCGGCCGCGCCAACGTCGTCCTGTCCAACATGGTCGATGCCGGTTTCATGACCGAGGGGCAGGTCCTGTCCGCCCGCCTCCACCCCGCCACGGCGGTCGACCGTGCCGGTGCTGAAAGCCCCGACTATTTCCTTGACTGGGCTTTCGAGGAGGTCAAGAAAGTCGCGCCGAAGAACGGCCCCCAGTCGCTTGTCGCGCGCACGACGCTCGACATGGACCTGCAGAAGGCGGCCGAGGAATCGCTTGAATTCCACCTGCGCCAGCACGGCCAAGCCTATCATGTCTCCGAGGGCGCGATGGTGCTGATGGAGACCACCGGCGCGGTCCGGGCCGTCGTCGGCGGCCGCGATTACGCCCGCAGCCAGTTCAACCGCGCGACACGGGCGCTGCGCCAGACAGGCTCCTCGTTCAAGCCCTACGTGTTCACGGCGGCGATGGAGGCCGGCTTCACGCCCGATTCGATCGTTCCAGACGCGCCGATCAACTGGGGCGGCTGGTCGCCCAAAAACTACAGCCGCGGCTATGCCGGCCGGGTCCCGCTCTCGACCTCGCTGATCCGGTCCTACAACACCGTGCCCGTGCGTCTGGCCAAGGACCACCTTTCGATCCCGGTCATCGTCGAGATGACGAAGGCGATGGGCGTCGAATCCGAACTCAACGGCCACAAGACCATGGTGCTCGGCACCTCCGGCATGACGGTGATGGATCAGGCGACCGGCTATCTCACGCTGGCGACCGGCGGCTTCACCGGCTCGCGCCATGGCATTGGCCAGCTCGCGACCCACTCCGGCGATGTCATCTACGATTTCAGCCGCGACGCGGCGAAACCCTGGCGCACGGTAAGCGAGCAGGCGGTCGCGGCGATGAACTCGATCATGGTCCAGATACCGGAGATCGGGACGGCACGCCGCGCGGCGCTCCCCGGCATCCGTTCGGCCGGCAAGACCGGCACCGGTCAGGCCTATCGCGATGCCTGGTATGTCGGCTACACCGGCAATTACGTGGCGGCGGTCTGGCTCGGCAATGACGATTTCACCTCCACCCGCAACATGACCGGCGGCTCGGTTCCCGCCATGGTCTGGCAGCGTGTGATGGCCTATGCCCATCAGAAGATCGAGCTGAAACCCATTCCGGGCATCGACAAGCCGTTCCTCGACACCGCCCCCGGCGTGGTCGTCGCCGAAGCCGGCGCGCAGGAAGGCGAGCAGGCGCGTCCGTCCGTGCTTTCGCCGCGCACCACCGCACTCCTCCACCAGTTTGCGCAGGCGTTCCGCAGCGCGCCACCGCTCGATCTTCCAGCCGGCACGGAGACGCTCTCCGCGCTCTGATACCCATTTCGACCATCCGACTTCTTCATCATCCCTGAGCAGCCTTCCGGCTTGACATTCGCTGCGGTTGCGGCGACCGCTTCAACCGCTCTTCTATCTGCAATGTCCGGAGCCTCCGCCTACCGATGCTGAAATCCGTCTTCTTCACGGCTCTGGCGCTCGGCATCGCCCTTGTCGGCGGCGCGGGCAGCGTCTGGCTGGCGCTCGAAAGGGATTTCGGCTTCGGTTCCGTCGCCATCGGCAGCTGGAACGCGTTTCCCGACCATGGCACGCCGCAGGCCGATCCCTATTCGCGGGCGCGCTTCTCGCGCGAATCCGACCTGGCGCTCGGCCGCGCCGAGGGGCTGGTCTTCACCGCCCGCCGTGACGACGGTGGCGAGACTTTGCTGCGCGAATGCAGCTACCGCATCGAAGGCGAGATGCCGCCGGCCCGTTTCTGGACGCTGTCGGCCCGCGATGCCGGCAACGAGGTCATCAGGGTCGAGGGCGGACGGGCGCCGGCGCTCCACTCACAAGCGCTTCTTCGCCGCCCCGACAATTCGATCGTCACGACCGTTTCAAGCCGCCCGGCACCGGAAAACTGGCTGGCGCTCGACGGCACCGGCCCGTTTTCACTGGTCCTGACGCTTTACGACACTGCCATCACCTCGAGTTCCCGCATTGCCGAGGTCGACCTGCCGCGCATCGTCCGCGAGGGCTGCGATGGCTAGGCTCCTCCACGCGCTGGCGCTCGGCATCTTCGGCGCCGGCATCGTCCACATCGTCATCCTGCTGCTCGTCCCCGCCTATTCCGAGCGCGACGCGTGGTCGGCTCTGTCGCAGCAGGCGAATTTCTACCGCCCGGTCCGTCTGGACCCGCCCGGCGCGCCGCCATTGATCGCCTCGCTCGATCCGCTGGTCGACGCCGTCGCCTGCCGCTTCGATCTGCGCGACGGCGTGGTGCAGGTCCACAGCGAGGGCACGGTTCCCTACTGGTCGATCTCCGCCTACGAGCGCACCGGCCTGAACATCTATTCGCTGAATGAGAACTCGTCGCCGCAGGGCCGGTTCGATTTCGTCATCGCCACGCCGGCGCAGATGATCCTGCTGCGCAACGCCATGCCCGCAGAGCTCAACGAATCGATCTTCATCGAGGCCGACACCACCGAAGGCATCGTCGTCGTGCGAACCTTCGTTCCCGACGAAACCTGGGAACCGTCGATCGCGGAATGGCTGCGCGACGTGAACTGCACGCTGCATTGAAGATGGGCGGCGAAGCTGCGGCAGGCATCGATCAAGTACCGCTTTCAGCTCCGCGCGGAAGCTGTCCTTGATCGATGCCTGAAACGCGCGTGTGCAAAGGATGCGCAGCGGCTCCGCATATCCCCACATGGCCGCCATTTTGGCGAAGGTGAAGGGCTTTCCTGATCCTCGCCTGCGCCCCCACGCCTCGATACTGAACCTCTCCCCGGCGCAGTTCCGAATACCGGGCGGGAATGTAATCGAATGGTGTCAGCCCGCCCTCTTCCTGCTGCGAGCCATTTATGATTTCCTCCGATTGTTTTTAGAGGGAGCAGTCTCATGCGCTTAGCCGTTGCAACCGCCGTTACGCTGGCGTTTCTTGGTGCCGCCGATGCGTCTGACAACCCGACCCCTGATTTCCAAAAGGCGGACAAGAAACTGAACGAAACCTTCAAGCAGATCGAGCGCCGCCTTGCCGATGATGCCGCCGCCAGGGAGCGGCTGGTTCATGCGCAGCGGGCCTGGATAGCATTCCGTGATGCCGAATGCTTCTTTCAATCGAGTGGCGAGGACGGCGGCAGCGTGGCGCCTACGATCATCGCGCTATGCCAGGCAGGCATGACATCTGATCGAACCGAGCAGTTGAAGGTCTATCTCAACTGCGAGGAAGGAGACATGTCATGCCCGGTCCCCGCAAATTAGCTTAAAGCCTCGTTCTCATCGGCCCGCCCGCGCCAGGGCAGCGCAACGACGGTTGCCGCACCTGCACCCTTGCGGAACAGCCGGCGGTTTTTCAGCCATGAGGGATGCGTGTCCAGCATAGATGTTGCGTCCTTGGGACGACGAGCTAACTTGCCGGCCCATGGCTGATAATGTCTTCACTATCGATGGCCGCAACATCGGCGATATCCCATCGTTTTACGACGAGTTGAACCGAGTCTTTATGCCCGATGAGGATTGGCAGCTCGGTCAAAGCCTCGATGCCCTCGATGATATGCTTTACGGCGGCTATGGCGCTTTGCATGAGCGCGGAGACGTGACGATCGTCTGGACGGAATTTGAAAAGTGCCGGCAGGCGCTAGGGGTAGAGGCCACCCGCGATCACTACCTGGCCAAGTTAACGCATCCCGACAGGTTCAACGCCGAGCGCATCCGCAACGATCTCGACAACTTGAATCGCGGCGGCGGACCCACCTATTTCGACATCATCCTACAGATATTCGCTGATCACCCGAATATTACGGTGCGGGCTGAATAAGCCTCGTCACGGCTTACCGTGCAGGAATATGAGCCCCTATCTGCATCATCATCCCGACTTTCAGAAGGGCGCAGCGGAAGCTCTTTGAGTCGTTTGAGTCCGGCATCGGTCCGGCACAAAAGCCAACAAATCGGGATGGCTTTCAAGTATTTGAAACTGTTGGTCGGAGTGAGAGGATTCGAACCTCCGACCCCCTCGTCCCGAACGAGGTGCGCTACCAGGCTGCGCTACACTCCGTGACCGACAGGCCGGGCTTATAGCGCCGGGTGGCAGCGCCCGCAAGTGTCGAAGACGCCGAAAACGCGAGAAAGATCAGTAGGGGCTGTCGACGTCACCGGTCTCGACATAGACCGACTTCAGCTGCGAATAATGCGCCAGCGCCGCCAGCGAGTTTTCCCGCCCGATGCCGGATTGCCTGACGCCGCCGAATGGCAGTTCCACCGGCGAGAGATTGTAGGTGTTGATCCAGCAACTCCCCGCCTTCAGTTCGGCTATCACCCGATGGGCGCGCGGCAGATCGCGGCTGAACACCCCGGCCGACAGCCCGAACTCGGTGTCGTTGGCGCGCTCGATCGCCTCCGCTTCATCGCGGAACGAAAGTACGCTCATCACCGGGCCGAAGATTTCCTCGCGCGCGATCCGCATGTCGTCGCGGACATCGGTGAAGATGGTCGGCTCGACGAAGAACCCGCCCTCGAAACCCTGCAATTGCGGCACCCCGCCGCCATGGTGAAGGGTCGCGCCCTCCTCGCGGCCGATGGCGATATAGCCCGTCACCTTGTCGTGCTGCGCCTTGCTGATCAGCGGCCCCATCTGCGTCGCCGGATCGAGCGGGTCGCCGATCCTGATCTTCGCTGTGCGCTCGGTCAGCCTTTCGAGGAAACGATCGTAAATCCCCTGCTGAACGAAGACACGGGTGCCATTCGAGCAGACCTGCCCCGTCGAATAGAAATTGGCCAGCATCGCGCCGCCGACCGCGTTTTCGAGGTCGGCGTCGTCGAAGACGATGAGCGGCGACTTGCCGCCAAGCTCCATCGTCGCATGCTTCATCTGCGCGCCGGCCAAGGCCAGAACCTTGCGTCCTGTCGGCACCGAGCCGGTCAGCGACACCTTCGCCACCTCTGGATGCGAGGCAAGTGCAGCGCCGACGTCGCCATAGCCCTGCACCACGTTGAACAGGCCGTCCGGCAATCCTGCCTCGGTGTAGATCTCGGCCAGTGCCAGCGCCGAAAGCGGCGTGTTCTCCGAAGGCTTGAACACCATGGCGTTGCCCATGGCCAGCGCGGGAGCGGATTTCCATCCCGCCCCCTGGATCGGATAGTTCCATGCGCCGATGCCGACGCAGACACCCAGCGGTTCCCGCCGCGTATAGCCGAAGGCGCCGCCGCCGAGATCGACATATTCACCGTTGAACGCCGCGACCGCTCCGCCGAAGAATTCCAGCGCCTCGACCGCGCTCGCCGGGTCGGCGACCGTCGTCTCCTGCAGCGGCTTGCCGGTGTCGAGCGTCTCCAGCCGGGAAAGCTCGTCATTGCGGGCGCGCAGCAGGTCGGCCGCGCGGCGCAGGATGCGGCCGCGCTCTGCCGGACGCAGCCGCGCCCACTCGCCCTGTGCGGCGCGCGCGGCCTCGACCGCCAGTTCGACGATGTTGGGGGTCGCGGCATGAAGCCGTGCGATGACCTCGCCGGTCGCCGGGTAGATCACGTCGAGCGCGCGACCCTGCTCGTCATCGACGAAACGGCCGTTGATATAGTGTGATGCCTTCGGCTGGGCCTTCATGGTGCGCTTCTCCGCTGGCCGGCGCCGGTCCGGCCGTCTCGTCAGCCTTTCAGGCGCGTCAGTTTTCCTGAATCGAGATGCCGGATTCGTTCAGCCTGATCTCGACGCCCGACGGCTTCGACTGTTCCTGCCAGATGTAGATGCCGAGGCCGACGACGAGCGCGATCAGTATGCCGACGACGATATAGAGCTGGTTCTGCTTCATGAGGTGCATCTCCGAAGGGGCTTCCGATCCTCCCGTCTATCTCAACGGTCGCTTGCCCGCCAGTTCGGATTGATCCACGGTTCGAGATTGACAGGGCTCAGCGGCTGGCGGCCGAGAACGTGATCGGCGGCCTTCTCGCCGGTCATGATCGACGGCGCGTTGAGATTGCCGTTGGTGATGCGCGGGAAAACCGACGAATCGGCGACCCGCAACCCCTCGACACCGATCACCCGGCACCGGGGATCGACCACCGACATCGGGTCGCCGGCAGCACCCATCCGGCAGGTGCCGCATGGATGATAGGCGCTCTCGGCATGGGCTCGGATGAAATCGTCGAGCTGCTCGTCGGTCTCTACCCCTGCGCCCGGTGAAATCTCGCAGCCGCGATAGGGATGGAAGGCTTTCTGGCCGAAGATCTCGCGGGTCAGTCGGATGCAATGGCGGAAGTCGACCCAGTCGTCGGGGTGGGACATGTAGTTGAAGCGGATTTCCGGCTTCTCCCACGGGTCCGCCGAACGCAGCGTCACTGCGCCGCGCGATCTGGAGCGCATCGGCCCGACATGGGCCTGGAAGCCATGGGCTTCGGCAGCCGCCTTTCCGTCGTACCGGATGGCGACGGGAATGAAATGATACTGGATGTCGGGATACTGGACTCCCGCCCGGGAGCGGACGAAGGCGGCGGCCTCGAAATGGTTCGACGCGCCGAGGCCGGTCTTGAACAGCAGCCATTCGGCCCCGATAATCGCTTTCGAAAACAGGCCGAGCCTTGAATAGAGCGTGATCGGCTGAAGCGATTCCTGCTGGATGTAGAGTTCCATATGGTCCTGCAGATTCTGCCCCACGCCGGGCCGGTCGGCGATGACATCGATGCCATGCTGTCGCAGATGCGCGGCAGGTCCGATGCCGGAGAGCATCAGAAGCTTGGGCGAATTGATCGACGAGGCGGCGATGACGACCTCTCGCCGCGCCTTCACCGTCCGCACCCGCCCCCGCGCTTCGATCTCGACGCCGGTCGCGCGCCCGTCCTCGATGATGACGCGCCGCGCAAACCCTTTGACCAGGCTGACGTTCTTGCGTTTCAGCGCCGGGCGCAGATAGGCGTTGGCGACCGACCATCGCCGCCCGCCATGGATGGTCTGCTCCATCGGGCCGAAGCCTTCCTGCTTCGATCCGTTATAGTCCTGGGTCGTCTGGAATCCCGCCTGCCGGCCTGCTTCGATGAAGGCGGCATAGAGCGGGTTCTCCCGAGGTCCGCGCCTGACATGAAGCGGTCCGTCCGTGCCGCGCCAGCCGTCTTCGCCGCCGTCGGCATTTTCCATACGCTTGAAATAGGGCAGGACATCGGCATAGGACCAGCCGGCCGCGCCCTCATCCGCCCAATGATCGAAATCGCGGGCATGGCCACGCACATAGACCATGCCGTTGATCGAGGACGAGCCGCCGAGCACCTTGCCGCGCGGCGTCGCCAGCACGCGCCCGCCAAGATACGGCTCGGGCTCGGTGACGAAGCCCCAGTCGTAACGGCGCATGTTCATCGGATAGGAAAGCGCCGCCGGCATCTGGATGAACGGACCATAGTCCGTCCCGCCATACTCGATGATTGCAACGGTGTTCCTGCCGTCCTCGGACAGGCGATAAGCCAACGCCGAGCCGGCCGACCCCGAGCCGACGATGACGAAATCCGCCTCTGCCATCATTGCTGCCTCCGTGCCCGCCGGCATCTGCATCGGCCGGGGTTCATGAAAATCGGTGCCGTTCCAATCGTCGCCCCGTCTGATTTCACCCCCGGTCCCTACCGCTCAATATACCATTGTGCCAAGCAGCAATCCGTCACGACGGTGCGCCGGACGCGGCATTCGGCGCTTTACTGCACCGCACAACAAGTTCATAACTGAACAATAATCGCCCGCGCGGATGCGGGGCGATCATGTTATCCTTTGCATTGGGAGAGAGATGAATGACCGCTTGTATCGTTGGATGGGCGCATACGCCGTTCGGCAAGCTTGCCGACGAGACCGTCGAAAGCCTGATCGTCAAGGTGGCGACCGATGCGCTCGACCATGCCGGCATCGGCCCCGACGATGTCGACGAGATTGTGCTTGGCCATTTCAACGCCGGCTTCTCGGCGCAGGACTTCACCGCCAGCCTCGTGCTTCAGGCCGATGACCGCCTGCGCTTCAAGCCGGCGACACGGGTCGAGAACGCCTGCGCCACCGGCTCCGCCGCCGTGCGCCAGGGCATCCGCGCCATTGATGCGCACGCCGCGCGCGTCGTCCTCGTCGTCGGCGTCGAGCAGATGACGACGACGCCCGGCCCGCAGATCGGCGAAAACCTTCTCAAGGCGTCCTATCTGCCCGAGGATGGCGACACGCCGGCCGGCTTCGCCGGCGTGTTCGGCAAGATCGCGGCCGCCTATTTCCAGCGCCATGGCGATCAGTCCGACGCGCTGGCCTATATCGCGGCCAAGAACCACAAGAACGGCGTCGAGAACCCCTACGCCCAGATGCGCAAGGATTTCGGCTATGATTTCTGCCGCAACGAGAGCGAGAAGAATCCGTTCGTCGCCGGCCCGCTGAAACGCACCGACTGTTCGCTGGTCTCCGACGGCGCCGCGGCAATCGTCCTTGCCGACACGCAGACCGCGCTCGGCATGCGCCGCGCCGTCGCCTTCCGCGCCAACGAGCACGTGCAGG
>JBLJBS010000107.1:0-17099 GCA_047637695.1 Aquamicrobium sp. | reverse complement strand
CGGAAAGCTGCTCGCCGAAATACTGCACCATGTCGTTGCGCTCGAACTCGCCATGAACGAGCACGTCGAGGCCGATCTCCTCCTGCCAGCGGATGGTGCGTTCCGTCTCCTCCTTCAGGAACGCCTCGTAGTCGACATGGCTCAACTCGCCCCGCGCATGGGCGGCGCGCGCCTTGCGCACCTCGGTCGTCTGCGGGAACGAGCCGATGGTCGTGGTCGGGAAGGCGGGAAGTCCCAGCCTGGCGTGCTGCAACCGGCTGCGGGTGGCGAAGTCGCTGTTTCGGGTCTTCATCGCATCGCCGATTCCGGCAATGCGTCCCTCGACCAGCGGGTCGTGCACCTTGGGCGAAGCGGCGCGCGAGACAGCGGCGTCGGAAGCCGCCTTGAGCTCGGCAAGCACGGCGCTGCGGCCTTCGGCAAGCGCGCGGGCCAGCGTCACCAGCTCGTCCTGCTTCTGCGCGGCGAAGGCCAGCCACGATCTGACGTCGCCATCGAGCGCGGTTTCGAGCTCCAAGTCGATCGGCACATGCAGCAGCGACGACGACGGCGCGACCTCGATGCGCTCCAGCGGCCAGCCGGCCACCACCGGCTTGATGCGATCGAGAATGGCGGTCAGGTCCGCGCGCCAGACATTGCGGCCGTCGATCAGGCCGAGCGACAGCACCAGGTCCTTGCGCGCCAGCCGGCCGATAGCCTCGATCTGCTCCGGTGCGCGCGCGAGGTCGACATGCAGCCCGGCAACGGGAAGCGACAGCGCGGTGTCGAGATTGTCGCCGAGAGCGCCGAAATAGGTGGCGAGCATGATCCTGACGCCCGGCGCGGCCTTGGCCAGCCGGTCATAGGCAAACCGGATCGCCTCGCGTTCGTTGGGGATCAGGTCGAGGGCGAGCGCCGGCTCGTCGATCTGCACCCAGTCGGCGCCTGCGGCGGCAAGCCGGCCCAGCAGCTCCGCATAGACGGGCAAGAGCCGCGGCAGCAGCGCCAGGGGGTCGAAGCCTTCTTCCTGCGATTTGCCGAGCTTGAGCAGGGTCACCGGCCCGAGGATAACCGGGCGCGTATGGATGCCGAGCGCCTTCGCCTCGAGGAACTCGTCGACCGGCTTGGACGACGACAGGGCGAACTCCTGATCGGGGGTGAATTGCGGCACCATGTAGTGGTAGTTCGAGTCGAACCACTTGGTCATTTCCAGCGCCGGAACGCCGTGAGCCGCATCGGCGCAGCCATGGTCGCAGCTTTCGCCTTCGGTCTGGCCCTGGCTGCCGCGCGCCATGGCGAAATAGGTGTCGAGCGAAACCTCGCCGCCCTTCCAGCCGTAACGGGCGGGAATAGCGCCGACCAGGACGATCGTGTCGAGCACATGGTCGTAGAGCGAGAAGTCGTTGGACGGAATCTTCGTGACGCCGCGCTGCTGCTGCTCTTTCCAATTGGCGGCGCGCAGCGCCTTCGCGGTGTCGAGCAGTTCGGCCGCGGACGATTTGCCGGCCCAATAGGATTCAAGCGCGAATTTCAGCTCGCGGCGGCGGCCGATGCGCGGCACGCCCAATGTTGCGACGGGAACTTTCTGCGGAATTGACATAACCATACCCCGATTATTGGCGGCGGGTATGCATGACGAGACCCTGCGGCCCGCGTTCCTGCCGCAGGCTGCCTGGCCATCGGGACACCCCGCCCGTGGACATTTCTCGCCACGGCAGGTCTCCTGGCTCGCGGGTCGTCGCCTCGATCCGTCTTCCCGGAGCGGCAGGCTCCAGTGACACAGGTGGATCTCGGCTCTCCGCTTACAGTTGCGGGGGCAGCGCCGGCATTGCCTCCTCGCGGGTGGCGCACCGGCTTCCCTCTTAGCTCCGGCGCGCGTCAGCCCGCCGAAGAACCATGACGGCCGGACTCTATCCGACTTTGGAATGCTGTCAAGGTCACATAAAGAAATCTTTATATCTTTAACCGATTTGGGTAGAATGAATTTCCCGCTTCCGCCTGCGGCATGCCGAAAGAAGGGGCAGGAGCGCGATGTCGTCCCGGCCATCCGGGAGGCGATGGATGAATTGTCGCGGACGCAAAGGTTGCTTGATCTGCAACAAACTGGAGTTCTATATGCAAGTTTATAAGGGATCTGCCCGACGGTCGTGCCGGGCGACGAATTTTCCGGAGCTTGTCATGTCGAAAACCGCATCATCGGGTCGGACCGTTTTCACCCGCCGCTCGGCGCTGGCCGCCACTGCCGCCGCCTCGGCATTTCTTGCCCTGCCGCAGGCGGTGCGCCGCGCCGCTGCCGCCAGGCTGCCGTCGCTGACCCTTTACGGCCCGCCGGCCGGCCCCTCGATCACGCTGGCGCATGCGGTGGCGTCCGGCGCGCTTTCCGGGATTGCCGAGAAGGCCGATTTCAAGGTGTGGCGCAACCCCGACGAGATGCGTGCCGGCCTGACTTCCGGCACGATGCAGGCGCTGATCCTGCCCGTGCAGGTGGCGGCAAACCTCTACAATCGCGGCCTGCCCGTCCGGCTGCTGAACGTGATGACCGACGGCCTGCTCTTCATCATCTCGACCGATGCCAGCCTGTCGAGCGTTCCCGCGCTCAAGGGCCGGTCGCTCGCGGTTCCCTTCCGAAACGACATGCCCGATCTCGTCATGGCGAGGCTGCTCGCCCATCATGGCTTGAAGCCGGGCACCGACATCGTCATCGAAAGTGCGGGCTCTCCGATCGAGGCGATCCAGCTGCTGGTCTCGGGGCGGGTCGACGCGGTGCTGTCGACCGAGCCGGCGGTCTCGGCGGCGATCCTGCGCGGCGCCGCCAGCGGCAAGGCGGTGCGCCGGGTCATCGACGTGCAGAAGGCGTGGGCGGAGGCGACCGGCGGCTCAGCCGTGCTGCCGCAGGCCGGCATGGCGCTGACGGTTCCGCTCATGGAAGCCAATCCCGGCATCGCCGATGCGCTTCAGGACATCGCCGAAAAGGCGACCCGATCGGTCAATGACGATCCGGCGCGCGCCTCGGCGCAAGCTTCGGAAGCGCTGGAAATGCCGGCCGCCATCCTCGTCGCCTCGCTGCCGACCTCGAAGCTGGTGGCCCGCCGCGCCTCTGCCGCCCGCGCCGACATCGAGGCGATGTTGCAGGCGCTGGCCGACGCCGACCCGGCGATCATCGGCGGCAAGCTGCCGGACGACGGCTTCTATCTTTAAGGCGCAGAGGCAGGCGGCGATGATCGCGGCGTGGACGGACAGGCTCGGGCGCACGGGGCGTTTCCTGTGGTCGGCCTGGTCGGGCCTTGCCGCGCTCGCGCTGCTCGCGGCGCTATGGCAGTACGGCCATGAGCTTTACGGCGATTTCATCCTGCCGTCGCCGCTTGCCACGCTCGACGCCATGCTTGCCATTCTCGCCGATCCGAAATCGTGGGACATCGCGGTGCTGACCAGCCGCCGCGCCATCGAGGGCTTCGTCGTCTCGGCGCTGGCGGGTGCCGCGCTCGGCCTTGCCGCCGGCTATTCGCCGGCGACCATGCGCGCGGCGCGCCCGCTCGTCACCGTGCTGCTCGGCGTGCCGCCGATCGCCTGGATCGTGCTGGCGATGATCTGGTTCGGCTCGTCCAACGGCACCGTCGTCGTCACCATCCTGATCGCGTCGCTGCCGCTGGTCTTCGTCGGCGTCGCCGAAGGGGTGACGACGCGCGACCGCAGCCTCGACGACATGGCCCGCGCCTTCGGCGCCGGCCCGGTCCGGCGGCTGGCCACGCTCGGCCTGCGCCACGTCGCGGCGCATCTGTTTCCCGCGCTCGCCATCTCGCTCGGCACCGCCTTCAAGGTCGCGGTGATGGCCGAGCTGCTCGCCAATGTCGGCGGCATCGGCGGCGAGCTCGCCCGGGCGAGGGCAAATCTCGACGTTGCCGGCGCGCTCGGCTGGGTAATGATCGCGGTCGCGGCGCTGATCGCCTTCGAATACGGCATCGTCCATCCCGTGCGCTCGGAATTCGAGCGCTGGCGCGCCGCCGCCCTGCCATGGGGCGTCAAGCGATGAGTTTGGTGCCGGACTTTGCCCTGACCCTTTCCGGCATCGGCCATTCCTATTTCGGCCGCACCGTGCTCGATGGCATCGACCTTGGCGTCGGGCGCGGCGAGGTCGTGGCGCTGGTCGGGCCGTCCGGCTGCGGCAAGTCGACGCTCGTCCACATCGCCGCCGACGTGATGGAACCGCGCCGCGGCGCGATCGTACGCGACTATCGCCGTCATGGCATGGTGTTCCAGAACCCGCGCCTGCTGCCCTGGGCGAGCGCGCTCGACAACATCGCCTATCCGCTGCGCATCTCGGGCATCGGTCGCACCGAGCGGGCGCGGCGCGCGCGCGCGGCGGCCGTTCGCGTCGCCTTCGACGCCGCCGATCTCGGCAAATATCCGGTCGAACTGTCCGGCGGCATGCAGCAGCGTGTGGCGATTGCCCGCGCGCTCGTCGTCGATCCCGACTTCGTCTTCTTTGACGAGCCGTTCACCGCGCTCGACGCGGCATTGAAGCGGCGCATGCAGGACCTCGTCATCGACGCCTCGCGCGCGGCGCATTTCGCGGCGCTGTTCGTCACCCACGACCTGATGGAGGCGGCGCGCATCGCCCATCGCATCCTCGTCCTCGACGTTGCCGGCAGGGGCGTTGCCGGCGAACGCAGGCTGGAGGGCGAACCGGGCGAACGCACGGATGGCGAGGTGTTTGCGGCGGTCCAGTCCTTCCTGCATCACGATCCGCTGTTTCGCCACATCCACGATGTCGACGAGCGCAAGGTGGCCTGACCATGCTGGTTCCGCCGCCGCGCCAGCCGCCGCTCCGCACCGTCCTCGGCGACGAGGGCTTCCGGCTGTTCTTTCCGCTGACCGCGCTCTATGCCGCGCTGTGGCCGTTCCAGTGGGTGCTGGTCTTCGGCCTCGATCTGCCGTTCGCCCGCGTCAACGCGCCCGGCCTGTGGCACGCGCACGAGATGATCTTCGGCGCCTTCGGCGCTGCGCTCCTCGGCTTCATCACCACCGCCATTCCCGAATGGACCGACACCGAGCGCCTGCATGGCCGCAGGCTCTATCTGCTCGCCGGCCTGTGGGGCGTCGGGCGGCTGGTCGGCTTTATCGGCGCGGATGCGCTTAATCTCCTCGGCGCCACAGCCGATGCCGGCTGGCTCCTTGCCCTTGCCGCCTATGTCGTCCGGGCTTCGTGGGTGAAGCGCACCGACCGCCTGCTGGCCTTCCTCTACTGGATTTCCGCGCTTCTGGTCTGTCTGGTCGCTGTCCGCTATGGCTTTCATCTCGGCGATCACGAACTGGCGCAATGGTGGCTGCATCTCGCCGGCTTCGTCTTCCTCGGCCTGCTCGGCGTGGCGCTGGCGCGGATCACGGTTCCCGTCACCAACCAGGTGCTCGATCCCAGTGAGGAAACCTCGCCGTTCCGGCCGCATCCCGGCCGGATCACGCTGGCGCCGGGCCTCGTCGCCGTGCTGATCGGCGGCGAGCTTATGGGTTTCTCGGGCGAAGTCACCGGCTATCTCGCCATCGCCGCCGGGGCGGCGTTCATGGACCGCGCCGGCGAGGCCTTCGTCGGCCCCGAGGCGGCGCGAACGGAATTGCTGACGTTGGCCGGCTCGGCGATCCTTGCCGGGGCAGGGCTCATCCTTGTCGGCGCCGCGCGTCTCGGCGCGCCGTTTTCCGAAGTGACGGCGCTGCATGTGTCGTTGATGGGCGGGCTCGGCATGGGCGTGCTGATGGTGCTGTCCATTGCCGGTCTGCTCCATTCCGGACGACCGCTCGGCTTTCCGCTGGCAACGCGCATCGGCTTCGTCCTGCTGGTCGCTGCCGTCGCTTTGCGCATCCTGCCCGATCTTGGGGCAATTCCCGATCTGCCGGGGCCGCTCTACGGCGGAGCGGCCATTTTATGGGCAGCGGCGTTCCTGTTGTGGCTGCGCGACTACTGGCCGTTCGTCAGTTCGCTGGAGCGGCCCTGAAGCCGAATTTCAAACGGTTTGCGTAGCGAAAGAACGCCAGGGCGTCTCGCCGTGAAATATATGTGCGCAAATGTCGCAAAAAAATAGGTCAGCAATGCTGACTTCTTATTGCGCATTCGTCGCTCCTATTTTATGCACGGTGCCGAAATCAACCTCAAACGTCACGGAGCAATCATGTCAGAAGACAGCCTTCTCGACGACGCGCTCGTCCGTCTGGACGAGGCAGCGGCCCATCTCAGCATCGACCCGGACGTGATCGAGAAACTGAAATTCGCCCGTGAGACCACCAAGGTGCGCCTGATGATCCGCATGGACGACGGCTCGCGCAAATCCTTCATCGCCTGGCGCTGCCGCTACGACGACACCCGCGGCCCGACCAAGGGCGGCATCCGCTTCCACCCCGACGCCAATGTCGAGGAGGTCGAGACGCTCGCCTTCTGGATGACCTTCAAGTGCGCGGTGATGAACCTGCCCTATGGCGGCGGCAAGGGCGCGGTCCAGGTCGATCCGCGCCAGCTGTCGAAGGCGGAGCTGGAGCGGCTTTCGCGCGCCTATATCCAGGCGTTCGCCCGCACCATCGGCCCGGACCGCGACATTCCCGCGCCGGACGTCTACACCAATTCGATGATCATGGGCTGGATGGCCGACGAATACGCCCAGATCGTCGGCCGCGCCGAACCGGCAGTCATCACCGGCAAGCCGATCGCGCTCGGCGGCTCGCTCGGGCGCGGCGATGCGACCGCGCGCGGCGGCTACTATCTCGTTCGCCACCTCGCGGGCGATCTCGGCCTCGGCGAGACGCTGCGCGTCGCGGTGCAGGGCTTCGGCAATGCCGGCCAGCACATTGCGCGCCTGCTCGCCGCCGATGGCCACAAGGTCGTCGCGGTGACCGACTCGGAGGGCGGGGTCTATTCCGCCGCCGGCCTGCATGTCGACCTGCTGATCGACGCCAAGGCGCACGGACGCTCGGTGGTTTCGACCGTCGGCCAGGGCGGCCACGAGACGCTCAAGGGCGACGAGCTCGTCGGGGTCGATTGCGACCTTCTGGTTCCCTCGGCGCTGGAGAACATGATCCACGGCAAGAATGCCGGCGAGGTCAAGGCGAAGCTGGTGCTGGAACTCGCCAACGGTCCGGTCACGCCTTCGGGCGACCGCATCCTCGCGGAAAAGGGCGTCGTCGTGCTGCCCGACATCCTCGCCAATGCCGGTGGCGTCACCGTTTCCTATTTCGAGTGGGTGCAGAACAAGCAGGGCTATTACTGGACCGAGCAGGAGATCCACGAGCGGCTTCAGGCCATCATGGAGCGCGAGGGCCGCGCGATCTGGAACGTCTCGAAGAACAAGGGCGTTTCCGTGCGCACCGCCGCCTATGTCCATGCGCTCGGCCGTCTTGCCGAAGCGATCGAGGCCCACGGCACGCAGAGCTTCTTCACCAGCTGAAAGCCTGCTGCCGTTCACTGCGGCATCTGAACCGGAACGCCCCGCCATGCGAATGGCGGGGCGTTTCGTTTTTGTAAGGCGGTTTCGAAACCCGTCAGGCGAAAATCAGCGCCCTGTCGTCGTCGCCTTCCCTGATCCGGCTCGGCAGGCCGATGCGGTTCAGCAGGCCGAGGAACGGGCGTGGCGGCAGGTCCTCGATATTGGCCATCTTCCTCACGTCCCATTCGCCGCTTGCGATCAGCATCGCCGCGGCGACGGCCGGCACGCCTGCGGTGTAGGAGATGCCCTGGCTGCCGACTTCCTCATAGGCTTCGCGGTGGTCGGCGACGTTGTAGATGAAGATTTCACGCTGCTTGCCGTCCTTGATGCCCTTGACCAGATCGCCGATGCAGGTCTTGCCGGTATAGTCGGGCGCGAGCGAGCCGGGATCGGGCAGCACGGCCTTGACCACTTTCAGCGGCACCACCTCAAGCCCTTCGGCGGTCCTGACCGGCTTTTCCGAAAGCAGGCCGAGATTGTTCAGCACGGTGAAGACGTTGATGTAGTGGTCGCCGAAACCCATCCAGAACCGCACGTTCGGCACTTTCAGGATCTGCGACAGCGAATGCACTTCGTCATGGCCGGTCATGTAGGCTTTCTGCGTGCCGACGACGGGCAGGCCCCATTCCTTGCCGACTTCGAACATCCTGTTCGACACCCACTTCCCGTCCTGCCATGACCAGACCTGGCCGGTGAACTCGCGGAAATTGATCTCTGGGTCGAAATTGGTCGCGAACCAGCGTCCGTGGCTGCCGGCATTGATGTCGATGATGTCGATGGAGTCGATGGAGTCGAAATACTCGTCATAGGCGAGCTTGGCATAGGCGTTGACCACGCCGGGGTCGAAGCCGGCGCCGAGGATGGCGGTGATGCCGGCCTTTTCCACTTCGTCGCGCCGTTTCCACTCGTAATTTGCGTACCATGGCGGCGTCTCGCAGATCTTGGTCGGGTCTTCGTGGATCGCGGTGTCGATATAGGCCGCACCCGTTTCGATGCAGGCCGACATGACCGACATGTTGAGGAATGCCGAGCCGACATTGATGACGATCTGCGCGCCGGTCTTCTCGATCAGCGCTGCGGTCGCCTTCACATCCATCGCATCGAGCGCATGGGCTTCGAGCCGTCCGTCCGTCTTCAGCGCGTTCTTCTCGCGCACGGAGGCCAGGATCGCCTCGCACTTCGCAATCGTGCGCGAGGCGACGTGGATGTCGCCGAGCACGTCGTTGTTCTGTGCGCATTTGTGCGCGACGACCTGCGCCACGCCGCCGGCGCCGATGATGAGGATGTTCTTTTTCATGTCGGCACGGAGCCTCCTTTCAGTTTCGGGTGGGATGGCAAGCTCAGGAGAGGCTTGCCGCGTAGTCCGCATAGGTGAAGTCGCGGACGGTCCTGACCGAGCCGTCCGGCTCGCGGATCGCGATCGACGGCATCTGGACGCCGTTGAACCAGTTCTTCTTGACCATCGTGTAGCCGGCCGCATCCTGGATCGAGACGCGATCGCCGGCCTTCAGCGCCTCGGGGAAGCGGAAGGTGCCGAACACGTCGCCGGCCAGGCACGACTTGCCGCAGATCATGAATTCGTGCTCGCCCTCGTTGGGCGCTACCTTGGCGCTTTCCCGGTAGATCAGCAGGTCGAGCATGTGCGCCTCGATCGAGGAATCGACGATGGCGAGGTGCTTGCCGTTGTAGAGCGTGTCGAGCACGGTCACTTCGAGCGTCGTGCTCTTGGTGATCGCGGCCTCGCCGGGCTCCAGATAGACCTGCACCCCGAAACGGTCGGAAAACCGCTTCAGCCGGTCGCAGAAGGCGTCGAGCGGATAGTCCTGGCCGGTGAAGTGGATGCCGCCGCCGAGGCTGACCCACTCGACCTGCGACAGAAGCGGCCCGAATTTCTGCTCGATGACGTCGAGCATGCGCGAGAACAGCTCGAAATCGTCGTTCTCGCAATTGTTGTGGATCATGAAGCCGCTGACCCGGTCGAGCACCGGCTCGATCCGCGCGGCGTCCCATTCGCCCAGCCGGCTGAAGGCTCGGGCCGGGTCGGCGAGGTCGAACGAGGACGACGAGATGCCGGGATTGAGCCGGACGCCGCGCGCGATCCCCTGAGCCCGGTCGGCGAAGCGTTCGAGCTGGTTGGCGGTGTTGAAGATGATCTTGTCGGCATGGGAGATCGCTTCGTCGACCTCATGATCGGCCCAGGCCACGCTGTAGGCATGGGTTTCGCCGCCGAACTTCTCGCGGCCCAGCCTGACCTCGTAGAGCGAGGACGAGGTGGTGCCGTCCATATATTGGCGCATCAGGTCGAACACCGACCATGTCGCGAAGCACTTCAGCGCCAGCAACGCCTTCGCGCCCGACTGTTCGCGCACACGGGCTATCGTTTCCATGTTGCGCTGCAGCCTGGCCTTGTCGATCAGGTAATAGGGGGTCTGGATCATCGGTCCTGCTCGTTGGGTGAAGGGCAAAATCAATCAGCCCGCGAGCCGCTCCTGCCGGAGCTTCCCGCGGTTGTGTATCGTGCCTTGATCTATGCTTTCGTGACGGTCTTGCGACCAATCCGTGACAGTGCCTCGTCGGCGAGCCGGCGGGTCAGCTCGGCCGCCCCCATTTCACGGCTGAGCCGCGCCGCCTGACCGGCCCAGAGCGACATGAAATCGCTCGAACCTTCCTTCTCGCTTGCCGCGCGCAGGGGCGCGAGCGCGCCTCCGGCCAGCGGAAAGGCCGGGGCTTCGTCGCTGAGCGGGCCGGCCTCGCGCATGATACGGTTGACGATGCCGCGCGCCGGCCGGCCGGTGAAGACGTTGGTCAGCGCCGTCTCGCCGGCGCGCTGGCCGCGCAGCGCTTCGCGGTGCAGCGGAGCGATCCGCGCCTCGGGCGTGTAGAGATAGGCGGTGCCGATCTGAACCCCGGCGGCACCCAACGCAAATGCGGCGGCGATGCCGCGCGCGTCGGCGATGCCGCCGGCCGCGATCACCGGCACCTTCACTGCGTCGACGACCTGCGGCACCAGCGCGAACGTTCCGATCTGCGTCGCCATGTCGTCGCCGAGAAAGTTGCCGCGATGGCCGCCGGCCTCGGATCCTTGCGCGATGATCGCGTCGCAGCCGTGCTGTTCCAGCCAGACCGCCTCGGCGACCGTGGTCGCCGAGGCGATGACTTTCGCTCCGACAGCCTTGACCCGTTCGAGAAGCGGCTGCTGCGGCAGGCCGAAATGGAAGCTCACCACCTGGGGCCGGAACTCCTCGACCAGTGCGCACATCGCTTCATCGAAAGGCGCGCGGCTCGACGGCGGGACCGCCATGTCGGGGTCGAGGCCGAGCTCGACATAATAGGGGCGCAGCCGGTCCCGCCAGCGCGCCTCGCGCGCGGCGTCCGGCGCGGGCGGGGTATGGCAGAAGAAGTTGAGGTTGAACGGCCGGCCGGTGCGCTGGCGGATGACGCCCAGCTCGGCGCGGACGCGCGTCTCGTCCATCAGCGCGCAGGGCAGCGAGCCGAGACCGCCGGCTTCGCTGACCGCGATCACCATCTCGGAAAACACCGGTCCGGCCATCGGGGCCTGGATGATCGGAAGCTCGATGCCGAAAAGATCCTGAACCCGGCGGTCAGGCCAGTTGTCGGACAACATGGGCCGTTACTCCCTGTGATAGCGGCTCTGAACCGCCCCCTGGGGGCCGGGAGACGAGGATCTTGCCCGGCATGAAGCGCACGATGACGACGGCGGCCGGATGACCCCGCCCGATGCAGATAGGTGAGGCGGGCCGGTATGTCGAGGGGTGAAAGCGCGCACCTTCCATGCGGGCCTATGTATTGCCGCCGGCGGTGCCGGGTTCAGCTTGACAATCCCCGCCATTTGACCATGCTGATTGCATGATGTGTTCGCGAGCCACGATTACGCTTTTTATGGGTGCCTCCCCGCGAGGATAGCCCCGGCTCGGACATTTCGCCCCGAGACCGGGGCTTGAACCGCCAGCAGGAACCGATCCCAAAACACCACGCGCTCGCCGTGCGCGGGTTTCAGTGCATTCGCGACTGAAGCCGCGCCAGATCGCCGATAGCGGCAGCGGCCGTGAAGATGCGCCTGCCGCCGAAACCCCAAAACACCCGAGAACCCTATCATGAGCAAACCCGCCATCGTCATCAACAAGGCTGATCATGCCCGCCTCACCCAGCTGGCCAACGGCCTGCTCGATCGAAAGCCTGAGATGGCGGACGAACTCCTGACCGAACTCGAGCGTGCCCGTGTCGTCGAAAAGGGGGCCGTGCTTCAGGGCACGGTGCAGATGGGCGCCACCGTCGAATACAATACCAATGATGGCCAGGCCCGCACCGTCACTCTGGTCTATCCGGCCGAGGCCGACATCTCGCAGGGCAAGGTTTCGATCCTGACGCCGATCGGCACCGCGTTGCTCGGTCTCAAGGCCGGGCAGTCGATCGACTGGGTCGCCAATGACGGCCGTTCGCACCGGCTGACGATCGTCTCCGTCGCAATGCCTGAGACCGAAGCGGGGCAATGAACCCGGTGCGGCCGCATGCGGGACGTGCCGGCCGAAGGCGGCGGCCGCGTCGCCGGTTCCTCGATCATGCCGGATCGCTGATCGCAGGCTCCTGACCCCTGGCCGGCCGGTTCCGCGCCAGGGGATATCCATCGAACCAAGACGGACTGGCGTCGGAACGGCAAGCCGTTCCTGCGGGAGATTTGCCATGGCGACGGAGCCTCGATTCCATCTGACGACACGCGATCATTCGATTCTTCAGGCATTGCTCGATGCCTATGAAGGGCCGCATGGACCCTATGCGCAGCTTCTGGCGCACAAGCTGCGCGAAAGCGCCATCGCCTTCAGCGACGACATCGCTGCCGACGTCGCCACGCTCGGCAGCAAGGTGATTTACAGGGTCGACGGTATTGCGAACGGCCCGCACGTTCTCACGGACGATGATGTTCCCGGTCCAGCCAGGGACATGCTCTCCATCCACACCTTGCGCGGGCTGGCGCTGCTCGGCCTCGCCGAAGGCGATGCCGTTGCCGTCGAGCTTGGCGAGGGTGCGACGGAGCGGCTGGCGATCGAGAAGGTGCTGTCGCAGCCGGAGGCTGAAGCCCGTTGCCGCCAGTCAGCGCCTTCCCGGATTGCCGCGCCTGATCCTCGGAGCACTTCGACCGTCATCAGCTTCCGTCCTAAAACCTCTCCGCAGGTGTTTTCGGAGCCGGGGCCGGACGATGACGATCCCGGCCCGCGCGCGGCCTGAAAGCGACAGCGTCGCAAATAGAATATAATTCCAGTATTGCCGCCAAGGTTGGAATGAAATAGCTCTACGCTTGCTGACAAAACCGGCATGGTCCTGCCGGTATCCGCAATTCCTGGGAGGCGAGGGATACCTTTCCAGACATTCATTCGCCGACGCGCCTGGCGGGATCGCCAATCAGCGGCCGGGCGGGCGGAACAGGCAGTCAAACCCTACAGGGAGCATGAGACGAGATGACCGACAGGCAGCTTCACCCCGAGACGCTGGTGCTTCACGCCGGCTGGCGCGCCGACCCCGCAACCGGCGCCGTCGCGGTGCCGATCTACCAGACCACCTCCTACCAGTTCAACGACACCGACCATGCTGCCAACCTGTTCGCGCTGAAGGAATTCGGCAACATCTATACCCGGATCATGAATCCGACCATCGACGTGCTGGAAAAGCGCATCGCCGCGCTTGAGGGCGGCGTCGGCGCGCTTGCCGTTTCCTCGGGGCAGGCGGCTTCCGCCCTGTCGGTCCAGAACCTGGCGCGGGCGGGCGACAACATCGTCTCCTCTACGGACCTCTATGGCGGCACCTGGAACCTGTTCGCCAACACGCTGAAGGATCAGGGTATCGAGGTTCGCTTCGTCGATCCTTCCGACCCGGAGAATTTTCGCCGCGCCACCGACGAACGCACCCGCGCCTATTATGGCGAAACCCTGCCGAATCCGAAGCTCGCTGTCCTTCCGATCGCCGAGATCGCCGCGATCGGCCGTGAATTCGGCATTCCGCTGATCGTCGACAACACCGCCGCTCCGTTGATCGCCAAGCCGTTCGAACATGGCGCGGCTGTCGTCATCTATTCGACCACAAAGTTCATTGGCGGCCACGGCACCTCGATCGGCGGCATCATCGTCGACGGCGGCAATTTCGACTGGTCGGCGCATGCCGAGCGCCAGCCGGCGCTCAACACCCCCGATCCGTCCTATCATGGCGCGGTCTGGAGCGAGGCGGTCAAGCCGCTCGGCCCGATCGCCTACATCATCAAGGCCCGCGTCACGCTGCTGCGCGATCTGGGTTCCGCTCTGTCGCCGTTCAACGCCTTCCAGATCATCCAGGGACTGGAAACGCTGCCGCTGCGGCTGGAGCGTCATTCGCAGAATGCAGACAAGGTTGCCGCGTGGCTTTCCGGCCGGTCTGAAGTGGCGCGCGTCATCCACCCGTCGCTGCAGAGCGGCGTTCTGCGTGAAAGAGCCGACAAATATCTCGGCGGTTCCTATGGCGGGCTGCTCGGCTTCGAACTGAAGGGCGGCCTTGCGGCCGGCAAGAAGTTCATCGACGCGCTGGAACTGCTCTACCACGTCGCCAACATCGGCGATGCGCGCAGCCTCGCCATCCACCCGGCCTCGACCACCCACTCGCAGCTGACCGCCGAGGAGCAGGAAGCCGCCGGCGTTTCGGCAGGCTATGTCCGCCTGTCGATCGGCCTCGAGCACATCGACGACATCCTGCATGACATCGAGCGCGGCCTGAACGCGGCGAAGTAAGCCGCCGCGCAGAAACAAAAACGCCGGCGGCTGGAAACAGCCGTCGGCCTTTTATTGGTAAGGTCCGGCTGACTAAGGCATCTCTCCCTAAGCCGGTTCGCACTTTAAAGCGCGTCGTGATCTTTCAGATTCACGCCATACGCTTTAAGCTGTTGTTTTTACGCATGTCATTGTCCCGAAACCGGTTCCCACTTTCGGGTGACATGCTCTAAGCGGGCAGGACGGCGGTGGCCTCGATCTCGACCATGGCCTCGTCCTCGATCAGGTCCGCGACCTGGACCATGGTCATCGCCGGGAAGTGCCGGCCCATCACCGCGCGATAGGCCTCGCCGATGCCCTTCAGATTGGCGAGATAGTCCTTCTTGTCCTTGACGTACCACGTCATGCGCACGACGTGCTCCGGCTTTCCGCCTGCCTCGGCGAGGATGGCGACGACGTTGGCCAGCGTCTGATGCGTCTGGCCGACGAGGTCGTGAACCTCGAAAATCTGGTCCCTGTTCCAGCCGATCTGTCCGCCGATCCACACCGTGCGGCCGTCGGCGAGAATGCCGTTGGCATAGCCGGCAGCCTTTTTCCAGTGGGCGGGGTGCAGGATCTGGTTCGATGTCATGGCAAGTCTCCGGTCTTTTCCGGCGTCTCAGACGCCGAGGTAACGGTCCTGAAGCTCGTGGGTCAGCGCCTGCGGCCTTCCGGCCCAGACGGTGCGCCCCTTCTCCAGGATGAAGCAGCGGTCGGCTGCGGGCAAAAGCTCGGAAAGTGTCTTGTCGACGATCAGGATCGACTGGCCTTCCGCCTTCAGCGCACGGATCACGCTCCAGATGTCGTGGCGGATCACCGGAGCGAGCCCTTCCGTCGCCTCGTCGAGGATGATGAGGCGCGGATTTGTCATCAATGCCCGGCCGATCGCCAGCATCTGCTGCTCGCCGCCGGAAAGCGTGCGCGCCATCTGGCTGCGGCGCTCGGCAAGGCGGGGGAAGAGTTTTTCGATCTCCGCCTGCGTCCAGCGGCCCGGCCGCGCGGCGGCGACGAGATTTTCGGAGACTGTCAGGTTCGGGAAGCAGCGCCTCCCTTCCGGCACCAGCCCCAGGCCGAGCCGGGCAATGCGATGGGGCTTGCTGTCGCGGATCTCGGCGCCGCCGAAACGGATCGCCCCGCCCCGTGCCGGCGTCAGCCCGAGGACGGACCGGATCGTCGTCGTCTTGCCCATGCCGTTGCGGCCCATCAGCGCGACGACCTCGCCTTCGCCGACGTCGAGGTCGACGCCGAACAACGCCTGGCTGGCGCCGTAGAAGGTTTCCAGCCCGGAAATCGACAGGAGACTCATGTCGCGTCTCCCAGATAGGCGCGACGGACTTCCGCATTGGAGCGAATCTCGTCGACCGTGCCGGAGGCGATGACGCGGCCATAGACCAGAACCGAGATGCGGTCGGCGAGCGCGAACACGGCATCCATGTCGTGCTCTACCAGCAGGATCGGCGCTTGCTGCCGCAGCCTGTCGAGAAAGGCGGTCAGCGCTCGCGAGCCGTCCGGACCCATCCCTGCCATCGGCTCGTCGAGGAGGAAGGCTTTCGATCCCAGCGCCAGCGCGATGGCGATTTCGAGCTGACGGCGCTCGCCGTGCGACAGCTCGGCCGCCGGCAGATGCGCCCGCTCGGAAAGCCCGACCCGCGCCAGTGCGGCATGGGCAGGTCCCGTCAACGAGGCATCGCGCATCACCGGCCTGAAGAAGCGGAAGGACGACCCCTGCCTCGCCTGCACCGCCAGCATGACGTTGCGCAGCGCCGAGAATTCCGGTGCCAGCGACGACACTTGGAACGAACGGCCGAGGCCGCGCCGCGCGCGCGCCGCGACACCAAGCCGGGTAACGTTCTCGCCGAGAAACTTTATGTTGCCGCTGTCGGGCATCAGCGTCCCTGCGATCTGGTGGATCAGCGTCGACTTGCCGGCGCCGTTGGGGCCGATCAGGGCGTGGATCTCGCCGGCCCGCAGGTCGAGCGAGACGTTCTCCGTCGCCTTCAGCGCGCCGAAGCTCTTGTTGAGGTTGCGGATCGACAGGACCGGCTCAGTCATGGCGCGGCCTCCCGGCGACAAGCCCGACCAGCCCGCCGCGCGCGAACAGCACGACGCCGAGCAGCAGCAGTCCGAGGAAGAATTGCCAGCGCTCGGTCAGCCCCCCGAGCAGGAACTCGAACAGCACGTAAAGCATCGCGCCGGCGACCGGCCCGGCCAGCCGGCCGACCCCGCCGAGGATGATCAGCACGATGAATTCGCCGGACATGTGCCAGGACAGCATCGACGGGCTGACGAAGCGGTTCAGATCGGCATAGAGCGCGCCGGCGAGCGCGGTGATCATGCCCGAAAGGACGAAGGCGGCCAGCCTGATGCGATAGGGGGCGATGCCGACCGTCGCGACCCGAACCTCGTTCTGCCGCGCCGCCTGCAACGCCGCGCCGAAGCGCGAGTTCTTGATTAGCGCGAACAGGATGAGCACGACGACGAGAAGGCTCCAGGCGATCAGGAAGAAGTTGATCGGCACCATGGTATTGGCGCCGGGAAAGGCGTTGCGCAGCGTGATCGACAGCCCGTCCTCGCCGCCATAGGCCGGCCAGGAAATGGCGAAGTAATAGGTCATCTGCGCGAAGGCCAGCGTGATCATGATGAAGTAGACGCCCGAGGTGCGCAACGAAATCGCCCCGATGCCTGCCGCCAGAAGCCCGCCCACCGCAATCGCCACCAGCCAGATAACCGGCATCATGTTGGTGCCGGGCAGGGTGAACAGGCCGAAGTTGAACGGCTGATTGGTGAAGGCATGGCTGGCGAGGATGCCAGCCGCATAGCCGCCGATGCCGAAGAAGGCGGCATGGCCGAACGAGACCAGCCCGCCGAG
>JBLJBS010000106.1:0-2982 GCA_047637695.1 Aquamicrobium sp. | reverse complement strand
CCACCCGACGCCAAAACCGCTCGATGCGTTCGCCATTCCGATGCGCCAGCACGTCACACGCGGCGGGCTGTGTTACGAGCCGTTCTGCGGCTCCGGCTCGCAGATCATGGCGGGCGAGGAAAACGGCAGGCGTGTCAACGCCATGGAGATCAGCCCGGCTTACATCGATGTTGCCATCGAGCGCTGGCAGGCCGAGACCGGCAGGGACGCAATCCTCGACGGCGACGGGCGCACCTTCGCCGAGGTGAAGGCCGAGCGGCTGGGTGGTGACACCGACGACGCTGCCGCCGATGCTGACGCCGGCACTGCCGCCGATGCTGACGACACTGTCGCCGCCTGACGCCTGATGGCCGTCTACTACAACGATTCCGATCCTGCGGCCTGTGCCTGGCTGCGGGAGCTGATCACTGCCGACCAGCTTCCGGACGGCGAGGTGGACGAACGCTCCATCCTCGATGTGGAGCCGTCCGACCTGCGGGGCTTCGCGCAATGTCATTTCTTCGCCGGCATCGGCGGCTGGCCCCATGCGCTGCGCCTTGCCGGCGTGGCCGAGGACCGGCCGGTCTGGACCGGCTCGCCGCCCTGCCAGCCGTTCAGCCAGGCCGGGCAGCGCAAGGGACAGCACGATGACCGCCATCTCGCCCCTGCCTTCCTGCGCCTCGTCGCTGCCTGCCGCCCCGGCCTCGTCTTCGGCGAGCAGGTCGCCAGCGCAGCGGTGCTCGGCCCATCTGGCCGAACGGCTGGAACAGCGGCTGAGGGCGCGACTGGCTGGGCGTGGTTCGACGCTCTGGCGGATGCGTTGGAGGCGGCATCTTACGCCGTCGCGGCGGCCGATTTGCCGGCTGCGTGCATCGGCGCCCCGCATATCCGGCAGCGGCTGTTCTTCGGCGCCGTCGCAATGGAACCCGGCGATGGCGGGCTGGGCCACGGCCTCGGCGCGCGATCACAAGGACGGCGCGGAATGCCTGAATGTCCCGATCAACGCGCTGCTGGGGCGACAGGTCTGGCTGGCGGGATGGCCGACGCCGATGGCCGGATCGCCGGCCACGGACAGCTACAACGCGGCCGGCAATACCGATGCCAGCCGCAGGACGGTGAAACTGCTGACCAGGACGGACCCCTCGTCGATCCCACCGGGACCGGCGCGACGGACGGCGTCTGGCGAGACCCTGACTGGCTCCTCTGCCGGGACGGACGCTGGCGACCGGTTGAGCCCGGAACATTCCCGCTGGTTGATGGGATACCCGGCCGCATGGGACTGCTCAGGGGCTACGGCAATGCGATCGTGCCGCCGCTCGCGGCGGAGTTCGTGACGGCGTTTCTGGAATGCCAGCCGGAGGGGCTGCGATGAGACAATCCCGCACCATGTCGATGGTGGAGGCCGTGACGAATGTCGTGGTCGGCTACGTTTTGGCCATCGCCACCCAGATCGTGGTGTTCCCGTGGTTCAGGATCGAGACCGGGCTTGCCGAGCACATGACCATCGGCCTCGCCTTCGTCGGGGTATCGCTGGCGCGTGGCTACCTGCTGCGCCGGCTGTTCGAGGCGATCCGGGCAGGAACCGGGGAATGAAGCGCACATGAAGATTGGCTATGCCGACCCGCCCTATGTCAACTGCGCCCATCTCTACCGCGACCACCCGGATTATGCGGGTGAGGTCGACCACGGCGCGCTGATCGAACGTCTTCAGGATGAATACGACGGCTGGGTCTTGCACGCCGCCGCGACGCCGGCATCGATGGCCATCCTTGCGCCACATGTGGAACGAACCGGCGCGCGCTGGATGGCATGGGTGAAGGGGTTTGCGGCCTTCAAACGAAACGTCCCGGTCGCCTACGCATGGGAGCCGGTGATCATCAGGGCGGCGCGCAAGCCGGTGGTCTCGACGCGGCTTGTGGTGCGGGACTGGATCGAATGTCCGATCGCGATGAAACGGGGCCTGACGGGTGCGAAGCCAGAAGCGGTCTGTCATTGGGCCTTCGAGATGGTGGCGGCCCGGCCCGACGACGATCTGCACGACCTGTTTCCGGGGACCGGCGCCGTCGCGAAGGCATGGCAGACATGGGCACGCAAGTTCGCACTGCCCGAATGATCGACCGCCGCCCCGAGGGACGGCGGTCGCCTGCCTGTCCACACGTGCGTTTCAACCGGACGACCATCTGACCCATGACCACGCAAGACCCGCAGGCCGGCACGATCACGACGACACAGGCGGCACGGCTGCTGATGCTGTCGGACGAACGGGTCCGGCAGTTGACGAAGTCCGGATATGTGCCGACCCTTGCTCAGGGCCGCTACAATCTGGTCGCCGTGGTGCAGGGCTATATCAGGTTCCTGAAAGACGACGAGCGCCGGTCGAGCCGGACGGCCGCCGACAATCGTGTCCGTGACGCCCGTGCGGCCGAGATCGAGCGACGCATGGCGCGCGAGGATCGCGACCTGATCATGATGGACGAGGCGATGGCGGCTTACGACTTCGCCACCGGGCTTTACCTGGCCTCGGTCTCGGGCCTGCCGGCGCGCATGACGAGGAATGCAAGTGAACGCAGACGCCTTGAAGCCATCTGCGACGGAGAACGTCAGCGTCTTGCCGACCGTTTCGCCGAAGGCGTATCGGCTCTGCGCACGGGCGAAGCGGCTGTTGACGCCGACGACGAGGACGACGCCTGACGCATGGGCGCGGGCGAACCGCACCTATCCACCGACGGCGGGCCTACCCGGTCCCCGCGATCCGCGTCTGACGCCATACACCATTCCGTTCGTGCGGGCGGTCCATGCCCGGACGCACAAGCGCGTGGTGATGGTGGTGGGCGCCCAGATGGGCAAGTCCGACAGCATCCTCGACATCATCGGCGAGCGCATGGATACAGCGCCGGTGCCGATGCTCTATCTGGGGCCGACCCGGCTGTTCCTGCAGGAACAGTGGGAGCCGCGCATCATGCAGCTGCTCGACGAGGCGCCATCCTTGCGCTTCAAGGTGGC
>JBLJBS010000105.1:0-5100 GCA_047637695.1 Aquamicrobium sp. | reverse complement strand
TCGCCACCTCGTGCACCAGCTCGGTGATGCGCGCCATGCCGAGGCCGGCATTGCGCCGCTTCGGCATTGGCGTCGAGCCGGTATGGGCATCCTTGCCGGTGAGCGTCACCTGCAGCCACCACAGGCCCTGCCCGTGGGTGACGACGCCGATGTCGATCCCCTCATCCTCGAGGATCGGCCCCTGCTCGATATGTAGCTCGAAGAAAGCCTTGATCTTGCGGCCGCCGACTTCCTCGTCGCCCTTGAAGCCGATGCGCTCCAGCTCGTCGCCGAAGCGCTTGCCGTCCTTGTCCTGACGGGCATAAGCCCAGTCGAGATCATGCTGGCCGGCGAAGACACCGGAGGCCAGCATCGCCGGCGCGAAGCGGGTGCCTTCCTCGTTGGTCCAGTTGGTGACGACGATCGGGTGCCTGGTGCGGATGCCGAGATCGTTCAGCGTGCGGACCACTTCAAGCCCGCCCAGCACGCCCAGCACGCCGTCATAGCGCCCGCCTGTCGGCTGGGTGTCGAGATGCGAGCCGACATAGACGGGCATCGCCTCTGGGTCGGTGCCCGGCCGCGTGGCGAACATCGTGCCCATCTTGTCGATGCCCATTTCGAGACCGGCATCCTCGCACCATTTCTGGAACAGGCGGCGGCCTTCGCCATCCTCGTCGGTCAGCGTCTGGCGGTTGCTGCCACCGGCGACCCCAGGGCCGATCTTCGCCAGTTCGTGGATCGATCCCCACAGACGGTCGGCATTGATGCGAAGGTTCTCGCCCGGTGCAGCCATTCAACTTCCCTTACAGCGGTTTCAACTCGACCTCTACGAACGCCATCGGCTTGTCGCCGGCGTTGATGACGTTGTGCTCGACGCCCTCGCCGCGGCGATAGGCGATGCCAGCCTCCATGTCGGCCCGGCGGCTTCCCCCGCCGGGCTCCTCCAGGAGCATGTGGCACGGCGTCACCGTGGTGATGACATAGTCCATGCCATGCCGGTGCCAGCCCGTCTCCGCGCCGGGTACGAAGTCCCAGCGCGTGACACGAACCCGGTCGTCGTCGATCAGAACCTGATGGGTGGCCTGCGCGCGCCCGGACATGGCCCTACTCGATCGCCTTCAGGACGTCGCGCAGGCCGCTCACCAGTTCGTCGATCTGGTTCTTCTCGATAATGAGCGGCGGCGACAGCGCGATGATGTCGCCGGTGGTGCGGATCAGGAAGCCCTTCTCGAACGCCTTGAGGAAGGCCGAGAAGGCCCGCTTGGTCGGCTGGCCGGCAATCGGCTCAAGCTCGATCGCGCCGACGAGGCCGATATTGCGGATGTCGATGACATGCGGCGCATCCTTCAGCGAATGCAGCGCGTCCTCCCAATAGGGGGCGAGTTCGGCGCCGCGCGTCAGCAGCCCCTCTTCCTTGTAGGTGTCGAGCGTGCCGAGCGCCGCGGCCGAGGCGATCGGGTTTCCGGAATAGGTGTAGCCGTGGAAGAACTCGATCAGATGCTCCGGGCCGGTCATGAAGGCGTCGTGGACTTCCTTCTTGACGAAGACCGCGCCCATCGGGATCACGCCGTTGGACACGCCCTTTGCCGTGGTCATGATGTCGGGGATGACGCCGAAATAATCGGCCGCGAACGGCGTGCCGAGACGGCCGAAGCCGGTGATGACCTCGTCGAAGATCAGGAGGATGCCGTGCTTGTCGCAGATGTTGCGCAGGCGCTGGAGGTAGCCCTTCGGCGGGATCAGAACGCCGGTCGAACCCGCGACCGGCTCAACGATGACGGCGGCGATGGTCGAGGCGTCATGCAGCGTGACGATGCGCTCCAGCTCGTCGGCGAGATCGGCGCCATGCTCAGGCTCGCCGCGTGAGAACGCGTTCTTGCCCGGAATGTGGGTGTGCGGCATGTGGTCGACGCCGGTCAGAAGCGTGCCGAACATCTTGCGGTTGGCGACGATGCCGCCGACGGAGATGCCGCCGAAATTGACGCCGTGATAGCCGCGCTCGCGACCGATGAGGCGCGTGCGAGAGCCTTCGCCGCGCACGCGGTGATAGGCGAGCGCGATCTTCAGCGCGGTGTCGACCGATTCCGAACCGGAATTGGTGAAGAAGACGTGGTCCATGCCTTCAGGCGCGATGTCGACCAGCCGGTTGGCGAGCTCGAACACGATGGGGTGGCCCATCTGGAAGGCCGGCGCGTAGTCGAGCTCGGCGGCCTGGCGCTGGATCGCCTCGGTGATCTTGGGGCGGCAGTGGCCGGCATTGACGCACCACAGGCCGGCGGTGCCGTCGAGAACCTGGCGACCGTCGGACGTGGTGTAATGCATGTCCTTGGCCGCGACCAGCATGCGCGGCGCCTGTTTGAACTGACGGTTCGACGTAAACGGCATCCAGAATGCGCTGAGATCGTTCGGCGCGACGTTGAGCCTGTTGGACATTACCAAGCCTTTCCTTTTCGGTTCTCGAATGCCCTTCCGATGCGGCCAACGCTTGGTTCATGCGGCATGGTCATGCTACGCATTTTTTGACCGGATGGACAAACGTTAGCATCGCCAGACGGGCGGTCAAGCGATTACTAGCGCACCGGCGCGCGCCCGGCGCGCTCCACAGGCAAATGGACGGCTGGTCCAGAGATTTGGGCCAGAGAAAGCCGCGTCGCAGACGAAGGAAGCGCGAGATGGATGTTGCAAGACCCCGGCGCCGCACTCGCATCCAGACGGAAAAGCGCGAACTGATCCTCGAGGCGGCGCTGGAGGTATTTTCCCAGCACGGCTTCCGCGGGGCGACCATCGACCAGATCGCCGAGGCGGCGGGAATGTCGAAGCCGAATCTTCTCTACTACTTCCGTTCGAAGGAAGCCATCCATGTCACGTTGATGCAGCGGCTTCTCCAAACATGGCTGGCGCCGCTGAAGGAACTCGACGATGTCGGCGACCCGATGACGGAATTGAGCGCCTATATCCGTCGCAAGCTTGAGATGGCGCGCGACTATCCGCGCGAAAGCCGCCTTTTCGCCAACGAGATATTGCAGGGCGCGCCACGCATCATGCCGATGATCGAGGGCGAGTTGAAAGAGCTCGTGGAAGAGAAGGCGAAGACGATCCGCGGCTGGATGGCGTCGGGCAAGATCGTCCGCACCGACCCCTACCATTTGCTCTTCTCGATCTGGGCGACGACGCAGCACTACGCCGATTTCGACGTACAGGTGCGTGCGGTTCTCGGCCCGAAACGCGGCGGCGACGGCCGTTTCGAGGATGCGGCGCGGTTTCTCGAGCAGCTTTTCCTCAAGGGGCTCAAGCCCTAGGCAGTGTCGCGATTTTTCAGATTCGCTCCGTACGCTTTAGGCTCTTGTTTTTACGCATGTCGTTGTCCCGAAACCGGTTTCCGCTTTCGGGCGGCATGCTTTAGGTTCCACACAAAACCCGAACGGAAAGTGCATGCACCCTCTCTAGGAGGCGCCACCAGCTTAAAGCCGCGGCTACGCGAACCGCGCCCGGCACGCTTTTGGCGCGCCTTATCCTTGTAGAGCCTCCCGTCGGCCAGCGCGAGCGGGGTGGCGGCGATGCGGTTCGTGATTTCCGCGGCAATCGCCTGCGCCCGCTCCAGCGTGGCGTCGTACAGAAGGATGGCGAACTCTTCCCCGCCCAGCCGCGCCACCACGTCGCCCTCGCGCACGTATTCGCGCAGCAGCCCGCCGGCATAGACCATCGCGCGACCGCGGTCGCTGTCGTGCAGGGTGACCATGCACAGGGCGGCGACGGCCGTTATGCCCACCACCTAACCCTGGCCGCCATCGAGGTCGCTGAAGCGGCGCAGCCCGATCCAGAATTGCGAGAAGCCGAAGATGATGATGATGATGTTGCCGAGCACGGCGGGAACGAGCGCACCCTCGTTACCCTTTACCGCAAGGACGATGCCGCCGACCAGCGACAAGATCGTCGCCGCCATCCAGTACAGCACTGCCCGGCGCGGGCTATATGCATAGGCAAACGCTGCCCACACGACGGACATCGTCAGCGAAATGAGGAAAATGACGATGTAAAGCGCCAGGAAGTCGAGGTTCGGCATCTCCGCCCCCTTTCGCCGCGCAGCTTAGGGGTGCTTCGTTAAGATCGGAACAGGGAAATCGGGTAAGGTTTTAACGATCGCCGCCGGCCGCTTCAGCGGAAGTCGTATTCCCCGGCCGGCTCGACCTTGGCCGGCATCAGGTCGAGGAGCGCCGCCTGCGTCTGCGGCGAGATCGCCGCGGCGGGCAGCGTGCTCACGGTGGGCCTGCGCCGCCGGCGTTGCGGGGCCGGCGCGACCTCGTCGAGAGGCGTATCGATATCGTCGGTTGCAAGCGACGTCGCCGACAGCTCGGTCGCAAGCCTGCGCAGCGCCTTCACGTCGGGTGCGCCGCTGGCCTTGATCACGATCATATCCGCCCGTTCCGTCTGAGATGAGGCGGTCGTCCCCCGCCTTCACCGCCGATGGTGCATGAACTGGGTTAACGATCGGTTCAGGCGGCGCCGGAGCAAATCCAGGAAAAGTGCGTAGCGGTTTTCTGTCCGGAATTTCGTAAAAACAAGGAGATAGATCGTTTCGGCGTTTCCGTGAAACTCTGAAACGATCCAGCGGGATAGCGCGGCGGAAGATGCCGGCCTGAACGCCGCCGGCATCCCCCGCCCCGACGGGAGGAACCCTTTCAGCTTACTCGGCCGCCACCCGCGCCATCGGATTGTTCGGATGCGTCGTCCAGTTGGCATAGACGGGATCGACCGGCTTGCCGGTGCGCTGGTCGAGCACCCCGGCCGCCAGCGGCTGCATGGTGATGCAGTTCTCGACCGGGCAGACATTGACGCACAGATTGCAGCCGACGCATTCCTCCTCCTTGACCTCGAAATGGCGCGCGCCATCGACGATGGCCGTGATCGCCTGGTGCGAGGTGTCCTCGCAGGCGATGTGGCAACGGCCGCATTTGATGCAGGAATCCTGGTCGATATGCGCCTTGGCGATGTAGTTGAGGTTGAGATACTGCCAGTCGGTGACGTTGGGGGTCGCGCGCCCGATGATGTCGTCGAGCGTGGCGTGTCCCTTGGCGTCCATCCAGTTCTTCAGGCCCTCGATCATCTCCTGCACGATCTTGA
>JBLJBS010000104.1:0-2776 GCA_047637695.1 Aquamicrobium sp. | reverse complement strand
CCAGGCGCTGTCGATCGCCAATTCCAACACCCAGAACCTGCTCTCGCTGTTCCGCAGCTAATCGCTGCGTTTCACCCGGCGACCACAGGGCCGCGCTCCGCAAGGGGCGCGGCCTTTTCGCATGCGCGCGAAGGCCGACATGGTTAGCGGAAGGTCAACAGGCATGGTTAACGCTCGTTTAAGAACTGGCCGCCTATAAGGGAGGCATACGCAGGACGGGCCGGCATTCCAGCCGCGCATGATGCAGCCTAGTCCTCCCGGCCGGCCCGGATATTCATCTTGTCAAAGTACGAGTGTCCCGGGAGAGCCATGTCCAGCCTTCTCACCAATTCCTCTGCGATGACCGCGCTCCAGACCCTGCGCACCATCGGCAAGAACCTGTCGGTCACCCAGAACCGCATCGCCACCGGCGAGCGCGTCTCCGAGGCGATGGACAATCCCGCCTACTGGTCGATCTCCGTGGGCATGAAGGCGCAGAACCAGGTTCTGTCGACCGTCAAGGACTCGCTCGGACTGGGCCAGGCCATCCTCGACACCACCTACACCGCGCTCGCCGATGCGATCACCCATGCGACCGAGACGCTGACCAAGTATATCGCGCTCGAAACCGACGGCATCGATACCGCCGCGGTGACGGCCGAGATCACCCAGCGCAAGGCGCGTATGGTCGAGATCGCTAAGGCCGCCCAGTTCGAGGGGCAGAACCTGCTGAGGACAGGCGGCACCGCCGTCGATATCGTCAGCGGCTATATCAAGGGCGGCGGCGGCGTGCAGATGCTGACCCTGACGCCCTACAATCTCGAGGCGGCCGCGGCCGGCATCACCAGCGTCGCCACCGCCCAGTCCACGCTCGATGCGCTGAAGACCGCCGCCGCCAATTTCGGCGCAATGAAGATGCGCGTCGAATCCCAGACCTCGTTCACGTCGCAGCAGATGGACGCCATCGACCGCGGCATCGGCCAGCTCATCGACGCCGACATGAACGCGGAATCGGCCCGGCTGTCGGCGCTGCAGGTCCAGCAGCAGCTCGGCATCCAGGCGCTGTCGATCGCCAATTCCAGCAGCCAGAACATCCTGACCCTGTTCCGCGGCTGATCGCGCCGCCGCACAACGCGGGTCCGGGCTGTCCTTGCGGGCGGCCCGAACCCATTTTCGCGCAAGCTTCGCCGCGTATCCTGGGAATCTGTATTTCCGGAGCATGAAGCTTTGCCTGAACAGATCAAGTCCATCCTCGACAATCTCCGCAGCCTCGGCCCCAAGCGCCTCGCCATGATGGGCGGTGCCGGGGCGATCGTCGTCGCGGTCATCCTGACCGCCTCGATCTGGCTGAACAGGCCGGCCTTCGAGACCCTCTATGTCGGTCTCGACCGCAGCGATGTCGGCCAGATCGGCATGGTGCTGTCGGAAGCCGGCATCCGCTACGACGTCTCCAGCGACGGCACCGCCGTGATGGTGCCGACCGGGCGCACCGGCCAGGCGCGGATGCTGCTTGCCGAGCGCGGGCTGCCGACATCGAGCAATGCGGGCTATGAACTGTTCGACAATGTCGGCTCCTTCGGGCTGACCTCGTTCATGCAGGAAGTGACGCGCGTGCGCGCGCTCGAGGGCGAGATCGCCCGCACCATCCAGTCGATAACCGGCATCAAGTCGGCCCGGGTGCACATCGTCATGCCCGAGCGCGCCTCGTTCCGCCGCGAGGAACAGGCGCCGACCGCGTCGGTGGTGGTGCGTGCCGGCGGCACCGATGCCATCAAGGCTGCCATCGCCATTCGCCATCTCGTTTCGGCCGCCGTGCCGCGCCTGACCCCCGACAAGGTGACCGTGCTCGACGCCTCGGGCGATCTGCTCGTCGCCGGCGACGATCCCAACAACAACAGCGCCACCCGCTCCATCACCATCGAGCGCACGGTCGAGAGCCAGATCGAGGACAACATCCGCCGCGCGCTCGCGCCCTATCTCGGCCACGAGAATTTCCGCACCAGCGTCAAGGCCGAAGTCAACACCGACATGCGCCAGATCGAGGAGACGATCTTCGATCCGGAATCGCGCGTCGAACGCTCGGTGCAGATCGTGCGCGCCAACGACCAGGCCAACCAGCGCCAGGCCGCGCCGCCGGCCACCGTGCAGCAGAACCTGCCCGACGAACAGCTGGGCGCCGGCGAAGGCCCGGCCTCGTCCGAGCAGCGCGAGCGCCGTGAAGAAACCACCAATTACGAGATGAATTCGAAGCGCATCGCCACCGTTTCCAACGGCTATTCGGTGTCGCGCCTGTCGATCGCCGTCGTCGTCAACCGCGAGCGTCTCGCCGCAGTGCTGGGAGCCGACGCAACGCCCGAGCGCATCGCCGAGCGCATCGCCGAGATCGAGAAGCTCGTCGCCTCCGCTGCCGGCTTCGACACCGCCCGCGGCGACGCCATGAACGTCTCGTCGGTCGAGTTCATCGACGGCATCGCCGGGACCGAGATGGCCGAGGCGGGCTTCCTCGAGGCCGCCGGCCGCCATGCCGGCACGATGATCAATGCGCTGGCCTTCATCGTGGTCGTGTTCCTGATCTCATGGTTCGGCCTGAGGCCGCTGGTCGCCGCCGTCACCGGCAAGAAGGAAGCCGAAGGCGAGATGAATTTCGGCGATCTTCAGCTTTCGCTGCCCAATCCGCTTGATGCGCTCCAGCTTCCCGATCCGCTCGCGGCCGGCGGCGATCCGATGTCAGCCTTCGGCGGCCCCTTCCCCGACCACATGGCCGACGACATCCGCTTCAAGATCAAGCCGGCGCCGC
>JBLJBS010000103.1:0-7869 GCA_047637695.1 Aquamicrobium sp. | reverse complement strand
TCGACATGGCCGGCCTCGCCCAGAAGGGCGGGGCGGTGTTCTCGCATCTGCGCGTCGCGCACACGCCGCAGGACATTCATTCAATCCGCGTTTCCGCCGGCAAGGCCGACCTGATCCTCGGTTGCGACCTCGTCGTTTCGGGATCGCGCAAGGTGCTGGCGGCGGTGCGCGAGGGCGAGACGACATTCGTCGTCAACACGGCCGAGGTGATGCCGGGCGATTTCGCGCGCTCGGCCGACTTCACCCTGCCGACCGAACGGCTGAAGAAGGCGATCCGTCAGGCGGCTGGCGACGGCCACGCCCATTTCTTCGATGCGACGAAGGCCGCGACCGTGCTGTTCGGCAATTCGCTCGGCGCCAACATGTTCATGCTCGGCTTCGCCTGTCAGCGGGGCGCGCTGCCGGTGTCCGCCCAGGCGGTGGAAAAGGCGATCGCGCTCAACGGCCAGGCGGTGAAGATGAATGTCGACGCCTTCCGCTGGGGTCGCCGCGCCGCGCACGATCCGTCCTTCGTGCTGAACATGGTCGAGGCGGGGCGCAACCCGCTGGCCAGCCGCGACATCGCGCAAACGACGGACGAGATCATCGGGCGGCGGGCGGAATTCCTCGCCGCCTACCAGAACGCGGCCTATGCGCAGCGCTATCTCACGGCGGTCGCTGCGATCCGGGCGGCGGAGGATGCTGCCGTTCCCGGCTCGACCGCAGTGACCGAGGCGGTGGCGCGAAACCTGTTCAGGCTGATGGCGATCAAGGACGAGTACGAGGTCGCACGCCTCTACACCGACGGTTCGTTCGCGCGTCAGATGACCGGCCAGTTCGAAAGCTGGGACAGGCTCGAATTTCACCTCGCACCGCCGATCCTCGGTCGCAAGGGCCCGGACGGCAAGGCGCGCAAGTCGAGCTTCGGGCCGTGGATGATGAAGGGCTTCGTCATGCTCGCTGCGCTGAAAGGCTTGCGCGGCACTGTGTTCGACGTCTTCGGCTATTCGGCCGAACGGCGCATGGAACGCAGGCTGATCGCCGACTATGAGGCCGATCTCGAGTTGATCCGCGCGTCGCTGGCACCAGGCAGGATCGAGGCCGCGGCCGCGCTCGCTTCGGCGCCTTCGCTCATCCGCGGCTTCGGCCATGTCAAGGAGGAGAACGTCAGGAAAGCAGCCGCTGAGCGCGCCCGGCAGGCCAAGAAGCTTGCCGCGCCGCCGGCCCCGGTGCTGAAAGCGGCCGAGTAGGGTTGCCTTCCGTTCAATAAGCATTTCTTAATGCGATCTTGGCATTGTAAGGGTCCGGGGGCGGTGCTTCGGTATGCCAAACAAAGCCACAAACGAGCTTCCGCTCGACATCTATATACCGTTCGTCCAGACGCTGTTTCGCGACGGCGCGACGCTCCTTGTCGGTATTCTGGCTCAGGCACTTCTCGCGGTTCTCGTCTTCATCAAGACCTCCGATCCGATCTATCTTTTCGTCGCTCTTTCGATCCTCTGCGTCGGCCTGATGCGGTTGGTCATCATGCGCAAATGGCGCAGGGCGCCGCCGCCCGCCGACCGCGCCCAAGCGAAGCGGATGGAGAATGTCTACATCCTTTGGGGGACGCTCCACGCCTCGACGCTCGGACTGTTCTGCTTTGCCGGCATCTACTGGGCGCAGGATCAGTTCGCCGAGATCGCGGCGGTCTGCGTCACGCTCGCCTCGGTGACGTCGATCGCCGGCCGAAACTATGGATCGCCGCGCCTCGTCATGTACCAGATCGTCGCCGCTACCTGGCCGATCTCGCTCGGTTTCCTGATGCGCGGCGACATGTATCATGTCATTCTCGGCCTGCTTTCGGGGCCGTTCTTCTATGCGATCCGCAAGTTTGCCGAGATCGTGCGCGAAGTGCTGTTTTCGGCGCTGAGCGCGGAGAAGACCGCCAAGCGGCTGGCGCTGCGTTTCGACCGCGCACTGAACACGATGAGTTCCGGCCTCGTCATGCTCAGCCCCGATGGCAGGGTCGTCGTCGCCAATGCGGAGGCGGCGGCGCTGATGCGGATGCGTCATCCTGACAGGTTGCTGGGGCGCACGCTGCGCGGCCTGCTGATGCGCGGCGTCGCCGGCGGCGTGCTGAGCCTGAAGGATTCGCGCTACGCCGAGACCCAGCTGACCCGCGCGTTGCGCGAGGGCAGGGGGCGCAAGGTTCTGCTGCGGCTCGAGGACGGCCGCTATTTCGAGTTCTCGGCGCGTGAGGGCCGCGAGGAGCTCGGCGTCATCACCTTTGACGAGGTGACGGCGCGCGTCGAGGCCGAGGAGCGCATCCGCACCATGGCGCGCTACGACAGCCTGACCGGCCTGCCCAACCGGGCCTATTTTCACGAACTGGTCAGCGACTACGTCTCGATGGGGGATCCCGGCCGGCATGTCGGGTTGGTCGTCTTCGACCTCGACGATTTCAAGAGCATCAACGACACGCTCGGCCATCCGGTCGGCGACGGGCTGATCTATGCCGTCGGCGAGCGGCTCTCCCGCTTCGCCAGCGACGATGTCAAGGTCAGCCGCCTCGGCGGCGACGAATTCATGATCTTCTTCAACGACGTCAAGGATCGGCACAGCTTTGCCGCCGCGATCGACGGCATCTTCCGCAGCTTCCATGGCGAGGTCGATGTCGCCGGCCACTCGCTGCGAATCCAGGCCAGCGCCGGCGCGGTGCTCGCCCAGGCCGACAATGCGTCCGTCGACGCGATGATCGTGCGCGCCGACCTTGCGCTCTACAAGGCCAAGGAAAGCGGCAAGAACGGCTGGCAGCTGTTCGAGGACGCGATGGACAGGGCCTTCCGCGACCGGCAGGTGATGAAGGCGCGCCTGCGCGAGGCCGTCGACAGCGAGGGCCTGCGCGTCGTCTACCAGCCGATCGTGTCGATGCAGACGATGCGCATCGCCAGCTGCGAGGCGCTGTGCCGCTGGGACCATCCCGAGATGGGACCGATCTCGCCGGCCGTGTTCATCCCGCTGGCCGAGGAGATGGGCATCATCTCCGCGATCAGCGCCTTCATGCTCAAGACGGCGACGGCGGAATGCGCCCGCTGGCCCGATCCGGTCTGCGTCTCGGTCAACCTCTCGGCCAAGGATTTCCGCAACGCCGACATCATCGCCAAGGTCCGGCAGTCGCTCGCCGCCTCCGGCCTCGACCCGTCGCGGCTCGAGATCGAGGTGACGGAAACGGCGCTGCTCGACGACACGACCCAGATGCGCCGCTACATCGAGGAACTGAAGGCGATCGGCGTCCACATCGCCCTCGACGATTTCGGCACCGGCTATTCGAGCCTGAGTTACCTGCACACGCTGCCGCTCGACAAGGTCAAGATCGACCGCTCCTTCATCGTCGACATCAACGGCAACGCCCGCTCGCTGGCGCTGCTCAAGGGGGTGGTCGAGCTGTCGCGCTCGCTCGGCCTCGCCATCACCATCGAAGGCGTCGAGACCTTCGACCAGCTGAAGACGCTGGCGGCCGAGGTCAAGCCCGACCTCGTGCAGGGCTTCCTGTTCGGCTCGGCGCTGACCGCCTCCGGCATCCGCGTCATGTCGGACGCCACCTGGCCGTTCACGCACGAAAACGCCCGTCCGGCCGCCGCGCTCGCCGGCGCCTGATCCTTTCCTCCCTAGCTTTGTCCGACGATGCGCGGCCTCCTGTCGCATCATCAAGCTTGTGCTGATTAACCCTTTGTTAAGGTTAACGCTGGGTTAACAGACCGTCCGGCATTTTTGCCTTTCCCCACGCCGTCCATGAGAATATCCTTAACCGGACGTTAATAGCGGTAGTGGCGGGCTACGGGGGCCGGACATGGATGCAAATGTCACGCCGTTGCGCGGGAGCGCAGCGGGCGGGAAGACCGCCATTGGTGAAGAGACCGGGGGCAAGGAGCTTTCAACCTTCGCCCGGAACATCTTTTCGATGCTGGAGCGTACCGAATACCGGCGCTGCGAGAGCGGCGAGGATCTGGAAGCGATCTACCGGCTGCGCTATGCTGCCTACCGCCTCAACGATCTCGTGCCTGAAAGCCCCCAGCGCATGGTGACCGACGAGTTCGACGATCTGCCGAACTGCCATCGTTTCGGCGTCTATGTCGACGGCAATCTCGTCAGTACGATCCGGCTTCATGTCGTCACGGCGGCGACGCCGCAGTCGCCCTCCGCGTCGGTCTATCCCGACATCCTGCTGCCGCGCCTGCGGGCGGGCGAGCGCTTCATCGATCCCAGCCGTTTCGCTGCCCATCCGGACTGGATGCGCGTCTATCCGCAACTGCCCTACATCACCCTGCGGCTGGCCGGCATGGCGTGCTTCCACTTCAACGCACCCTACTGCATCTCGATGATCCGCGAGGACCACGCCGCCTTCTACAAGCGCGTCTACAAGTCGCGTCCGATCGGCGAACCGCGCGATTATGGCGGGGTGATCAATTGCGCGGCGCTGCTCTACCAGGCCGACGTGCTGGCGATCCAGAACGAGACTTTTGCCCGGTTTCCCTTCTTCTGGTCGTCGAAGGTCGAGCAGCGGCTGATGTTCGGCGCCACCGCCAAGGGCGATCCGGCGCCGCTGACCATCCTGCCGACCGCGCGCTACATGGACCGGGTCGCCGCCTGAGGCGCAGGCGCGCGCTCGTCGCTTCTTGTCTTTCGCCCGCAGGACGTTCATAAGCCATTGCGGAGGCGGGCCGCGGGCGAACCGGCCCGCACGTCAGAGGCCCATGAATGCACGCGCAGACATTGCCCGCTCGGCCCTTTGGGCCGGCGAACTGACCGAGGAAGAGCTGGATCGCGCCCGGCGCGGTCTGGTCGAACGCCAGTTCTCCAAGGGCGCCTATATCTGCCATCGCGGCGACAAGCTCGACCACTGGACCGGCGTCGTCGCCGGTCTGGTCAAGATCAGCGCCATTTCCCGCGACGGCAAGCCGATGACTTTCGCGGGCGCCACCGACGGCGGCTGGTTCGGCGAGGGGTCGGTGCTCAAGGACGAGCCGCGCAAATATGACATCGTCGCCATTCGCGACACGCGCATGGCGATGATGAGCCGTTCGACCTTCCTGTGGTTGTACGAGAACAGCCGCGGCTTCAACCGCTATCTGGTGCGCGCGCTCAACGAGCGGATGGGCCAGTTCCTCGCCACCATCGAGCACGACCGCATCCTGGAGCCGAAGGCGCGCGTGGCGCGCAACCTGTCCTGGTTCTTCAACCGTGTCCTCTATCCCAACGCCCGCGATTCGGTCGAGATCAGCCAGGAGGAACTGGGGCTTCTCGTCGGGGTCTCGCGGCAGGTGGTCAATCGCAGCCTGCAGGAATTGCAGGACGAAGGGTTGCTGGAGGTCGAGCGGGGCCGGATCGTCGCGCTCGATATCCCCGCGCTCACCGTCTATGGCGGCTGAACCCGGCTTCGACACGGCTCATGGCTTCGCGGGCCGGGATCGTTCGTAAATCAAACGCGCCCAGGCTGCGCAACAAACCGCAGTCAATAATACAAATCTTCCGGAAGATGAGCTCTCCCATAAAGAAAGCCCATTAGAGACCACAATATGCCGGTCTGTCTGTCAAGCCCCTTGTTGCCTGATGGCCGATTTCGTGAAACCTTCCGATGAAAGACGAAATTCCGGCAGGGTGGGAGGAACGCCCCGGCCGGGAGGGAGCGGGGGCGGATCGAACCGCGCCCCGAGGGAGGAACCGGGTCATGGCTCAGCCTGCGGCCGCGCTCGACACATTTCCGAAATATCTGCTGCTCAATGCGGAGCGGTTTCGCGGTCGGCCGGCGATGCGGCACAAGGATTACGGCATCTGGCAGACATGGACGTGGGAACAGCAGCTCGACGAGATCCGTGCCTTTGCGCTCGGTCTGGCGGCGCTCGGTCTCGGCCATGGCGACAAGGTCGCCATCGTCGGCGCCAACCGGCCCCGCCTCTACTGGACGTTCGCGGCGGTGCAGTCGCTGGGCGGCGTACCGGTGCCCGTCTATGCCGATGCGGTGGCCGAGGAGATGGCCTTCGTGCTCGATCATGCCGGGGTGCGCTTCGCCGTCGCGCAGGATCAGGAGCAGGTCGACAAGCTGCTTACCTTTCGCGAGACGATCCCCGCGTTGACCGAATTGATCTATGACGAGCCGCGCGGGCTGCGTGATTATGCGCGCGAGGGCCTGCACGATTTCGCCGAGGTTCAGGCTGCCGGCCGCGCGGCGATTGCCGCCGATCCCGGCAAGGCGCGGGCATGGGAGGAGGGCATCCGGCAAGGCAGCGGCGACGATGTCTCGGTCATGCTCTATACGTCGGGCACGACCGGGCGGTCCAAGGGCGTGGTGCTGACGGCGGCGGCCTCGGTGCAGGCCGCGTTCGACACCGTCGCCTTCGATCGCCTGACCGAGAAGGACAGCGTGCTCGCCTACCTGCCGCTGGCATGGGTGGGCGATCACTATCTCAACTACGCGCAGGGCTACGTCTCGGGCTTCTGCATGAACTGCCCGGAAAGCCAGCAGACGGTGGCGCAGGACATGCGCGAGATCGGCCCGACCTTCTATTTCGCGCCGCCCAGGGTGTTCGAGGCCCTCCTGACCAGCGTCACCATCCGCATGGAGGATGCCGGCCGCTTCAAGCAATGGATCTTCCGCCATTTCACCGAGGTGGCGAGGAAGCATGGCGAGGCGATCCTTGAAAAGCGCCCGGTGCCGCTGTCCGGCCGGCTGGCCTATGCGCTCGGCGATTTCCTGCTCTACGGCCCACTGAAGAACGTGCTGGGAATGTCGAATATCCGTGTCGCCTACACCGCGGGCGAGGCGATCGGCGCCGATCTGTTCTCGTTCTTCCGCTCGATGGGCATCAACCTGAAGCAGCTTTACGGACAGACCGAGGCTTTCCTCTATGTGACGGCGCAGAAGGATGGTGAAGTGCGTGCCGACACGGTCGGCCCGGCCGCGCCCAATGTCGACATCAGGATCGCCGACAATGGCGAGGTGCTGTTCCGCTCGCCCGGCCAGTTCACCGGCTACTACAAGGAAGACGACAAGACCACGGAAGTGCTGACGCCGGACGGCTTCATCAAGACGGGGGATGCCGGCTTCTTCGAGGCCGACGGGCAGCTGAAGATCATCGACCGCGCCAAGGATGTCGGCAAGCTGGCGGACGGGGCGCTGTTCGCGCCGAAATACATCGAGAACATGCTGAAATTCTTCCCCAACATCAAGGAAGCGGTGGCGTTCGGCGACGGGCGCGACTTTACCGCTGCCTTCATCAACATCGACCTGACGGCCGTCGGCAACTGGGCCGAGCGCAACAACATCGCCTATGCATCCTATCAGGAGCTCGCCGGGCATCCCCGCGTCTACGAGATGATCGCGAAGAACGTCGACGAGACCAACCGGCGGCTGGCGAAGGAGTCGATGATGGCCGGCGGCCAGGTTGCGCGCTTCCTGATCCTGCACAAGGAGCTCGACGCCGACGACGGCGAGCTGACGCGGACGCAGAAGGTGCGCCGCTCCTTCATCGCCGAACGCTACGGCGAGCTGATCGAGGCGCTCTATGACGGGTCGACCGAGAAGTTCGTCGAGACGCAAGTGACGTTCGAGGACGGCCGCAAGGGCCGGATCAGCGCCACGGTGAAAATCGCCGACGCCGCCGTTCACGGCCGGTCGGCGCGCCCGCATGCGGAGGCCGCCGAATGAACGCCCATCCGGCCGCAAGCCACGCTTCAGGCTATTTCGAGGGGACGGATGACGGCATCGCCAAGGGCGAGGTGTTGCTGAAGGTCGACAACGTCTCGCTGTCGTTCGGCGGCGTCAAGGCGATCACCAATATCTCGTTCGGCGTCCTCAAGGGCGAGATCCGCGCCATCATCGGCCCCAACGGCGCCGGCAAGACCTCGATG
>JBLJBS010000102.1:0-3787 GCA_047637695.1 Aquamicrobium sp. | reverse complement strand
CGTCCGAGAGCTTGATCTCGCCGGCGGCGTCGCCGGCAATCGTGGTAATCTTGATGTCGACCATCACTCAGCTCCCTCGACAGCCGGAGCCTCGGCCTTCGCCACGGCGCGGATCGCCGCCGGCTTGGGCGCATTTTCCGGAAGCGCGGCCTTCACCGCGTCGCGCACATAAATCCAGGTCCCCTTCGAGCCGGGCACCGCGCCGCGAACCAGGATCAGCCCGCGGTCGGCATCGGTCGAGACCACTTCGAGGTTCTGCGTCGTGACGCGAACATCGCCCATGTGGCCGGCCATCTTCTTGCCCTTGAACACCTTGCCGGGGTCCTGGCGCTGGCCGGTCGAGCCGTGGATGCGGTGCGACAGCGAGTTACCGTGGGTGGCACGGCCGCCACGGAAATTGTGGCGCTTCATGACACCCTGGAAGCCCTTGCCGATCGAGGTGCCGGTGACGTCGACCTTCTGGCCGGCGACGAAATGCTCGGCAGTGATCTCGGACCCGATCTCGATCAGGTTCTCCGGCGACACGCGGAACTCCGCAACCTTGGCCTTCGGCTCGACGGAAGCCGCAGCGAAATGGCCGCGCAGCGCCTTCGACGTGTTCTTGACCTTGGCCAGCCCGACACCGAGCTGCACGGCCGTGTAGCCGTTCTTTTCCTGGGTGCGCTGCGCCACGACCTGGAGGTTCTCCACGCGGAGAACGGTCACAGGAACATGCTCGCCGGCGTCGTTGTAGACGCGCGTCATCCCGACTTTCTGTGCGATAACACCTGAACGCATCAGTCTGTTTCCTTCAGAGGAGCCGTTGGGGGAACCCGCCGGCTCATGGTTTCGCTCCCTAGAGCTTGATCTCGACGTCAACGCCGGCGGCAAGGTCGAGCTTCATCAGCGCATCGACGGTCTGCGGGGTCGGGTCGACGATGTCGAGCAGGCGCTTGTGGGTGCGCATCTCGAACTGCTCGCGGCTCTTCTTGTCGATGTGCGGCGAGCGGTTGACGGTGAATTTCTCGATCCGCGTCGGCAGCGGGATGGGGCCGCGTACATTGGCCCCGGTGCGTTTCGCCGTCGACACGATCTCGCGCGTCGAGGCATCGAGCACCCGGTGGTCGAACGCCTTGAGGCGGATACGGATGTTCTGGCCGTTCATCTGGTCGGTTCCTTCAAGTCTTCGCGGGCGCGGGCAATGCGCGCGCCCGCGACAGACCCTGTTGCTCTTCTTATTCCGTGATGCTTGCGACGATGCCTGCGCCGACGGTGCGTCCGCCTTCGCGGATTGCGAAGCGCAGCTTCTCTTCCATGGCGATCGGCACGATCAGGGTGACGTCGACGGTGATGTTGTCGCCCGGCATGACCATCTCGGTGCCTTCCGGCAGCGTCACCACGCCCGTCACGTCGGTCGTGCGGAAGTAGAACTGCGGACGGTAGTTGGTGAAGAACGGCGTGTGACGGCCACCCTCCTCCTTGGTCAGGATATAGGCCTCGGCCTTGAACTTGGTGTGCGGCTTGACCGAGCCCGGCTTGGCCAGAACCTGGCCGCGCTCCACGCCCTCGCGGTCGACGCCGCGCAGCAGCGCGCCGATGTTGTCGCCAGCCTGGCCCTGGTCGAGCAGCTTGCGGAACATCTCCACGCCCGTGCACGTCGTCTTGGTCGTCGGACGGATGCCGACGATCTCGACTTTCTCGCCGACCTTGACGATGCCGCGCTCGACGCGACCCGTCACAACCGTGCCGCGGCCCGAGATCGAGAACACGTCCTCGATCGGCATCAGGAACGGCAGGTCGATCGGACGCTCCGGCGTCGGGATGTAGCGGTCGACCTCGGCCATCAGCTTGCGAACCGCGTTCTCGCCGATCTCCTTGTTCGAATCCTCGAGCGCGGCAAGCGCCGAGCCGGCGACGATCGGAATCTCGTCGCCCGGGAACTCGTAGGCCGACAGAAGCTCGCGAACCTCGAGCTCGACCAGCTCCAGAAGCTCGGCGTCGTCGACCTGGTCGACCTTGTTCAGGAACACCACGATCGCCGGAACGCCGACCTGGCGCGCCAGAAGAATGTGCTCGCGCGTCTGCGGCATCGGGCCGTCGGCCGCCGAAACAACCAGGATCGCGCCGTCCATCTGCGCCGCGCCCGTGATCATGTTCTTCACATAGTCCGCGTGGCCCGGGCAGTCGACATGCGCGTAGTGGCGCGCTTCCGTCTCGTACTCGACATGCGACGTCGAGATCGTGATCCCGCGCGCCTTCTCCTCAGGCGCGTTGTCAATCTGGTCGTAGGCCCGGAAATCGCCGAAATACTTCGTGATCGCAGCCGTCAGAGACGTCTTCCCGTGGTCAACGTGACCAATCGTGCCGATGTTCACATGCGGCTTCGTACGCTCAAATTTACCCTTGGCCATTGTAACTTCCCTTTGGCGCGGTGGATGCGGATGGCGCGCGCTTAGCGACTGGCGCCGCAAAACACAAGCGCTTTTGTCGCGAAAGCCGATTGCGCCCGTTCAGAACGCCGATTGCGGCAGGATGAAGGGCGCGCCGCCCGCCGGCACGACGCCGACCTGCAGGCGGCATTCGAACACGCGGTGGATCAGGTCGTCGGTGAAGACCTCGGCCGGGCTGCCGGACGCGGCCACCCTGCCCCTGCACATCACGGTGACCCGGTCGGCGAACATCGACGTCAGGTTCAGGTCGTGCAGGATCGCCACCACGCCGCCGCCGCGCGCGGCGAAATCGCGCGCGATCTTCATGATGACGAGCTGGTGCTTGATGTCGAGGCTCGACACGGGTTCGTCGAGAAACAGCCAGCGCGGCTCGCCCTCGAGCACCGGCGTCCACACCTGGCACAGCACCCGCGCCAGCTGGACGCGCTGCTGCTCGCCGCCGGACAGCTCCTGATAGAAGCGGCCGGCGAAGCCTTCGAGATCGACCCGCGCCAGCGCGCGCTCGGGCAGGCGCTCGTTTTCCCCGGCCAGCGCGCCCGAGCGCCCGCCGGTCAGCCCCAGGCGCACGATCTCGCGGACCGTGAACGGGAAGGACAGCGACGTCGCCTGCGGCAGCACCGCGCGCAACGTGGCCGCCTGCCACGGCTTGAGCTCGCGCAGGTCGCGGCCGTTGAGCCTGATCGCCCCGGTGGCCTTCAGGTCGCCCGAAAGCGCCTTGAGAAAAGTGGTCTTGCCCGAGCCGTTGGGGCCGACTATGGCGGTGACTTCGCCGGGGCGGGCCTGAAACTCGACATCGTGCAGGATGCGCGCGGCGCCGAACGACACCGAAACCCTGTCTGCCTCGATCATCGCCTTTCCCCTTTACAGATCCAGGATGCCGCGCCGGCGCAGCAAAATCCACAGGAAGAAGGGCGCGCCGACGGCGGCCGTGACGATGCCGATCGGAAGCTCGGCCGGGGCGACGATGGTGCGGCTGACGGCGTCGGCGAGCAGCAGCAGCGAGGCGCCGAGCAGCGCGGAAGCCGGCAGAAGATAGCGGTGATCCGGCCCGATCAGCAGCCGAAGCAGATGCGGCACGACGATGCCGACGAAGCCGATGCCGCCCGACACCGCGACCGACGCCCCGGTGGCGGCCGCGACCGAGACGATGGCGACGTTCTTGAAGCGCTGGACCGGGATGCCGAGATGGTGGGCGGTGGCCTCGCCCAGTGCCATGGCGTTGAGCGAGCGGGCCATGAACGGCGCGGCGAAAAGCGCGAGCAGGATGATCGGCCCGGCGGCGGCGATCTTCGACCAGGTGGCGCCGGCCAGCGAGCCGAGGCCCCAGAAGGTCAGGTCGCGCAGCTGGCGGTCGTCGG
>JBLJBS010000101.1:0-8788 GCA_047637695.1 Aquamicrobium sp. | reverse complement strand
TGAACGGCTCGACCTCGGCGAACATCTCGGCCAGCGCCACCGAATAGAGCGACAGTCCGAACAGGCCGAGGAAGATGATGTACTTGATCGGCCACAGCCGCTCATGCAGCCAGAACGGAACCGTGATCTGCGGCACCTTCAGCCACTGGGCGAGGTTGTTGGTCAGCTCCTGCAGCGCGCCGAACGGGCACAGCCAGCCGCAGAACGGCCCGCGTCCCCAGAACAGCAGTCCCACCGCCACAGCCGCCCACAGGATGAAGATCAGCGGTGCAGACAGGAAGAATTCCCAATGGAACCCGGTCATCAGCGCGTTGGTGAAGGTGAAGACGTTGACGACCGACAACTGGGCGTTGGCATACCAGCCGAGCCACACCAGCACGAATGCGAGATAGGAGCGGCGCACCCATACCCGCAGGGCCGGCCGTGCGGACAGCCAGTCCTGGAAGAAGAAGATCGCGGTGAGGATCAGCAGGGCGACGGTGGTGACGATGATCGACACCGAATTCATCCGCCACATCTTGATCCACAGCGGCTCCTCCTCGCCCTCGAAGGTGGTGATCCCGCCGTCGCCGGTCTCCGGCACCTGCGCTTCCACGGGCGGCGTGGGCTGTGGTGCCGGCACGGCTTCGACCTGCACGTATTCGGCCGGCAGGGAATATTCGAGCGCATAGGGCACGGTGGCCTTGTCGCGCGCGCCCCAGGCGCGCTGGACGAGCATCTGCAGTTCCCACGGCTCGGTGACGTCGAAGACGAAATCCTGCGGCACCATGAACAGCGCGATCTCGCGCAGGTGCGGCGCGCCGTCGGCCATCAGGTCGCCGAGGCGGGTGTGGTCGCGGTCGCGGAAGCGCACGCCCTGTCCGTCCTGGATGAGCTCGATGCGGTCGAAGATGCCGCCGCGGACATAGCCAGAGCCCTTGAAGGAATAGGCGCCGTCGCCGGCGACGACGATCGCCTGGCGGCCATCCTTGAGACGGCCGGCCAGCCGGTCGTAGCCGGCCTGACCGAGCAGGCTGATGCCGATCGACGGCACGCTGACCGGAGCCATGTAGAGATCGATGAAGGTGTCGTCGGGGTTCGGCGTTTCCGGGCGGGCGGCGGCCTGCGTCTCGCCGGCGCTGGTAAAGGCTTGCGTCACCTCGCCAACGGTCAGGCGCAGCGAACGCACCGAACCGTCGCCGATCAGCGTCGCCCAGTCCTTCACGTCGGTCTTCGTCATGTCGACGGAGCGGATCTCGGTCGGGGCCTGCGCCTCGGCCGGCCCTGCGTCGCCGCCGAGCCGGCCGGAGCGGATCAGGCGCACCGACGAACGCACGACGCTGTCGCCCATGACCAGAACGGTCACGGTCGCGCCCGAGACGATGTCGACCTGCGGCGGGCGCTGCGCTCCGGCGGCGACGCGACCCATGTCCTGGTCGATCAACGTGTTGAGGGAGGCGATGACTTCCTTTTCGGGGATGCCGATCAGCACGATCGGCTCGGAATGGCCGACCAGCTTCAGCCCGCGCAGGACACCCTGCTTGTCGAGGCCGGAAACGATGTGGATCGGCTTGCCGGAATAGCCGGTGGCGCTGGTGAAGTCCGAATTCAGAAAGGCGTGGCCGACAAGCTCCTCGCCCTTGTAGACGGGAACGATGGGCGGCTCGCCCACCGGTTCGCCGAATCGGTCGGCCCCGGCGAACAACTCGCCCGGCTGCACCTTCGGCAGGAATTCGTCGAGCCGCGCCGCCTGGGCGGATTGCGCCGCAAAGCCCAGAACGAGCAGGAATGCGGCCAGCGGAACGAGAAAAAAGGAGTGGAATGCGGCAAAAGCCGGGGCTGCCTGGCGGCGATACAAAATGTGCTTGGTAGCCACGCTATGAACTTTCTTGAACGGGGGTGTCCAATCGGGGGTGACGATAAGTAGTATTTTGTACGCCGATTTGATCTGGCGCAAACCCATACCTTTTTTGCAGTGCGACATTGTGACGTGAAGCAGGGAGTTCATTCGCGATGTCGCGCCTTGAGGCAGAGCCTTTCGTCAAGATCCGGTCGATGGAGGAACTGTTCGCGGTCGCTGCCGCCATGGAGAGCGAGGCGATCGCGGGATATTCCGAGCTTGCCCGCCGGATGCACGACGAGGACAAGCCGGAACTGGCAGAGGTGTTCGAGCGGCTGGTGGCGGAGGAAACCGGGCATCTCGGTAATGTCGCGCACTGGTCGGAGAAAATGACCGGCAAGGCGCCAGACCTGTCGGCACTTCCGGGGCTGCCTGATGCGACCTTCGACGACGAGGGCGCCGCCGCCATCGCGCCCGAGCTGCTGAGCGCCTATCGCGCGCTTTCGATGGCGGTGCGCAACGAGGAACGCGCCTTCGCTTTCTGGACCTACGTTGCGGCAGGGAGCACGTCGTCCGAATTGCAGCGGGCCGCCGAGCAGATGGCGCGGGAGGAACTCGATCACATCGCCCGTCTGCGCCGCGAACGGCGGCACGCCTTTCATCAGGCGCGGTCGGCGGCAAGCGATGGCGAGGGATGGACGCTCGCCGCGCTGGAGAACAGGATTGCGGCGCTTCTCGACGAGAACGCGCAGGATGCGGAGCCCGGCGGGCAGGGGCCGCTGCTGCGTCAGCTTGCCGCTGCGGCGCGGACGCGGGCCGAGGGCCTGACGCATGCACCGCTTGGCGAAGCACGTCTTTTGAAACAGGTCCGAGCGGAGGTTTCGGCCCGGCTTCGCTCGGCACTGGAACTGTTGCTCGATTGCTATCTCGATCTCGGCGAGAGCCTGCCGTCGCAGGCCGGGCGTGACCGGGCGCAGATCTACGCGACGGAGCTTCTGGATTGCATTGCCGGCGTACGCGGCTCGGCCGATGCGCCGGCCTGAGCAGGGCTGATTACGAGGCGCCGTCGTCGCGATCCGCGCCCAGCGCGGCCAGGCTGAGCATGGCGGCTGCGCCTTCCGTGGCGATGACGGAAACCTCCTCGAACAGCAGCGCGAGTTCGGCATAGACGCTGCGGTCGGGTTCGTTGATCATCAGGTGGTCGACCTCCTGAAGGAAATCGAGGATCGCCTTGATCCGTTCGCGATGCTGGCGCGCCAGCGTCAGATGCTGGCGCATCGTGCGCTGCTGTTCGAGCGCCGCAAAACGGCCGAGCGCCTCGTCGAGCCGGGCACGGCATTCGCAATCCAGCTCGACATTGTCGATGACGGTTCGGATGCGCCGCATCACCGCTGCATCGCGCGGCTCCTCCGGGACGGGATGATGGAGGAGATGATAGGGTGCCGTCGCGGTCATTTCCCCGGCTCCGTCAGTCGATCGCCGCTGCTGTCATCGAAGCGGGCATCCAGCCCGGCTGGGCATGGAGATAACCCTCGACCATGTCGCCGGGCAGATCGAGGGCCGCCAGCCTCGCGCGCGCCGCACCGGGCTCTTCTCCGCCGTCGAGCACGGCGCGATAGATATGCGCCACCTCGACCATGTCGCAGGTGTGTGGCGACAGGCGCAAACGCGCGATTTTCCGCGCCGCGAGCACTCCCGGCCCGGGGCAGAACGCCTGCACCTGATTCGAAAGTGTCTGCACGCCGTTGATGGCGAGGAATGCCTGGTTGTCGAGCGTGTCGACGGCCAGCCCGTCAGGGTCCTTCTCGCAGGTGAACTGGCACGAATCCTTGTGCAGGCCGTGCAGCCGCGCGTGGTAGCAGCGGCCGGAAATGGCCAGCGGCAGGCGGCCAAAGGCGAAAAGCTCGAACTCGATCTCGGGGCAGGCCCTCGCCATCGCCCCGGTCGAGGCCATCGACAGTTCCACCGGCGGGCAGATCGCGCGCGCGCCGCGGTCGGCAAGGAACCTGGCCGTCGCCTCGTTGTAGACGTTGAGGAACGGGCCGGTGACGAAAGGCTGGCCGGAGCGCGCCGGCAGGGCGGTTATGTCGTTGATCTCCACCAATCGCTCGTCACCGCACAGATCTGCGATGGAACGGCGCTCGCGCACGGTCGCTGGCGCGGCCAGCGTCGCCAGCACGACCTCCTTGCCGCCGCGTTCCAGCCGCTCGATCACGTCCGGCCAGCACGGGTCGGAAAACGGCATCCGCTTGCCGCAGACGACCTCGCCGACATGGACGCGCGCGACCGGCGCCTCGTCGGCGACGCGGCGATAGAAGTCGATCAGCCGTTCGGCCGGCCAGTGAAACAGCACCGGGCCGAGAGTAAGCGAAACAGCGGTCATATCGTCACCTCCAGACCTTGCGATAGGCGCCGGCGGTCTGGCGGCCGCCTTCCGACTGGCCGGCCAGGATGCGGTCGATCTCGACCGCGCCACTTCCTTCCTCGACTGCGTCGACGGCGCGGCGGAAGGCGCGCACCACCTCGCTGACGTAACCCTTGCCGCGCTGGCGGCCCTCGATCTTGAGCGCGGTGACGCCGGCCTTCTTCAGCCCTTCGATCAGGCTTCCGGCGTTCAGGCTGACCGGCTCCTCGAACAGATAGGAGGTCTTGCCGCCGGCGTTGAAGCGGCCCTTGCACAGGGTCGGGTAGCCGGTCGGCTCGCCCGGCGCATAGCGGTCGATGGTGAAGCCGGACAGCCTCGCTGCCATTCCTTGCCGGTCCTCGTCATAGGTGACGGATTCCGGCGGCGAGCAGACGCCGTTGAGGTTGGGCGACTTGCCAGTGGCGTAGGACGAAAGATAGCAGCGCCCCTCGACCATGACGCACAGCCCGCCGAAGACGAAGGCTTCGGTCTCGACGTCGATGTTCTTGTTGAGCGCCGTGATCTCCGGCACCGACAGCACGCGCGGAATGACGACACGCCGGACGCCGAAGGTCTCGGCATAGAAGCGGATCGCCTCCGGCGTCGCGGCGGCGGCCTGGACGGAAAGGTGCAGGCGGATGTCGCCGCTGTGGTTTCTGGCGACATGGTCGAGCACGGCGATGTCGCCGGCGATGATGGCGTCGGCCCCGCATTTCACGGCGGTGTCGGCGGCGTTGCGCCAGATATCGACATCGCCGACGCGGGCAAAGGTGTTGATCGCGACCAGGACCCTGGTGTCGCGGTCATGGGCGAAGCGAACGCCTTCGGCGAGTTCCTGTGCCGAGAAATTGAGGCCGGGAAAATTGCGGGCGTTGGTCTCGTCGCGGAAACCGCAATAGACGGCGTCGGCGCCGGCCTCGACGGCGGCGCGCAGCGTCGACGGCGTGCCGGCGGGGCAGACAAGCTCCATGCGCTTCGGGCTGGTCATGACCGGCGCTCCGCCATCTCGGGCGCGGGCGCGGGTGCAGCCGCTGCGGCGAAGCGGCGGGCCATGTCGAGGCTGCCGAGGATGCCGGCATCGGCCAGCCGGCCGAATGCGCCGGACAGGCCGATCAGGTCGGCCGGGGTCAGTTCCGCGTCCTCGATGGCGTTGCGCAGCGCCAGCACCGCTTCGGTGCGACCGCTGATCGCAATGACGCGGTTGAAGAACAGGGCGTCGCCGTCCTGGGTGCCGTCGAGCAGCGCAAGCAGGGTCAGGATAGGACCGCGAATGACCACGCTGCAATCGCTGCTCGCCTCCTTGCCGGTCGCCTGGACCGTCGACCGCTCGCCGTCGGGAACGACGACGAAGGCGAAGCCGAGATCGACCGGGTCGATGAAGAACCGCTCCGTCGCGAACGCGCCCAGCCGGTCGAACAGGCCCGGCCTGCGCCGCGCCAGCGCACGCAGCGAGCGCGTCAGCGCGGGGCCGAGCGGCAGGCCGGCGATGGCGGGGGAGAGGTGGCGAACGAAGGCCGGGAGCCTGGCTTCCATGATCTGATGCTCTTTATGCGTGTTCCGGGGGAGGTGATTTCGGCGCGGCGGTGTCGGTCCTGAAGGCCCGCAGCGCGGCAAGACGGGCAAGGCGTTCGGCATTGGGGCAGTAGTGACGGTAGCGGCGTGCGAAATCGCCGGTGCCGATGTCGCGCCGGCAGCGGCTGCGCGCGTGGCAGGTGGCGCAGACGAGATGCATCTCATGCAGCAGCAGGCGTTCGCGCTCGGCGACGCGGTCGAAGTCGATGCCGATGGAAACCATGGCCCGCGCCAGGAAGTCATCCGGCGCGACAGGCGGGAGACCGGGGAAATTCCATGCGCCGTCACTTATGCCTCCCGTCGGCCCGATCCTGCCCGCAGGCATTTGCGCATCCATCGTCCGCATTTCCCTCGCCGCTGCCGTCCCGCGCCTCCGGCGAGGCAAAGCGACGACCCGGCGCCCAAGCGCTGCAATCCGGCCGAACAGGTACCGGATCATGAGACGACCTCCGTGCTTGCCCTGCGCCGCGGCGAAAAGCCTAGTCTCCGTTCCCAGAAGTTTCTTTGAGATATCGCAAAGAGAACCTTTTTCGATTGTGCCATGGTGCCGCTCATATCGAGCCGACCATGCATCAACGCCTTCTTCCGCCATTTTCCGATCTCGGCTCGTTTCTCGCCCATCTCTCGCAGGAGGGTGAGCTACGCGAGGTCGGAGCCCCGGTGTCGATGCATCTGGAAATCACCGAGCTTCATCGGCAGGTGATCGCAGCTGGGGGGGCTGTGCTGCGACTGACCAGAGCGCTCGACGTCAGGGGCGAGGCGGCGCGCCTTCCCGTGGTGGCAAACTTGTTTGGCACTGCAGGGCGCGTCGCCTCCGGTCTCGGCACCGATATGGACGGTCTGATATCGCTGGGCGAGATGATGGCGTGGCTTCGCTCGCCGAAGCCGCCGCAATCGTTGCGCGAGGCCCGTTCTCTGTTGCCGGCGGCGAAAGGCGCGCTTCTGTCGCGGCCGAAATCCGTGGCGCGGCCGCGCATGTGGCGCGAGGCCGAGGCGGATCTGTCCGTTCTACCCGTCCAGCACTGCTGGCCCGGCGATGCCGGGCCGCTCATCACCTGGCCGATCGTGGTGACGCGCGCGCCGGGAGAAGACGATTTCTCGACCTATAATCTCGGCGTCTACCGGATACAGGTGCTGGGCAGCGACCGTGCGATCATGCGCTGGCTGCCGATGCGCGGCGGCGCCGCGCATCACCGGCAATGGCAGGCGCAGGGCGAGGACACGCCGGTCGCGATCGTCATCGGCGCCGATCCCGCGACGATGATCTCGGCGGTGATGCCGGCGCCGGAAGGGGTGTCGGAACTGGCCCTTGCCGGCATGATCAACGGCCGCCGCGCCGCGCTCGCGGCCTGCGCCGGCATTCCTCTGCATGTGCCGGCCAGCGCGGAAATCGTGCTCGAGGGAACGGTCTCGGCCAGCGAGACCGCCATCGAAGGACCGTTCGGCGATCACACCGGCTATTACAATTCGCCGGCCCGCTATCCGGTGTTCACCCTGAAGCGGATGTTCATGCGCGAGGACGCCCATTACCTGACCACCTTCACCGGCCGTGCGCCGGACGAGCCGTCGGTGATGGCCGATGCGCTTCTCCATGTCTTCAAGCCGCTGTTGCGCCAGCAGCTTCCCGAGATCGTCGATATCTGGCTGCCGCCGGAGGCGAGCTCCTATCGCATCGCCGTCCTTTCCATCGCCAAGCGCTATCCGGGGCAGGCGCGGCGGGTGATGATGGGGCTGTGGTCCCTGCTGCCGCAGTTCCAGATGACCAAGATGGTCATCGTCGTCGACGACGACATCGATATCCGCTCCTGGCCGGATGTGATGTGGGCGTTGGCGACGCGGATGGACCCGTCGCGCGACATGATGGTTCTGGAGCGCACGCCGGTTGACCAGCTGGATTTCGCGTCTCCGCTGGAAGGGCTGGGCGGCAAGGTCGGCTTCGACGCGACGCGCAAGATCGGCGCGGAGACCACGCGCGAATGGGGCGTCGGGTTGAAGATGCCGCAGGACATCGAAAGCCGGGTCGCCGCGCGCTGGCAGGAGTTCTTTCCCGACATTGCGAAGGCGGACCGCACATGAACCCGCGGCTGGTCGTCGGCGTCACCGGCGCATCCGGTGCGATACTCGCGGTCGAGACGCTGAAGCTGCTACGCATGCTCGCGGTCGAGACGCATCTGGTGGTGACGCGCGGCGCGCGCCTCAGCATCCTGCACGAACTCGGCGCGGACGGCGTATCGCGCATCGAGGCCCTGGCCTCCCATGTCCACGCGCCCGGCGATCTTGCCGCGCCGATCGCTTCCGGCTCGTTCAGGACTTCCGCGATGATCGTCGTTCCCTGCTCGATGCGTTCGCTGGCGGCGATGGCATACGGCCTCGGCGACAATCTGCTGACGCGCGCCGCCGACGTGACGCTCAAGGAAAAGCGCCGGCTGGTGGTCGCGCCGCGCGAAGCGCCGCTTCACGAAGGGCATCTGGAATCGATGCTCAAGCTCGCCCGAATGGGCGCGGTGATCGCCCCGCCGATGCCACCCTTCTATACGGGGGCGCAGACCGTCGGCGAGATGGGGCGCGAAATCGCGGCGCGGCTCGTCGACTGGGCCGGCTTCGATCCCGGCGCGGCGATGACCCGATGGGAGGGCGGCGAGCACGAGGGAAACGGGAAGTAAACAGCCCGTCCGGCGCAGAAAATGCCGGGATCGGCGCGCCACGCCTGCATGCCTGTTCTTGACAGGGCGCAGGATGCGGCGGAAAAGCAAGCAACCAAACTGGCCCGGCTGCTTCCGCTTTACAGTGGGAATTGTGCCGCGAGCCATGTCAGGCAGGTTTCACGATCTATTGGCGCATATGGGAGGTATCCAGACATGCAGCATTTTCTGAAGCGTTTCACGCCGGCCGCGGCCGCCGTGGCAATTTCCTTCGCGGCATTCACCGGCGTTGCCACCGCCCAGCAGGAGATCAAGCTCGGCTACGCGCTGGCGACCACCTCGCATTACGGC
>JBLJBS010000100.1:0-5434 GCA_047637695.1 Aquamicrobium sp. | reverse complement strand
CCCTCGCCGGTGCGCATCTCGGCGATGCCGCCGCCGTGCAGGACCATGCCGCCGATCAGCTGGACGTCGAAGGGACGCATGCCGAGCGCGCGCTTCGATGCCTCCCTCACCGTGGCGAAGGCGGGGATGAGCAGGTCGTCGAGGCTCTTGCCCTCGGCCAGCTGCCGGCGGAACTCCTCGGTCTTGGCCTTCAGGGCCTCGTCCGAGAGAGCGGAATACTCCGTTTCCAGCGCGTTGATCGCCTCGACCCTTGGCCGGAAGCCCTTGACCCGGCGGTCATTGGAAGAACCGAAAATCTTGCGGGCGAAAGCACCAAAGCTGACCATGAAAGGTCCTTTCAGAATGAACGCCGGACGTGCGGTCCGGCCTTGGCCCGATGTTGCGGGAATTTCCGCGGGGAATCACATGGACCCTAATCTGGAGATGGCGCCCAAAAACCCTTCTGGACGCCAAGCCGAAGGACAGATAAGAGGGGGCACAAGCGATGTCAACGTTGCTTGGCCCGCCGCAAGCCCGCTGGAAATCGCCATATTTGCGCCGGTTTGACGGGTTTCATGCCTGCCTGGGCATTTCCCCTTCCTGGCCCCTACTGGAGTCCCGTCGATGCTTTATTCTTTCCGCGGCCTGTCGATCGTCCGCATCGGTGCCTTTGCCGCCGCCGTGGCGTTTTCCGCGCCTTTCGCCCTCGCGCAACAGACGGCCGTCGTCGCCACGATCAATGGCGAGCCCGTCACCGAGACCGATCTTGCCGTGGCGATGTCCGACCTGAACGAGCAGTTCGCCCAGCTCCCCGAAGATCAGCGCCGCGCCGCGGCTCTCTCGGCGGTGATCGAGATCAGGCTGATGGCGGCGGCTGCTGAGAAGGCGGGCTTGGCCGAGGGCGACGAATTCGAGCGCCGCATGGCGCTGTTGCGGCAGCGGGCCCTGCACAGCAGCTTCATCGACAAGGAAGTGGCGGCCAAGGTGACCGACGAGGCCGTGCGCGCGCGCTACGACAAGCAGATCGCCGAGACCCCTCCGGTGAACGAGATCCGTGCCCGCCACATCATCGTCGACAGCAAGGAGGAAGCCGAGGCGATCATCAAGGAGCTCGAGGCAGGCGGCGACTTCGAGACCATCGCCAAGGAAAAGTCGAAGGACGGCGCCGCGGCGCAGGGCGGCGACCTCGGCTATTTCAGTCAGGGCCGCATGGTGCCGGAATTCGAGCAGGCGGCATTCGCCCTCGAAGTCGGCGCCTATTCGAAGGAGCCGGTGCAGACCCAGTTCGGCTGGCACGTCATCAAGGTCGAGGACAAGCGCGCCCAGCAGCCGCCGGCATTCGAGCAGGTGGCGGAGCAGTTCCGCACCCTCGTGCTGCGCGAGAACTATTTCGCCAAGGTGACCGAACTGCGCGAGGCGGCGGCGGTCGAGATTTCGGACCCGGCGCTGAAGGCCGCGCTCGAGGCGCCCGGCGAAGAAGGCCAGACCCAGGAATAGCCAGGTCCAGGAATAACCAGACCCCTAGAACAAACGCCAACGGATCGGCAATCGCCATGTCGGAAACCATTTCCCCGCTCGCGCCCAAGAAACAGCCGAAGATGCCGGCGATCGAGGGCGTGCGCATCGCCACCGCCCAGGCCGGCATCAAGTACAAGGGCCGCACCGATCTGCTGGCCATGGTGTTCGACGAAGGCACGACCGTCGCCGGCGTGTTCACGCGTTCGAAATGCCCGTCGGCGCCGGTCGACCTGTGCCGGCAGAACCTTGCCGGCGGCAAGGCGCGCATGCTCGTGGTCAATTCCGGCAACGCCAATGCCTTCACCGGAAAGCGCGGTCGCGAATCGACCGAGCTGACCGCGAAGGCCGCGGCGCAGGCGGCAGGCTGCGCGGCAAGCGAGGTGTTCCTCGCTTCGACCGGGGTCATCGGCGAGCCGTTGGATACCGCCAAGTTCACGCATCTCCTGGCCGGCATGGCGGCCGATGCCACGCCCGACGGCTGGCCGGAGGCCGGCAAGGCGATCATGACCACCGACACCTACCCGAAATATGCCACCGCCAGGGTGCTGCTCGGCGAGACGGAGGTCACGATCAACGGCATCGCAAAGGGCGCGGGCATGATCGCGCCGGACATGGCGACGATGCTGTCCTTCGTTGTCACCGATGCGCCGATCGAGGCGCAGGTGCTTCAGGACATGCTGTCGAAGGGCACCGCGAAGACCTTCAACGCGGTCACGGTCGACAGCGACACGTCGACCAGCGACACCCTGATCCTGTTCGCGACCGGTGCCGCGGAAAAGCGCGGCGCCCCGCGCATCGCTGATCCGAAGGACGCGCGGCTTGCCGCCTTCCGACGCGCGCTCAACCGCATTCTCAAGAATCTCGCGCTTCAGGTGGTGCGGGACGGCGAAGGGGCGCGCAAGCAGGTCGAGGTGACGGTCACCGGCGCGAAATCGGCACGTTCCGCCAAGCGGGTCGCGCTTTCGATCGCCAATTCGCCGTTGGTCAAGACCGCCGTTGCCGGCGAGGATGCCAATTGGGGCCGCGTCGTCATGGCGGTCGGCAAGGCCGGCGAGCCGGCCGACCGCGACCTTCTCTCGATCTGGTTCGGCGACATCCGCGTCGCGCATGAAGGCGAACGCGACCCGGCCTATTCGGAAGCCGCGACTTCCGCCTATATGAAGCGCGACGAGATTGCGATCCGCGCCGATCTCGGGCTGGGGCGCGGCAAGGCCACGGTGTGGACCTGCGACCTGACCAAGGAGTACGTCACCATCAATGGCGACTATCGCAGCTGAGTTGGATGGCCGAGTGACCCAGGGAAACCGGCTCGACCGGGATTTCGCGACCGTCCGCCGTTTCGAGGCGGCCGGTTTCCGTGCCTGGCCGGCGACCTCGGTCCATTATGACGGCACATGGGCGGTGCGTCTCTCCGGCGGCCACCCGGCCAAGCGGCTCAACTCGATCAACCCGCTCGACCCGGTCGACGACGCCAACCTGACCGAGCGCATCGCCCGTGCGGCGCGCCGGTTCGCAGCCTACGGCCGGCCGCTGACGTTCCGCATCTCGCCGCTGGCTGCGCCGGCGATCTCCGGGCATCTCGACGAAGCCGGCTGGTCGCGCTTCGCGGAATCGCTGGTGATGCGCGCGCCGCTGTCCGAGGCCATGGTCGCGGATGCGATGCACCATATTCCGCTGAAGGACATGGGCCGCTTCATCAACGCCGCCATCGCGATCCGCAGTCTCGATCCCACGCTTCGCCCCGGCCTGTCGGAGATCATCAGCTCGATCCAGCCCGAGGCTGGACTGTTCGTCCTCGAAGAGGGCGCCACCCCGGTCTCGACGGCGATCTGCGTCCATGACGACGATCTCGCCGGCCTGTTCGAGGTGGCGACCGAGACCGGCCGGCGCGGCCAGGGATATGGGCGGCGCATCCTGCTTTCGGCGCTGAAATGGGCGCAGGCGCGCGGCGCGCGCACCGTCTGGCTTCAAGTCGACGCGGACAACGAGAACGCCATCGGCCTTTATCGCTCGATGGGGTTCACGGAGGCCTACCGCTATCACTATCGCCAGGCACCGCAGGAGGATTCGGCGTGAGCGACACCCCCGCGCCGAAGAAGCTGCTGCTGGTCGCGGCCTGCGCGCTGGTCGACGCCGACGGCCGCGTGCTGATTGCCCAGCGACCTGAAGGCAAGCAGCTTGCCGGACTGTGGGAGTTTCCCGGCGGCAAGATCGAGCCGGGCGAGACTGCGGAAGAAACCGTGGTGCGGGAACTGGCCGAGGAGCTCGGCATCGAGACAAAAGTGACGTGCCTGGCGCCGCTGACCTTCGCCAGCCATTCCTATGACAGCTTCAACCTGCTGATGCCGCTGTTCGTCTGCCGCCGCTTCTGGGGCTTCCCTCAGCCGCGCGAGCATCAGGCGCTGAAATGGGTGCGGCCGAACAAGTTGCGCGACTATCCGATGCCGGAAGCCGATGCGCCGCTGATCCCGTTCCTGATCGATCTTCTGTAACCGCGGCGGTTGTTCCCGCGCCCGTCTCCAAGCATATGCCTTAAAAATAGTCGGCGCCGGGATTTCTCCCAGCGCCTCCCTGTTGCATGAAGGCGTTCCGCAATCGCTCCGCCGAAGCGGTCGAAGGCGTCGCCTTCATGGAACGGCCATGACGGTCGGCATCCCGGAGGCTGCATCCGCTCTGACCATGCCGTTGCGCGCCGAAGCATCGCAGGCGACATACCATCGAAGGGCTTTCCCGGCCTTCATGGCAGCATCGGTTCGCCGTCAACGGCTTGTGATCCAGGGTTGCCCAGGATCGAAAGACCTTCTCGGGCGATCCCGCTTCGGACATCCGGACGATCTGCCTTGTCTGCGAACGAAGCCGCAGGTCAAGCCGTCGCTCCCGGAGCGGGGAGCTTCAGGTGGTTCCCTCTGGGCTGTCCCGTTGTCCATGCCGGAACCATGAGGGCCTGAATTGCCTTGAAGTGTAGGTCCGCCCGGCAGCGGCGGTAAAGCGCCTCCGGCCTGTGAAAAGCGGTGATAGCGGTAATAACGGCAAAGAAAACCGGTGCGATCGTCGGCGTTAACCGATCTTTTCAGCGCCAGATCATGGGAAAGGCGGCAATCGCGGAGGATTGCCGCCCGTTTATCAGGACGAATTCGTCCGGTCTACTGACCTATTCGTATTTCACCGGCTTTTCCGGCAGCAGGCCGTTCGGTGCGAAGCGCAGGACGAGGGTGATCGTCAGGCCGATGACGAAGACCCGCATCTGCAGCGCCCGCGTCGCAAGATCGGACGGCGCCTGCCAGCCGAACAGGTCGTTGCCCCACGCGGCTGCCTGGCTGAACAGGAACAGCGCCGCCGGCTCCGACATCGTCCAGATGATGTAGACGAGGACGACGCCGAACACGGTGCCGAGATTGTTGCCGGCGCCGCCGAGGATCACCATCACCCAGATCAGGAAGGTGTGGTTCAGCGGCATGAACGAGGCCGGGTCGAAGATCGACGAGAAGGTGATGAGTGCTGCGCCGCCGATGCCGATGATGACGTTGCCGAGGACGAACATCTCCAGCCTGCGGCGGTTGATGTCCTTGCCCATCGCGGCCGAGGAGACCTCGTTGTCGCGGATCGCCCGCATCATCCGGCCCCACGGCGAATGCCAGGCGCGCTGGAGAAGGACGAAGATGGCGAGGATCAGCAGGGCGGTGACGCTGAGATAGGCGGCGCGGGAGGCGACGAAGCCGAGCTCCTGCGGCGTCGGCACCGGCCACGGCATCGGCGAGACGGTCAGCGTGCCGCGCGTCAGCCAGTCGGCGTTCTTCAGGAACGCCTTGACGATCTCGGAGATGCCGAGCGTGGCGATGGCCATGTAGTCGGCGCGCAGGCCGAGCGTGATGCGGCCCATCGCCCAGCCGAGCGCGCCGGCGGCCGCGCCGCCCGCCGCCCAGCCGAGCCAGACCGG
>JBLJBS010000099.1:0-4624 GCA_047637695.1 Aquamicrobium sp. | reverse complement strand
GTATGACGGATGCGGTATATTTATCCGCTATACCAGTCCCGTCAAAGACTTATTGGACAGGTTCGTGCTGCCTCGACATGCTGCAGCAAAGGAGAGTCCAGCATGTCGATTACAGCCCGATTGGCGGAGTTTGCGGCGCAAACCCCTTCTCATGCCGTGCCAGGCGAGGTGGCCGGGCGAGCGCAGGCTCTGCTGACGGATTTTGCCGGCTCCGCAATTCGCGCGGCCGAGGATTGCGATTCCAGCCCAGTCGTCCTGCGGATGGTGGAGCGCCTGGGCCCGGCGGGCGACGGACCTTGCACGGTTTTCGGCCTCCAGCGCCGCTTCGGGCCCGCCGCAGCGGCATTGTTGAACGGTACGTTCGGCCACTCGCTCGACTTCGACGATACGCATTCGGACAGTTCGCTGCATCCCAGCGCGCCGGTGGTTCCTGCCGCTCTCGCCGCAGCCGAACTGGTCGACGCCAGCGGGGTGGACCTGATCGCGGCCATCGTCATCGGTTTCGAGGTCTGCTGCCGGCTGGGTATGGCGCTGGATCCGACGGCGCACTACGCAAGGGGCTTCCACCCCACCGCGACCGCGGGCACCTTCGGCGCAGCGGCTGCGGCCGGACGCCTTCTCGGGCTGGATGTCGCCGGAATGGAGGCTGCCTTCGGCGTGGCGGCAAGCCAGGCTTCGGGATCGCTGCAATTCCTCGAAAACGGCGCGTGGAACAAGCGCTATCAGGTCGGCGAAGCGGCCATGAAGGGGCTGATGGCGGCGACGCTGTCCTCGGAAGGCTTCATCGGTGCGAAGGACGCGCTCGACGGCAGGCACGGATTCCTGAAAGGCTACAGCGACGGGGCCGACCCGCGCCGCGCCGTCGCCGATCTGGGTCGGACATGGGAAACGATGCGGATCGGCGTGAAGCCCTATCCCGCCTGTCGCTACACCCACGCCGCGGTGGACGGCCTGCTGGAGCTTTGTCGCAGTAAGGAACTGGACGCCAGCGACATCTCGCGCATCACGGTCGGATTGCACCGCAACGGCATCGCCCTTGTCGGCGCGCCGATCGAGGCCAAGCGCCGGGCGCGTTCCGTGGTCGACGGCCAGTTCTCGATGCCCTTCGCCGCCGCCGTCGCCCTGCAGCGCGGCCGTTTCGGCTGGGACGATTACGACCTGCTGGGCCAACCGGAGACCGACGCCATCGCCGACAGGGTCGAGGTGCGGCATGACGAGACGCTGGAGGGTCTGCGCCATCCCTTCGGCGCGACGCTCGAAGTGGAAACGGCGGCGCAAACGCATGTCCTGCGCATCGGCGACCCCTCCGGCGAGCCGGAAACCTTTCCTTCGCCCGAAGCGCGCGCCGAAAAGTTCCGGGCGCTGACGGCGGGCTTCGCCGCAAGGACCAATGTGGACTGGCTGCAAAGGCTGAACGGCCTTGGACAGTCAGCATCGGTGCGAAGCCACATGATGCCCGGCTGAAGCCCGGAAGATCGCGACGTGCTTTAACAAGGACAGGCTGAAGATGCATCAGCAACGCACCGACCAGAATCAGGATATCCGCACGGCGGTTCGCGCCCTTTGCGCCGAATTCCCCGACGAATATCACCGCAGGGTCGACGAGGCGCGCGCCTATCCGGAAGAATTCGTCGACGCCCTGACGAAAGCCGGGTGGATGGCCGCCCTTATCCCGGAGGAATATGGCGGCTCCGGCCTCGGCCTGACCGAAGCCTCGATCATCATGGAGGAGATCAACCGTGCGGGCGGCAATTCCGGCGCCTGCCACGGGCAGATGTACAATATGAACACGCTGATCCGGCACGGCTCGGAAGAGCAGCGCCGGAAATACCTGCCCCGGATCGCCACGGGCGCGCTGCGATTGCAGTCGATGGCCGTCACCGAGCCGACCACCGGCACCGACACGACGCAGCTCAAGACCACGGCGGTGAAGAAGGGCGACCGCTATGTCATCAACGGCCAGAAGGTCTGGATCAGCCGCATTCAGCATTCCGACCTGATGATCCTTCTGGCCCGGACCACGCCGCTGGACGAGGTCAAGAAGAAGTCGGAAGGCCTTTCGATCTTTCTGGTCGACGTCAAGGACGCCATGGCGAAGGGGATGACGGTCCAGCCGATCCGCAACATGGTCAATCATGAGACGAACGAGCTGTTCTTCGACAATCTGGAGATTCCGGCCGAAAACCTCATCGGCCAGGAGGGGCAGGGGTTCAAATATATCCTGACCGGCCTCAACGCCGAGCGCTCGCTGATCGCGGCCGAATGCATCGGCGACGGATACTGGTTCATCGACCGGGTGTCGAAATATGTGAGCGAACGCATCGTCTTTGGCCGTCCCATCGGTCAGAACCAGGGCGTGCAATTTCCCATTGCCGAAGCCTTTATCGAGGTCGAGGCCGCAAATCTGATGCGCTACGAGGCCTGCCGCCTGTTCGACGAAGGGCAGCCCTGCGGCGCCCAGGCCAACATGGCCAAATATCTTGCCGCGAAGGCGAGCTGGGAAGCGGCGAACGCCTGCCTGCAGTTCCACGGCGGCTTCGGTTTCGCCTGCGAATATGATGTCGAACGCAAGTTCCGCGAGACCCGGCTCTATCAGGTTGCGCCGATCTCGACCAACCTCATCCTGTCCTATGTCGCCGAGCATGTGCTCGGGCTGCCGAGGAGCTTCTGATGGCGGCGGCCCCCCTGGATGGGATCACCGTCGTCGCGATCGAGCAGGCCGTCGCAGCACCCTTCGCGACCGTGCGGCTGGCCGATGCGGGCGCGCGGGTCATCAAGATCGAGCGCCCGGAAGGCGATTTCGCGCGCGGCTACGATTCCGCGGTCAATGGTCAGTCGAGCTATTTCGTCTGGCTGAACCGCGGCAAGGAATCCGTCGCGCTCGATCTCGCCACCCCCGAGGGCAAGCGCCGGCTTACCGATCTGCTCGCCACGGCCGACGTCGTGGTGCAGAATCTCAAGCCCGGCGCTCTCGCCCGCCTGGGCTTCGACGCGGAGCGTCTGGCCCGCGACTATCCGCGGCTGATCCTGGCCTCCATTTCCGGCTATGGTGAGGGCGGTCCGATGGCCGAGCGCAAGGCCTACGACCTGCTGACACAGGCCGATTCGGGCCTGTGTTCGATCACCGGAGGGCCCGAGAGCCCGGCAAGGGTGGGAATCTCGATCGTGGACATCGCAACGGGCGCAACCACCTATGCCGCGATCCTCGAGGCGCTCATTCGCCGGGGAAGGACGGGCAGGGGCGCCAACATTTCCGTCTCGATGTTCGACGTGATAGCCGACTGGCTGACCGTGCCGCTTCTGAACCATGAGGGTGGCAAGTCGCCCCGGCGGGTCGGCCTTTCCCATCCCTCGATTGCCCCTTACGGTGTCTTCGCCTGCAAGGATGGAGCGCAGATCCTGATCTCGATCCAAAGCGATCGGGAATGGGAGAAGCTGGCCGAGCTTTTCCTCGGCAAGCCCCGGCTCGCTCGCGATCCGCGTTTCGCGACCAACGTGGCGCGCGTCCGCAACCGGGTGGAAACGGACAGGGAGGTTGCCGCGGGGTTTGCCTTCCGAACCGCGGCTGAGGCTGCCGCGGCCCTCCTTGAAGCCGACGTCGCCTTCGCGGCGGTCAACGACATGGAAGGGCTGGCCAGGCACCCTCATCTTCGGCGCATTATCGTGGATACGCCCAACGGACCCGTCAGCTATCCGGCCCCTGCCCCGATCTTCGCCGGCGAGGAGCGCCGCTATGGCGCCGTGCCAGCGCTGCCGAAGATAAAGGAAGCGACATGACGGAGGTGGAGCAGCTACGCCAGTGGATCGGCCGCCGGGAGACCCGGTCCGAATTGCTGACGCCGGCGATGGTGGAAAGGTTCAGGGCGACCTTCGACCAGACGGGAGAAGCCCGAAACGGCGATGTCGCGCCGGCGCTGATCCATTTCTGCGTCGCACCGCCTGCGGCGCCGACCGCGAGCCTCGGCCCGGATGGGCATCCCTCGCGTGGCGGCTTTCTGCCGCCTGTGTCATTGCCGCGCCGCATGTGGGCGGGCGGCGCCCTGACCTTTCACGGCGACATCCGTATCGGCGAGACGGTGACCCGCCATTCGACCATCGGGGACGTCGTCGCCAAGGAAGGGCGTAGCGGGACGCTCTGCTTCGTGACCGTGAATCACCGCATCGAAAGCGACGGGGTCATGGTGATCGAGGAACGCCAGGACATCGTCTATCGCGGCGTCGACGACGCCGGCGCCGCAAAAAAGGCGGCCGAGCCGGCGCCGCATGGCGAACACCGGATGCAGATCACCCCTTCTGCGGCGCTTCTTTTCCGCTATTCCGCCCTGACCTTCAACGGTCACCGCATCCATTACGACACGCCCTATGTGACGAAGGAAGAGGGCTATCCGGGCCTGATCGTGCATGGGCCGATGCAGACGACGATGCTCATCCAGCTTGCGCAACATATTCACGGCAAACGCCCGAGGCAGTTCGACTTCCGCTCGCTTTCGCCGCTTTTCGATACCGCCGACTTCACGCTTAACGCGCAGGAGGATGGCGAGGGACTGCGGCTGTGGACGGCCCGTATCGACGGCCCGGTCGCCATGGAGGCGCGCGCCGCATGGTAGCGGCCATTCGAACTCCC